>JBDTPJ010000001.1:0-95593 GCA_039932755.1 Betaproteobacteria bacterium
GGCTCCAGCACGAACCGGTAGCCCATATAGAGCAACAGCGCTGCCCCCAGCGTTGCAAAAATAAGCATGCCGATCTGCAGCAGGTGCAGAAGCGTCGTCCACCGCGACATGTGGTGCTCGATGCCACCGACCAGCGTGTCGATATCCGTGACGATGCCTGCCGTCTCTTCAGCCAATCCGATGCCCGGATTCGGCGAGGCGGATGTCCAACGGCCCTGGAACGCTGCCCAATCGCGTTCCACCAACGTGTACTGCTGGCGCGTGACGTCGTCCCAGGGCACGAACAGCGGTCGCTCCGGATCTCCCTTTCGCAAAAGATCGAGGCTGCGGTCGAACTCTCCCGCCCGCTGCGCCGGAATTTTGGTGTCACCGCTGGATAGCGCAAACGCGATCCGGTAGGCCTGCATCCGCATGCGGCCGACTTCGTTGATGGCCGCGGCACCGCCATCCAATTGCCAGGTGACCCACAGCGTCACCCAGATCGCAAGCAGCCCCAGGAGCATGAACGGCGCCCCGGCCAGGGTCAGCTTCGCTCCCAAACTCCAATGTCGCGGATGGCTCATGACGGGAAGTATAGCGGCATGGCCGGGCGCTCATTCGGCGCCGGGTTCCCGCATAGAATGGAGCCCGGCAGTCGTGCCCTCCATCTTTGCGGATCCAATGAGCTACGCCGTCGCCAAATACATTCACATTGTCTGCGTCGCATTGAGCGGCAGCCTCTTCCTGCTGCGCGGCATCTGGACCTGGCGGCACGCGGCGATCCTGCGCGCGCGCTGGATGCGGTTCCTGCCGCACGTGATCGACACCGTGCTGCTCGCCAGTGCGGTCACGATGGTCATATTGAGCGCCCAGTACCCGTTTGTGCAGAGCTGGCTGACCGCCAAAGTCATCGCGCTGGTGGCGTATATTGCGCTTGGTTCCGTTGCCCTCAAATCTGCCAAGCGCAAATCAGTCCGGATCTGGGCGTTCGTCGCCGCACTTGCGATGTTTACCTACATAGTTGGCGTAGCCATTACCAAGCACGTACTCATAGTCTCGTGACTTCCGCCGACATCCAGCGACAACTCGACAATCCCTTCTGGGCGAGTCTCGCGACGCGGCACGCGCACATCGCGCTGGGTGGACCGCTCGCACGGCGCTATCCCGTCGACGTTTCCCCGATCGCGGGGTTGCCCGGTGCGGAATCCGCAAACATCACTGCCCTTGAAGCACTGGTGGAGATAGGCGACGACATGGGCTATGCCGGCCCGTTCACGCTCAAGCTGCCGGGCAACTGGGAAACGGTGCACGCGTCGCTGCTCACACAGATGATTCGCGCGGACCGGACGCCGCTTCCGGAGGGCGAATTCAACGCGACCATCCTCGGCCCCGCCGACGTTCCGGAGATGTTGGCGTTGGTCGAGCTTACGCACCCGGGGCCCTTCCGTCCGCGCACGATCGAACTTGGCACTTACATCGGCATCCGTGAAGATGGCCGGCTGGTTGCGATGGCCGGCGAGAGGCTGTGGGTACGCGACTGTCGCGAGGTCAGCGCCGTCTGCACCCATCCCGACGTTGAAGGTCGCGGCTACGCGCGAGCGCTGTCGAGCCGGGTCGTCAATCGCATGCTGCGGGCCGGCGAGACGCCGTTCCTGCACGTCGAAAGCAGCAAGGCACGCGCGCTCGGCGTCTACCGAAGCCTAGGTTTCGAGCGGCGTGCCGAGTATCCGTTGGTGCACGCTCGACGGATCGGCTAGGCGCAGGGACCTCGCCGCGTCCCAAAGGGCCGGCAATTGACCGGGCGCGGCAACGCGCCTAGATTGCGGAACGCACGCACCGTGGAGCTGTGACGTCCCTTGATCAACCTTGAAGAATGGCTGACGGCAAACGGGCTGGAACAGTGTTTTCCGCTCTTTGCCGGCCACGATATCGACTTCGAGGTGTTGGCCGATCTCACCGAAGTCGACATGGAGAAGCTCGGCCTGTCGTTCGGACACAGGCGCAAGCTGCTGCGCGCGCTCGAGGCCCGGCGAATCGAATCGCGGCCAAAGCCACACCCGGGCGAGCCGGAACCGGCCGCGGCGGCAGCGCCAACGCAGGTGGCTGAGCGGCGCCAGATCACCGTGATGTTCTGCGACCTGGTGGGCTCGACCGAGTTAGCTAATTTGCTCGACCCCGAGATCGTGCGCAAGCTGATCGGTCAATACCAGGACCTCTGCGCGGGCGCCATTTCCAGGTACCAGGGGTACGTCGCCAAGTTCATGGGCGATGGCGTGCTTGCGTATTTCGGCTATCCAAACGCAAATGAGCATGCGGCGGAGCACGCGGTGCGGTCGGCCATCGCCATCGTCGAGACCGTCGCACAATTGAAACATCCGGACGGACGCGAATTTCAGGTGCGCGTGGGCATTGCGACGGGGACCGTGGTCATCGGCGACGTCATCGGCATGGGATCGGCGCGCGAACATGGCATCGTTGGCGAGACGCCCAACCTTGCCGCGCGACTGCAGTCGCTGGCGGAACCCAATGCGATTCTGATCTCCAGCAACACGCACCATCTGCTCGGGCGGCGCTTTGAATACGACTCTCTGGGTGATCGTTCAATAAAGGGCTTTGCCGCGCCGGTCCACGTCTGGCAAGTCCTGCGCGAAGCCGTCGTCGAAAGACGTTTCGCGGTGACGCGCAACGCGAATAGTGGCGCCTTTGTCGGCCGCAACGAAGAAACCGCATTGCTGTTCGAACGCTGGCGGCGCGCGACGCAGGGCGAGGGATCCGCCCTGTTGGTCAGCGGCGAGGCCGGCATGGGCAAGTCGCGCCTGGTCGACATGTTGTTCGAGCATATCGCCGACCAGCCCTGCTACCACGTGACCTGCCAATGCTCGCCCTACCACACCAACAGCGCGCTCTACCCCGTGATCCGCCACCTCGAGCGCGCCGCAGAATTTGCGTTGGACGATTGCGACTCGGTCAAGCTCGAGAAATTGGACGCGATGCTGCGCAAGGCGACGACAGGTACCGCGACGGCGGCGGCAAGCCTGATCGCGGATCTGTTGACGCTGCCCACCGACCGGTACCCGAAACTGGAGCTGTCCCCCGTTCAACGCAAGGCCGAGACGATTGCCGCCTTGGTCGACTTGTTGACCGGACTGGCCGATGACGCGCCGGTGTTGCTGCTGCTGGAGGACGCGCACTGGATCGATCCGACGTCCAGGGAGCTGTGGACCCGGCTGATCGACAGTATTGCGTCGACACGCCTGCTGGCGCTCATCTCGGCACGGCCGGAATTCGTGTCGCCCTGGGCGGACAGGGCGCAGTTCTCGTCGCTAGGGATCACCCGCCTCACCGGCGCGCAGTCGGCCGAACTCGTGGCTGACATCGCGGCGCCGCGCGTGCTCGCATCCGCCATCGTCGACGACATCGTCGCCAAGAGCGATGGCGTCCCACTGTTCGTCGAGGAACTCACCAAGACCGTGCTCGAGTCCGACTCGCCGGACCGGCCCACGGTGCCCACGTCGTTGCAGGACTCGTTGATGGCCCGCCTCGACCGGCTGGGACCGGCGCGGGAAATAGCGCAGGTGGCAGCGGTGATCGGGCAGCAGTTTTCGCATGCGTTGCTCGCCGCCGTCGCCTCCTATTCCGCTGCCGAGCTGGCGGCCGGCATTCTTCGACTGATCGAGGCCGGCTTGGCGTACCGGCAGACTCGTGCCACGGAGTCGGGCTATAGCTTCCGGCATGCGCTGCTGCGCGACGTTGCCTACGAGAACCTGCTGCGGGCGCGAAGGCAGGAGCTGCACGAGCGGATCGGACGCGTGCTGATGGCGAATTTCGCCGCCATTGCCGAGGTCGAACCGGAACTGCTCGCGCATCACTTTCATCACGCCGAGCTGTTCGACCTTGCGTGTACTTATCGAGAACGAGCGGGTGACCGCGCGATCGCGCGGTCGTCCTTTACTGAGGGGATCGCCCATTTCAAGGCAGCGTTGGCAGAAGCGGAAAAGCTTGAGGATCCGCGGGAGCGAGCGCAACGCGAGCTTGGCCTGTTGCTCAAACTGGGACCTCCCGTCGGGATAGTCATGGGTCCGGGGAATCCCGCAGCGGAGGATTTGTACCGCCGTGCCCTCGAGCTGGCCACGTCGGTCGGTGGCGAAAACGAACGGTTCAGGGCAACTTGGGGGCTCTGGCTCAACGCCAACGTCGGCAGGCGCCTGGACCGTGCACGTGTGCATGCCGACGAACTCATGTTGCACGGTCGTCAATCCGGCGACGGCGACCTCATTCTCGAAGGATTCCATTGCCTGTGGTCGACGGCGTGGTTTCGCGGCGAAATTCCCACGGCGCGCCTGGCCTGCGAAGAGGGAATCCAACGTTACGACAGGGCGAAGCACAGTTGGATGGGGCCGGTATACGGTGGGCACGATCCGGGGGTTTGCGCGTTCTGCGTCCAGGCCTCGATCTGGAGCGCGCAGGGTCGCCAGGATGATGCCGCTCGCTGCCTCGATCAGGGGATCACGCTTGCCAACGAAATCGGCATGATCGGCTCCCGCATCCACGCGTTGCACAACGCCGTCGTAGTTGCGCAGATGGGACACGACGCCGCGTCGCTCTCCGACTATGCGCATCGCCTGCTCGAAATGGCGCAAAAATACAACATCCCGCCGCAACGCGCCCACGCCGCGTTCCTGCTGGGCTGGCAACAGGCGAACGCCGGGGATCTCGATGGCGGATTGGCGATAATGGAGGCCGAATATCCGCGCGCTTCTGCTGCCGGGCCATTCATGCGCTACTACGCCGGGCTGCTGGCAGAGGGCCGCGCCAAGTCCCGGCGATATGCCGAAGCGCTCGAGCTCATCGGTTCAGCGCTGCAAACCGTCACCGAACCGGGCGTCGGGTTCTATGTCTCGGAGTTGCATCGTTTGCGCGGCATTTGCCTGATACGCAGTAGCCCGGCCCACGCGGCTGAGGCCATGGATGCGCATCGGACAGCGCTCGATATCGCCGCCGGGCAAGGCGCGACGCTGCTCGAACTCAGGGCTGCGGTTAGCCTGTCCCACACGGCGATTGCGCTCGGCCGACCGACCGAGGGTCTCGTGCCTTTGCGCGATCTTTGCGCGAAGCTGCCGGAAGAGTTCCAGTCCGACAGTCTCCCGGAAGCCAGGGATTTGCTCGTCGGCTGAATTGGCGCGGTCGGCCAAGGTGTGGATCGGGTCGACCGCCTATTTCGGCCAATCCACGAATCAGTCCCGCAGCAACGCCAACGCCTGGTCCACGCGGTCCACGGTCAGGACCTTGACGCCGTCGATTCCCTGCTTGGGCTTGTTCGCGGTCGGAATCAGGACGGTCTTGAAACCGAGTTTGGCGGCCTCGCGAATGCGCTCCTGGCCGCGCTGGACCGGCCGGATTTCCCCTGCCAGTCCGACCTCACCAAATACAATAGATTTCGATGGCAACGGATTGTTTTTCAATGATGAATTTATCGCCAGCAAGACGGCCAAATCGACCGCCGGCTCCTGGATGCGCACACCTCCCACCGCATTGACGAAGACGTCGTAGCCACCGGCGTCGACACCGCCATGGCGGTGCAGGACGGCCAGCAACAGCGCCAAGCGCGGCGCCTCCAGACCGACCGCCAAGCGTCGCGGCACACCGCCCTGAATCGGGTCCACCAGCGCTTGAATTTCCACCAGCAAAGGCCGCGAGCCTTCCAACGTCGCGACGATGGCCGATCCCGGCACGGACTCGGAGTGCTGCGACAGAAACAGCGCGGAGGGATTGGCCACCCCCTTCAATCCGCGTTCGGTCATGCCGAACACGCCCAGTTCGTTGGCCGCGCCAAACCGGTTCTTGATCGCCCGCACCAGGCGGAAGCTGGAATGCGGGTCGCCTTCGAAGTACAGCACGGCGTCGACGATGTGCTCCAGCACGCGCGGGCCGGCGATGGCGCCCTCCTTGGTCACGTGGCCGACGAAGATCACCACCACGCCCTGCTGCTTGGCGAGCCGGGTCAGTTGCGCCGCGCATTCGCGCACCTGCGCTACACTGCCCGGCGCGGATTGCAGCGCCTCGGTGTAGACGGTCTGGATGGAGTCGACGACCACGATCTCCGGCTTGGCCGAATTGATCGCGCCGACGATGGCCTCGAGCTGGACTTCGGCCAGCAGCTCGACCGGCGCGTTCACCAGCCCCAGGCGCTGCGCGCGCAGCGCGATCTGCTCCACCGATTCCTCGCCCGTGACGTAGAGCGTGCGGTGGGTGGCACCCAGGGCCGCGCATGCCTGCAGCAGCAACGTCGACTTGCCGATGCCGGGATCGCCGCCGATCAGCACCACGCCGCCGGGCACGAGGCCGCCGCCCAGCACGCGGTCGAATTCCTCGAGTCCGGTCGGGATGCGCGGCGTATTGCGGGTCTCGATGGCGGACAGCGAGACGATGCTGGACCGGGATCCGGTGACCGTTGCGAACCGCACCGCCGCAGGTGTGGCGACCGATTCCACCAGCGTATTCCAGGCCGAGCAATGCGGACATTGTCCCTGCCACTTGGGGGCGGAACCGCCGCATTCCGTGCAGGTGTAGATGGTCTTGGACTTAGGCATGGTCAATGGAACTGCATCAGCACTTCAGTCAATGTATGTGCGCCGGGGACGACCAAGTGGGCGACGATTCCCGCAATCAGCGCCATGACAACGACGCCCACGAAGGGCTTCCAGGTGGAACGTAGCACGCTGCCTTCCCAATCGAGTTCGTCCATTCGCCTGACGTGCTTGACGAGACCACCGGCCAGGAGCGCGCTGAATGCCGTGTCGGCGAGCATCGCCGGCGCGCCGACGAGCAGGTAAACCACACCGCCAGCAGTAGCCGCCAGCAGCGCCAGCACCGCGATGCCCAGGATGATCAAGCCGCAGCCATCGGCGTCACCTATGTCGGCTGCGCCACTCGAAATATTGCCCACGGAACCGACCGACGAATCCCCCCAATCACCGCTCGCGCCTCCTCCGCCGAATTGACCGCCACCACCATGAAAGATGGCGGACGTGGTACCTGGCGTTTCCGGGTCAATGCTTCCGAGCACGTCGGAACCGTCGCCGCCGTAGATGGGTCGCGCCCCGACATAGGCAAGCCATATCCGCACGCAGCCGAAAAAAGCGAGATAGGAAACCGCAAGCGCCAACACCCAGCGCAGCGCCATTTCGTGCACCGGGATCAACAGCATCAACTTGTTGGCGAGAAGGCCCGCGCCAAACGTGGCAATGAGCATCAGCACCATGTGCCAGCGCAGCCAGAAGCGGCGTATGAATGTCTGCCGCAGTTCCCGGCGCTGCGCCTCGATCAGCCGGATCCGCTCGCGGCTGGCGCTAGCCACTAGCACGGACGGATCGCCCGTGACGGGACTCAACACTAGCTCAGTTCGTTCGGGTGCACTACCGCGGTGCCGAACTTGCCCACCACCACACCGGCGGCCTCGTTGGCCACACGGACGGCATCCGGCAAAGATGCACCGGCGGCCAACAGAACGCCCAGTGTCGCAATGACGGTGTCGCCCGCGCCCGTGACGTCGAACACTTCGCGCGACTGCGCCGGAATCGTCAGCGCGCCTTCGGCTGAATACAAGCTCATCCCTTCGTCCGCGCGCGTGACGAGCACCGCCTCCAGGGACAATTCGCGACGCAGCGCCTCGGCCTTTGCGGCCAATTCATCATCATCTTTCCAGCGACCGACCACCTGCCGGAATTCGCTGCGGTTAGGCGTGATCAGCGTGGCGCCACGATAGCGCGCGTAGTTCTCGCCCTTGGGATCCACAAGTACGGCCTTGCCCGCGCCGCGGGCGCGTTCGATCATAGTTCCGATATGGGCCAGGCCGCCCTTGCCGTAATCGGAGAGGATCACCAGGTTGGCGTCCTGCAACTGCCGTTCGTAGTCGGCGAGCTTGGTCGCGAGTATTTCGTGGGATGGGGCGGTCTCGAAGTCGATCCGCAACAGTTGCTGTTGGCGGCCGATCACGCGCAGCTTGACGGTCGTCGCCAGCGACGCCTCTCGATGGAACGACGTGCGCACCTGCTCGTTCGCGAGCAGCCGCTCGAGCGTCGCGCCGGGCTCGTCGTCACCGATGACCGAGAGCAGCGTTGCCGCGGCGCCCAGCGCGACGGCATTGCGCGCGACGTTGGCGGCACCGCCAGGGCGCTCCTCGGTGCGCGCGATTCTAACGACCGGTACGGGCGCCTCTGGCGAAATGCGCTCCACGTCGCCGAACCAGTAGCGGTCCAGCATGACGTCGCCGACAACGAGCAGTCGTGTGCGCGCAGCGCGGTCGCGGAAAGTCGAGAAGCGATGGGTGGACATGAGCGCGGACAGGACGGTATTGGAAAGGAACGAAGGAGGGTCAGCGCCGGCCGATGGCCGCATACTCGAAGCCTGCCGCCTTGACCTGGGGTGGGTCGTAGAGGTTGCGGCCGTCGAAGATCACCGGCGACTTCAGCCGGCCTTTCAGTGCATCGAAGTCGACGCTGCGGAACTCCTTCCATTCGGTCACGATGACCAGTGCATCGGCACCTTCGCAGGCCTCGAGCGGCGATGCGGCAAAGGAAAGACCGGCAAGCGGCCCGAACACGCGGCGCGCCTCATCCATGGCCACAGGATCGTAAGCGACCACGGTTGCACCATGCTCCAGCAGAGCGTCGACGATGGTGCGGGAGGGCGCTTCGCGCATGTCGTCGGTGTTGGGCTTGAAGGAGAGGCCCCAAAGCGCCAGGCGACGGCCGGAAAGGTCCTCACCGAAGCGGCCGACAATTTTTTCCACCACGACGAGCTTTTGCGCTTCGTTGACCGCCTCCACCGCTGCAATGACGCGCAATGGCCGGCCAAGTTGCGTCGCGGTAAATTGCAACGCCTTGACGTCCTTGGGAAAACAACTGCCACCGTAGCCGATGCCAGGATAGAGAAAGTGATAGCCGATGCGCGGGTCAGAGCCAATGCCCTGGCGCACCATTTCAATATCGGCCCCCAGAAGGTCGGCCAGGTTCGCGACCTCGTTCATGAATGAAATGCGCGTGGCGAGCATGGCGTTGGCCGCGTACTTGGTCAGTTCGGCTGAACGCACGTCCATAACCAGAAGTCGTTCGTGATTGCGCATGAACGGCGCGTAGACCGCGCGCAGAACCGCGATAGCGCGTTCGTCATTGGCGCCGACCACGATGCGATCGGGTTTCATGAAGTCCTCTACCGCAGCGCCCTCCTTCAGGAACTCCGGATTGGAGGCAACGGCGAATGCAATGTTCTTGCCGCGCCGTTCAAGTTCTTCGGCAATCGCCGCGCTGACGCGGTCGGCCGTGCCCACTGGCACGGTTGACTTGTCGACGATGACCCTGGGCTCGGTCATGCGCCGCCCGATATTACGTGCGGCCTCGATCACATACTGCATGTCTGCACTGCCGTCCTCGTCGGGAGGCGTGCCGACGGCGATGAACTGCACGGCACCGTGTGCCACTGCGCGGTCGATGTCAGTGGTGAATTGCAGACGCCCGGCGGCAGCGTTGCGGCGGACCATCGGCTCGAGGCCGGGCTCGTGAATGGGCACGCCGCCCTGCTTCAGGATCTCGATCTTGGCAGCGTCGACATCAAGGCACAGCACGTCGTTGCCGACCTCGGCCAAGCATGCGCCGGTGACCAGCCCGACATATCCCGAACCGATCATCGTGATCTTCATGCGGCACTACCAATGGCAGCGTTGATGGACGCAAGTGCCGCAACCGGATCATCGGCTTGCGTGATGGGGCGTCCCACCACGAGGTAGTCCGCGCCATTGGCGATGGCGGCGGCCGGCGTGATGATGCGCGCCTGGTCATCCTTGGCCGAGCCGGCGGGTCGTATGCCGGGCGTGACCAGCTTGAATGCGGGGCCCAGCGCGACGCGCATGTCTTTCGCCTCGACCGCGGAGCAGACCACGCCATCGAGCCCGCATTCGAAGGTCATGCGGGCAAGCTTGACCGCCTGCGCGGCCGCGTTGCCAGCCACTCCCTGCTCGCGCAGGTCATCATCGTTGAGACTAGTCAGGACGGTGACGGCAATCAGCAGAGGTGGCTTGGCGCCTTGCTCACCTGCCGTCGCGTCAACGGACTCGCGCGCGGCGCGCAACATTGTGCGGCCGCCTGCCGCATGCACGTTCAGCATCCATACACCCAGGCGCGTCGCGGCAGCGCAGGCTTGCGCCACCGTGTTGGGAATATCGTGGAACTTAAGGTCCAGAAACACGTTGAATCCACGTTGGATCATCCAGCGCACAGGCTCCGGTCCGGCGACGACGAACATCTCCTTGCCGACCTTTAGCGCGCACGCGCGCGGGTCGAGCCTGTCGGCCAGCGCCAGTGCGTGCATCGGGTTGGCGAAATCAAGCGCAACGATGACTTTGGGATCCATGCTGTTATGTCTGTTCCCGGATTCCTGGATTGTCGATTCCGTCACGCGTAACCGTCCGGCGTTTCGGTGCGTCGCGGCGAGTAGGTTTCCCACTTGAGACACCCCGGACAACGCCAATAATATTGTTTGGCGCGAAAGCCGCAGTTGTCACACTTGTACATGCCCAGGCGCTTGATGTGCTGACCTACAAGTCCCTTGACCAGCTCGAGATCGTGGCGACGCTCGGCCGACGCGCCAAGCAGCTGGGCCTCCAGCAAACGGTCGAGCCCGAGTAGCGTCGGGTTGCGCGAGAGCTCATCCTTGATCAATGTAGCCGCCGCATCCGGCCCTTCCTGCTCCAGCACCAGCGTAAACAGCGCATTGAGCAGGTCGAGCGATGGATACTGTGCCTGGTAATTTCGCAGCACGCGGATTCCCTGTGTAACTTCGCCCTGCCGGCGATACAGGTCGGCAAAGCGGTCTGCCGCCAAAGCCAGAAATGCGGGATTTTGCGTTTCGATCTTCTGCCACGTCGTCAATGCATCTGCGGCTTTCCCCTGCTGCGCCTCGAGGTCCCCCTGCAGCAGCGTGGCGCGCGCGCATCCGCGATACGTGGCGTAGGCACGTTCCAGTTCCGCGCGCACGGCAGCGTCGTCGGCCTTGAGGAGCGCGGCTTGGGCCAGCTCGCAGTGGTACTGCGCAATTTCCTTGAAGTACGGTTGTTTGGCCAGAACTTCCATGCGTTGGGTGGCCGTGATGGCCTTGGTCCAGTCCTTCTCGGTTTCGTAAATGGAGATCAGGTGCGAAAGTGCCGAATGTTCGTAGTGCGTGCCGTCAAGCTTGGTGAACATTTCCTCGGCGCGGTCGAGCAAGCCTGCGCGGTGGAAGTCCTGGGCCAGTTCGTAGGTGGCCATGGTGCGCTTCTCCGCGGGCAGGTCCACGCGGTCCAGCAAGTTCTGGTGCATGCGGATGGCGCGCTCGATTTCGCCTTGCCGACGGAAGAGCGACCCCAGCGCGAAGTGCAGGTCGATGGTCTGCGGATCGACCTTGACCACCTCGATGAACGACTCGATGGCCTTGTCGGGTTGCTCATTGAGCAGGAAATTCAGGCCGCGGAAATAGGACAACGGCAGCGCACGCGATTCGCGCAGCAGGTGCTTGATGTCAATACGCGCGGCAATCCAACCCATCAGGAAGAAGATGAAAGGTATCGGAAGCAGCCACCAAAGCTCGAAGTCCATGCGGGACGATTCAGCCCAAACGCGCTAGCGGCGGTAAGGCGGGCCGTCGCCGCGAACGTAGGACGTTCCTGTGGCGGGCGACGTTCCGGGCGTGCTTGAGCCGGACGTGACGCCGGTCGGATCCTGGAGCTTGCGCTGCTCGCGGCGAAGCTTGTTGACCTGGCGCTTGAGACGGGCAGCGCGCAAAACGCCCGCCAGCAGACCCATCGCGATGCCCGCCGCGAACGCGACGAACAGGACAACCACCAGCGGCGCCCTGAGACTCGCGAAATTGAAGAACTTGAGCTCTGCCGGTTCGCTGTTCTGCAACGAGAGAAACAGCAAGGCAATGAAGACAGTGGCGCCGACGATCCAGCGGACGATATGCATGGCGCAATTATGCCATTCCGGGCGTCACGCCCAAAAACAAATGGGCGGCAGAGTTGCCTCGGCCGCCCAGAACATCGCTGCCTTCCGGCCAAAGCGGCATTGCGCTCTGGCCTGAATTCACTTGGCACCGTCCTCCGTGAAATCGACGCGCTCCCGCAACTCCTTGCCCGCCTTGAAGTGCGGCACGAACTTCTGTGGCACCTGCACTTTCTCGCCGGACTTGGGATTGCGTCCGGTGCGCGGCGGTCGGTAGTTTAGGCCGAAGCTGCCGAACCCGCGGATTTCGATGCGCTCGCCCTTCGCTAAGGATTCTCCCATCGCGTCGAGGATCATCTTGACCGCGAGTTCGGCGTCCTTGGCGACCAGCTGCGGAAACTGCGCCGCTAGACGGTCGATAAGCTCCGATTTGGTCATTGCGCCGGCCCTCAAACGTCAGCTGTTCGGCTTGTTATCGGACAATTTCGCCTTGAGCAATGCGCCCAAGTTGGTCGTGCCCGTGTTGGCGCCCGAATTCTCGGTGGAGATCCGCTGCATCGCCTCGCCCTCGTCGGCATTGTCCTTCGCCTTGATCGACAGGTTGATGCTGCGGTTCTTGCGGTCGACGTTGATGATCATGGCCGACACCGCATCGCCCTCCTTCAAGTGCGTGCGCATGTCTTCCACACGATCGCGCGACAATTCCGACGCGCGCAAGTAGCCTTCGATGTCGCTGCCCAGGTCGATTACGGCACCCTTGCCGTCCAGCGACTTGACCGTTCCGGCGACGACGCTGCCCTTGTCGTGCATGGCGACGAAGTTGGTGAACGGATCGCCTTCGAGCTGCTTGATGCCGAGCGAAATGCGCTCGCGTTCGACGTCGATGGCAAGCACCACGGCTTCGACTTCCTGGCCCTTCTTGTAGTCGCGCACGGCGGTTTCGCCGGTCGCATTCCAGGACAGGTCGGACAGATGGACGAGTCCATCGATTCCGCCGGGCAGGCCGACGAACACGCCAAAGTCGGTGATCGACTTGATCATTCCGCTGACCTTGTCGCCCTTCTTGTGGTTCATCGCAAAGTCGTCCCACGGGTTCGGCATGCACTGCTTCATGCCGAGGGAAATGCGGCGGCGCTCTTCGTCGATCTCGAGGATCATCACTTCGACTTCGTCGCCCAGCTGCACGACCTTGGTCGGATGGATATTCTTGTTGGTCCAGTCCATTTCCGAAACGTGCACCAGACCCTCGATGCCGGATTCGATTTCTACGAACGCGCCATAGTCGGTGATGTTGGTGACCTTGCCGAAGAGACGCGTGCTCTGCGGATAGCGGCGTGACAGGCCCACCCACGGATCTTCGCCGAGTTGCTTGAGACCGAGCGATACGCGATTCTTTTCCTGGTCGAACTTCAGGACCTTGGCGGTGACTTCATCGCCGACCGCCAGGACTTCCGAGGGATGCTTGACGCGACGCCACGCGAGGTCGGTGATGTGCAGCAGGCCATCGATGCCGCCCAAGTCGACGAACGCGCCGTAATCCGTGATGTTCTTGACGATGCCCTTGACCACAGCGCCTTCCGACAACGTGGACAGCAGCTTTTCGCGGACCTCGCCCTGGCTCTCCTCAAGCACGGCGCGGCGCGATACGACGACGTTGTTGCGCTTGCGATCGAGCTTGATGACCTTGAAGTCCAGCGCCTTGTTTTCGAACGGGGACGTGTCCTTGACGGGACGGATGTCGACCAGCGAACCCGGCAGGAACGCGCGGATGCCGTTGATCATGACCGTGAGGCCGCCCTTCACCTTGCTGGTGACGAGGCCCGAGACGATAAGACCCTGCTCCATTGCGGCTTCGAGATCGTGCCAGGCCTTGAGGCGCTTGGCCTTGTCGCGCGACAGGCGCGTCTCGCCATAGCCGTCTTCGAGGGCTTCGATGGCAACCGTGACGAAATCGCCAGCCTTGACTTCGATCTCTCCGTTGTCATCCTTGAATTCTTCGATCGGAATGAACGATTCCGACTTCAATCCCGCGTTGACGACGACGACGTTGAACTCGACGCGTACGACTTCGGCGGTGATCAGTTCGCCCTGGCGCATTTCCTGGCGCGAGAGTGACTCCTCGAACATCGCGGCGAAATCTTCCATCGGAGGATTTGCGGGCATCGAGGTGGGGGACATTTCAGTGGCAATAGCCATGGGGGTTGGTTCCTTCAAGGTGTAAGCCGCTCGCCACGAGAACCCTTTTTCTCGGATGGGCGGGCTGGTGGGTCAATCCGCAACCAATGCACCGGCTAAAGTGCGTCGGCCGCGGCCTCATAGAGTTGCAGCACGCGGTCTATGGCCGCTTCGATCGTCAGTTCCGTCGTATCCAGGGTCACGGCGTCCGGTGCTGGCTTGAGCGGCGCTGCCGCCCTTCCAGCATCCCGTGCATCGCGCTCCTGGATTTCGCGCAAAAGACTTTCCATTGTAACGGAGATTCCTTTTGCGATCAACTGCTTATAACGTCGCCGTGCCCTTTCTTCGGCGGTAGCGGTCACGAACACCTTCACGAGCGCGTCCGGGAATACCACGGTACCCATGTCGCGGCCGTCCGCCACCAGACCGGGCGGACGCCGGAACGCCCTCTGCCGGTCATACAGGGCTGCCCGAACCGCCGGGTGAACCGCAACGCGGGACGCTGCGGCCGAAACGTCCTCGGTGCGGATGGCCTCCGTCGCGTCCTGGGCACCCAGGCTCGTGCCACCCTCTCTAAAGCTGACGTCGAGATCCGTCGCGATTCGGACCAAGGGCAACGGCTGGTCCAGCGGGACGTCCGAGCGGAGGGCCTTCAACGCCACCAGCCGGTAAAGCGATCCGCTATCAAGATAGTGGAAGCCCAGGGCCCGCGCGACGCCCGCCGCAATGGTCCCCTTTCCGGAGGCCGCCGGCCCATCGACAGCAATGACCTTCGCCATTTCGCCGTTCACTTGGATATGCGCGCGAACGCGTCGAAATAGCCGGGATACGTCTTGCCCACGCAATCCGGATCGTTGATCGTGACCTCTACCCCGGCGAGTGACGCCAGGGAAAAACACATCGCCATGCGGTGGTCGTCATAGGTGTCGATGGTTGCGGCCCGCAGTGGCGCGACACTGCTGGGTGGCACCACCCGCAGCCAATCCTCACCGCAGCTCACGACCACGCCGAGCTTGGTCAACTCGGTCGCCATGGCGGCGATGCGGTCGGTCTCCTTGACCCGCCAGCTGCCGATATTCGTGAGCGTCGTGGGCGCGTCGGCGAATAGCGCCGTCATGGCCAGTGTCATGGCGGCATCGGGAATCGCAACGCAATCAATCGTCCCGCCACCGAATCGCCTGCCCGCGCGCGCTTCGATCCAGTCCGGGCCAAAGCCCATTTCCGCGCCGAGGCTCTCCAGGACGTCAGCAAACCTAACGTCTCCCTGGATCGAATCGCGCCCGACGCCGGTCACCCGCACCGGCCCGCCAGCGACAGCCCCCGCGGCGAGAAAGTAGGACGCGGAGGAGGCATCGCCTTCGACGCTCAATAGCCCAGGGCTCGTGTAGTGAGCGCCGGCCGGCACCACGAATGTCGTGTCGTCCGTCGTGTCCACCGTCACGCCAAAGCGACGCATCAAATTAGTCGTGATGCCGACATAGGGCCGCGAAATGAGTTCACCGATGACGTTGACAGTTGTCTCCCTGTGGGCGCTCCCCTGCGCCAGGGGCAAAGCCATGAGCAGGGCCGACAGGAACTGGCTCGACACGTCGCCACGAATTTTGACGGATGCGCCGGCTTGTCCCCCTGCCGTGCCGATTGCCAATGGCGGAAACCCCTCGTTGGCCAGGTAGCGGATGTCGCAGCCGAGCGCGCGCAACGCGTCCACCAGGTCACCGATCGGCCGCTCATGCATGCGCGGCACGCCGGACAATTGGTACGTTCCGCCCAGAATCGCCAGCGCGGCGGTAAGAGGTCGAAAGGCCGTCCCGGCATTACCCAGGAACAGATTTCCCGCGCGAATGGGAAAGGCGCCCTCGACGCCGCATACTCGCGTTTCGTGCCCCGACGGTTCGGCGAGGACGGCGACGCCGAGCGCACGCAACGCGTCGAGCATGCGCTGCGTGTCATCGGCGGCCAGCACGTCGACCAGCGTCGTGGTCCCGTGCGCCAGCGCGGCCAACAGCAACGTGCGATTGGAGATGCTCTTGGACCCAGGTAGGGTCACCACGCCTTCGGCCACTCGCATCGGCGTCAAGGTGAGTTGGCGGTTGGCCGCGCCGTTCATCGTTGCCGAACCCAAACGCTAACCCTTGTCCTCGGCCACCGGCCGCAAGCTCTTTGCCTCCCAGGCCCTGCGCGCGCTGCTCGCCTCGGCAAACAAAGCGGCCAAAGCATCGCCGTCACCCTTGACGATCATTGCGCGTGCCGAACGCAATGCGTCACCGTAGCGGTCGATTTCCGCCAGCAGCGCTTCCCGGTTGGCGAGTGCGATGTCCCGCCACATTTCCGGCGACCCGGCGGCAATGCGAGTGAAGTCGCGAAAGCCGCTGGCCGCATGCTCGAAGTACGCGGCGGCGTCAGGACGCGCCGCAAGCTCGGCGACCAGCGCGAAAGCAAGCACATGGGGCAGATGCGACACCGCGGCAAAGATCGCGTCGTGCCTCTGCGGTTTGAGAGTCGTTACATTGGCCCCGCAGGCTTGCCATAGGGCAGCAATACGTGCGGTGGCGTCTGGCAGAGTCTCGCACAGTGGCGTAAGGATGACACTGCGGCCATCGAAGAGCGTTGCAAACGCCGCGGCTGCGCCGTTATGTTCGGTGCCGGCAATCGGATGTCCGGGCACGAACCGCGGCAACGCGGCGCCAAGCGTCGCACGGGCGGCGGCAATGACGTCCAGCTTGGTGCTGCCGGCATCGGTGATGATCGTGGCGGGACCGGCACAGTCGGCCACCGTGGCGAACAGCGCGCGAAATTGCGCGACCGGTGTAGCGAGCAATATGACGTCAGCGTCGCGCAATTCGCCGTTCCAAGCTTCATCGATGCGGTGTGCCCGGTCGATGACTCCAAGGCGAAGCGCATCGGCGAGATTGCCCGCCGAACGGCCTATCCCAACCACCGTTTTCACCACGCCCGCGCGTTTCAGGGCCAGCGCGCAGGAGCCGCCGACGAGACCCACGCCGACGACGGCTAGTTTATCGATGCGCACTGGGAACCAACGCAACCTTATTGCACATTGGCGCGCATCAGCGGCCGAGTGCGGCCCCGAGTGCTGCCAGGAAGCGCTGGTTTTCGCTAGCAAGGCCCACTGAAATGCGCAGCCACTCCGGCAATCCATAGTTGGCCACCGGGCGGACGATCACACCTTGTTCCAGCAGGCGTCGATTGATGGTTGCCGCGTCGCCGACCTTGAGCAGGATGAAATTGCCGTGCGAAGGCACCGACACAAGTCCTAGTGCGGCGAATCCTCGCGTGAGTTCCGCCAGTCCTTCGCGATTGAGCGCGCGGCTGGACTCGACATAGTCCGTATCCGCCAATGCCGCGACGGCGGCCGCCTGGGCCAAGGCGTTGACGTTGAACGGCTGGCGCACGCGGTTCAGCATATCGGCGACGTCAGCATCCATGACTCCGTAGCCGACGCGCAATGCCGCAAGTCCATAGGCCTTGGAAAACGTGCGCGAAACAATCAGGTTCGGATGGTGCTTGAGCCAGGAGATGCTGTCGCAGCGGTCCTCCGGTTGGAGATACTCGTTATAGGCTTCGTCGAGCACCACGAGCACATCACGTGGCACGGAGGCGATGAAATCTTCGAGTTCGGCGGCCGTCAGCAACGTGCCGGTCGGATTGTTCGGATTGGCGACGAACACGATGCGGGTGCGCGGCGTCATTGCCGCGTGCATCCGCGGGAGGTCGTGTCCGAAATCCTTCGCGGGCACTTCGACGCCGATGGCGCCGCGCGCCTTGGTGGCGAGCGGGTACACGGCAAAGGCGTGCTGGGCGTAGATGGCTTCGTCGCCGGGACGCAGGTACGCCTGCGTGGTCAGCTCAAGGATGTCGTTGGAGCCGTTGCCGAGGACGATCTGCGCGGCGTCGACGCCAAGTCGCTGTGACAACGCCGCTTTCAGCAGGAAGCCGTTGCCATCCGGATAGCGCGTGACCTCGGTCGCCGCCACAGCGATTGCCGCGAGCACACTGGGACTTGGGCCCCGCGGGTTTTCGTTGGACGCAAGCTTGACAATCGACTTCGGATCAAGATTCAAGTCACGCGCGACATCCTCGACCGACTTGCCGGGCACGTAGCGCGCGAGGCCGCGCACATAGTCCGGTGCCTCCGGGGCAACGATGGAGGGAGCGACCGACGTCATGCGTGGATTTCAGTCACGGAAAGTCAATCGAGCGCGGTGGGGTAGGAACCCAGCAACTTCAGGAATGGCGCTTGCTGCGCGAGTTCACTTAGGGCAGCCGAGAGCGTGGCGTCGTCGCGATGGCCCGCGAGGTCAACGAAGAACAGATACTCCCACAGTCCCGTGCGCGCGGGACGCGACTCGAACCGCGTCATCGACACGCCGTGGCGCGCCAGCGGTTCCAGCAACTGATACACGGCGCCGGGCCGATTAGGGCAGGACATGACCAGCGACGTTTCATCGCGGCCGGACGGCCCCACCTTCTGGCGCCCGATCACCCAGAATCGCGTGGTGTTGTTGGGTTCGTCCTCGATGTGCGGCGCGAGGATCGCAAGTCCGTAGATTTCCGCGGCAGTTTCGCCGGCGATGGCGGCCGCGCCGCTTTCTGCCGCCGCCAAACGCGCGGCTTCGGCATTGCTCGATACCGCGACGCGCGGCACCGTAGGGAGGTGGGTCGCGAGCCAGTGCACGCATTGCGCCAATGATTGCGCGTGACTGTAGATGCGGGTGATGTCAGACAGATCCCCCACGTTGGACAACAGGTTCTGCTGGATGCGCAGCTTGACTTCGCCGCATACCGACACGTCCGTCGTGCACATGAGATCGAGCGTGCGCCCGATCGCACCCTCGGTGGAATTCTCGACAGGCACGATCGCGTAATCGGTCAGCCCGCTCTCGACGGCGCGAAAAATGTCGTCGATAGTGGCCAGCGGCATCGCCTCAACGAACGCGCCAAAGTGCTTGCCCACGGCCGCGTGACTGAACGTGCCGGGTGGTCCCAGATACGCGATCTTCAGCTTTTGCTCGAGCGCCAGGCACGCCGACATGATCTGGCGAAACATTCCAGTCACCGCCTCGTTTGACAACGGCCCCGCATTATTGGCAGCCACTTGGGCGAGTACCTGCACTTCGCGTTCGGGGCGGTAGGCGCTTTGGCCGGCCTTGAGCTTGCCGATCGCCTGCGCATGGCCGGCGCGCGCATTCAAACGCGCGAGGATCTCGCGGTCGAGTGCGTCGATTGCCGCCCGGTGGCCGGTGAGTTCGGCGTCGTGGCCGTTGGAATCGGCAATAGGCATCGCGTGTCGTTGTGCTTGGGTGGATTAGAGCTGTGGCTTAAGCTTCGTCGCCGGCGTCGCCTTCGTCGTCGGTTTCCGCCACGCGTTCGAGGCCCGCGAGCTTTTCACCATCGTCCAGGTTGATCAGCGTCACGCCCTGCGTGGACCGGCTCATCTCGCGGATCGACTTGACGCTGGTGCGAATCAGCACGCCACCGGTGGAAATGAGCATCACCTCGTCGTCCGGGCGCACCAGCGCCGCGCCGATCACCTGGCCGTTGCGCTCGCTTTGCTGGATCGCGATCATGCCCTTGGTGCCGCGGCCATGGCGCGTGTACTCGACGATGGGCGTGCGCTTGCCGTAGCCCTTCTCGGTGGCGGTCAGGACGGACTGCGTTTCGTCCTCGGCGACCAGCATAGAGATCACGCGCTGCTTCTTGTCCAGCATCATGCCACGCACACCGTGCGCATTTCGGCCCATCGGGCGCACATCGTTTTCATCGAAGCGCACCGCCTTGCCGCCCGAACTGAACAGCATCACGTCATGGGTACCGTCGGTCAGCGCCACACCGATCAACGAATCCCCGTCGGTCAGGTCCACCGCGATGATGCCGGAAGCACGGGGCCGGGAGAATTCGGACAGCGGCGTCTTCTTCACGGTACCCATGGCCGTGGCCATGAACACGAACTGATCGTCGGTGAACTCCTTGACCGGCAGGATGGCCGTGATCTTTTCGTTGTCGGCGAGCGGGACCAGGTTGACGATGGGCTTGCCACGCGACGCGCGGGAACCCTGCGGCACGTTGTAGACCTTGAGCCAGTACACGCGACCGCGATTGGAGAAACACAGGATGTAGTCATGCGTATTGGCAATGAACATCCTGTCGATGAAGTCGTCCTCCTTCGTGCCTGTGGCCTGCTTGCCACGACCACCGCGACGCTGCGCGCGATATTCCGCTACCGGCTGCGACTTGAGATAGCCGCCGTGCGACAGCGTGACCACCATATCGGCCGGCGCGATCAGGTCTTCGAGCGAAAGATCCACGCCTTGGGCGATGATTTCCGAACGGCGCTTGTCCCCGAACTGGTCGCGAATGGCGATGAGTTCGTCACCGATGATCTTGGTGACGCGGGCCGGCTTGGCGAGAATGTCGAGCAGATCGACGATCAGCGCCATTACTTCGCGATATTCGCCGGTGATCTTTTCCTGCTCGAGTCCGGTAAGGCGCTGCAGACGCAATTCGAGGATGGCCTGGGCTTGCGCGTCGGACAACCGGTAGCCCTCCTGGCTCCAGCCGAACTCGGCAGGGAGCCCGTCCGGCCGCGCGGCGTCGGCGGCCGCGCGCTGCAACATCTCCTCGACGATCGATGAACGCCAGCGCCGTGACATCAGCGCGGTCTTGGCTTCAGGCGGCGTGGGCGACGCCTTGATCAGCGCGATGATCTCGTCGACATTCGACAGTGCCACCGCCAGGCCCTCCAAAATATGTCCGCGCTCGCGCGCCTTTCGCAACTCGAAGCGCGTGCGGCGCACGACCACTTCGCGCCGGTGAATGATGAAGTATTCCAGGAATTGCTTGAGGTTGAGGATGCGCGGCTGGCCGTCGACCAGCGCGACCATGTTCATGCCGAAGCTGTCCTGCAGCTGCGTGAGCTTGTAAAGATTGTTGAGCACGATCTCGGTGACTTCGCCGCGCTTCAACTCGATCACCACGCGCATGCCGGACTTGTCCGATTCGTCGCGCAGGTCGGAAATACCCTCGATCTTCTTTTCGCGAACTAACTCGCCGATTCGGATGAGCAAGTTGGCCTTGTTCACCTGGTACGGAATCTCGTCGACGATGATGGCCTGGCGACCACCCTTTTCGAGGTCTTCAATGTGCGTGCGCGCGCGTATGACCACACGTCCGCGCCCGGTGCGGTAGCCTTCGCGCACACCTTCCAGGCCGTAAATGATTCCGGCCGTGGGGAAGTCCGGCGCAGGGATGATTTCCATCAACTCGTCGATGGTGATGTCCGCGTTGGCGAGGAGCGCCAGGCAACCCGTGATCGTTTCCGTCAGGTTATGCGGCGGGATGTTGGTGGCCATGCCGACCGCGATGCCGGAGGACCCGTTGATGAGCAGGTTCGGAAGGCGCGATGGGAGAACGGCCGGCTCCAACTCCTTGCCGTCGTAATTCGGGACGAAATCGACGGTTTCCTTGTCGATGTCGGCCAGGAGTTCCGAGGCGATCTTCTGCAGCCGGCACTCGGTATAGCGGTAGGCAGCCGCGGAGTCGCCGTCGACGGACCCAAAATTGCCCTGGCCGTCGATCAAAGGATAGCGCAGCGAGAATTCCTGCACCATCCGCACCAATGCTTCGTAAGTCGCGCTGTCTCCGTGAGGATGGTATTTACCGAGCACATCGCCGACCACCCGCGCGCACTTTACGTAGGGTCGATTCCAGGCGATATTTGCCTCGTGCATGGCAAAAAGCACGCGGCGGTGCACCGGTTTCAAGCCGTCACGGACGTCCGGAAGTGCGCGCCCCACGATCACGCTCATCGCGTAATCGAGGTAGGAATGCCGCATTTCGGCTTCTAGGCTGACGGGTAGGGTTTCTTTGGCGAACTGCTCCATGGGCGGCGGAAGTTTTCGGTGATAAGCAGGGTTGGAAAGCGGGCGAAACAGCAAATCCGCCCCGGACAGGGTCTTTAGTTACAGGCTTTTCAGGCAGGATGGCCCGCCGCGCGGTCATTTTGCGCCGCACACGCGGCTCCGTTCCGATCCGGAGGCCCTTGAAAAGACGTGATTTTATCACGGCGTTGTATTGCCGCGACAGTTGTTGCTCCCGGCCAATCCCGGGGACCCTTTTCTTTGCGGCGCGAAAACCGCTGTGCTATATTTCCCAGGGAGACAAAGCATTTGTCGCGTCAGGCATTTAGCGTGACGCGCAAAATCGCAAGTTCGTATAAAACTTGTTCAAAACCAAAGCCAAAGGGGTAAAACAATGACTCGACGCTTCGTGTACGGTGCATGTGCTGGCGCGATGGCTGTGGCGTTCGCCGGCAGCGTCGGCGCGCAAATGGCCGATCCAAAGGGCTACGTTCCAGGAACCGCGCCTTGCACTACCG
Source organism: Betaproteobacteria bacterium (assembly GCA_039932755.1). Lineage (GTDB taxonomy): Bacteria > Pseudomonadota > Gammaproteobacteria > Burkholderiales > Casimicrobiaceae > VBCG01. Next base: position 22,519 of record JBDTPJ010000001.1, read on the forward strand.
GATACGCCTGCAATGCCTATCCCACGCCGACCGATGGCGCCGTAAAGAGCGGTGTCTACAACGGCACGAAGGGACTTTCGGGCAACCTGTGCTATCGCACCGGTTATTGGGCACCTTCGATGGCCATTATCGAATGCGATCCGGACCTCGTGCCGAAGCCTGCACCGCCCGCACCGCCGCCCGCAGCCACCCCGGCTCCGCCGCCCGCACCAGCAACCGCGCCGGCTGCGGCACCCCAAGTGCAGAAGATCACGCTTGCTTCGAAGGCGCTGTTCGACTTCGACAAGTACGCACTGAAGCCCGAGGGCAAGGCCGCAATCGACAGCGAAATCCTGTCCAAGCTCGCGCAAGTGCAGAAGCTCGAACTGGTCCTGGTCACCGGCCATACCGATCGCATCGGCACCCAGCAGTACAACCAGAAGCTGTCGGAGCGTCGCGCTGATGCAGTTCGCGACTACCTGGTAAGCAAGGGTGTACCGAAGGACAAGATCGAGACGTTGGGCATGGGCAAGACGCAGCCGATCCCGAGTGTCGTCTGCAACATGAAGATGTCCAAGGAACTGATCGCCTGCCTCGCGCCTAACCGTCGCGTCGAAGTCGAAGTCAAGGGCGAGATCATCGTCAGGAAGTAGGTCGCCCTCTGACTCAAAAAGCCCCGCCTGGTGCGGGGCTTTTTTTTGGTGGGCGGGCAAAAGTGGACCCCTACTTTTGCCCGGAATGACAAACAAGACAATGTCCTGAATCGCTGGCTAAATTGCCAACTGAGCCAGACAATTCACAAGGGAAACTGCGAGACTTAGGTCGTGGGCTTCGATGAATACCTTGACAGAAGTTGATCTGCGCATTGATGCAGGCTGGATCATCCCGGTCGAACCGGCCGGCGTGCTCACCGGCCACGCACTGGTCGTGGACAAAGGCGTCATCGTCGCGTTGCTGCCGGTGGATGCGGCGAACGCTGCCTATATCGCGCGCACGACGCATACGCTTCCAACCCATGCCTTGATTCCGGGACTGGTGAACGCGCATACCCATGCGGCGATGACACTGATGCGCGGCGTCGCCGACGACGTCCCGCTCCAGGTCTGGCTTGAGCGGCATATATGGCCACACGAAGCGCGCTTCGTGTCTCCCGAATTCGTTTATGACGGCACGTTGCTTGGCGCCGCTGAAATGCTGCTTGGCGGCGTGACGTGTTGCAACGACATGTATTTCTACCCGGACGCCGCCGCACGCGCTTATGAAGCCGCCGGGATGCGCGCGATGCTGGGCATGCCGGTACTCGAATTTGCGACGCCCTATGCTGCCGACGTCGATGGCTACCTGCAGCGCGGACTGGCGGCGCGCGACGCCTTCAAGCACTCCCCGCTCCTCTCCTTTTCGCTCGCCCCGCACGCGCCTTACACGGTCGGCGATGACGCGTGGGGCAAGATCGTCATGTACGCGCGCCAACTGGACCTGCCGATCCAAACCCACGTTGCCGAAACGCGCCGGGAAGTGGATGAAGCACGTGCCGCCACGGGATTGACGCCGCTGGCACGGCTCGATCGACTCGGCGCCACCGGACCCTCGTTCATTGCCATCCACGCTGTGCATCTGGCCCCTGCTGACCTGGCGCTCCTCGCTGCGCAGCACTGCCACGTCGTGCACTGTCCGGGATCCAACATGAAGCTTGGTAGCGGCATTGCGCCCGTCGCCGAGTTGTTGCGACTGGGTGTCAATGTGGCGCTGGGCACGGACGGCGCAGCCTCCAACAACCGTCTCGACCTCATGGGCGAAATGCGTCTCGCCAGCCTGCTGGCCAAGGTCGCCAGCGGCGATGCCTCCGCCGTGCCGGCCGCCACCGCCCTGCGCATGGCGACGCTGAACGGTGCGACCGCGATCGGACTCGACGCGCATACCGGGTCGCTCGAACCGGGTAAGTGGGCCGATATCGCGGCCATCGATCTATCCGGAATCGAGACGCTACCGATGTACGATCCCGTGTCCCACCTGACCCATGCGGCGGGGCGGGAGTGCGTGACGGACGTCTGGGTCGGTGGCGATCAGGTTGTCGCGGATCGCCGTCTCGCCACTATCAACGAAGCGTCCCTACTCGCGCATACTCGCGCGTGGCAAGATAAACTTTCGTGATCGCGATCCCCTGCCCATGACGCCCCCCGCACCTGCATCCACAACCTCCTTCGCAGCCCCTCCTTCCGGGAATGTCGATCCGTCGGAACTGGCCAAATTCGGGGCGCTGGCGCACCGCTGGTGGGATCCGGAAAGCGAATTCAAGCCGCTGCACGAAATCAATCCGCTTCGTCTCGAATGGATCGATAAAGTAGCCGGTGGCATCGCGGGCAAGCACGTGCTTGATGTCGGGTGCGGTGGCGGAATCCTGGCCGAAGCCATGGCGCTGCGCGGCGCGCAGGTGACCGGCATCGATCTCGGCGAAAGAGCGCTGGGCGTGGCCAAGCTGCACCAGCTCGAATCCGGTGTGGTCGTGGACTACCGCTTGATCGCCGCCGAAGCGCTTGCCGTGGAAGCGCCTGGCGCGTTCGACGTGGTGACTTGTATGGAAATGCTGGAGCACGTGCCTGACCCCAGCGCGATCGTTGCGGCATGTGCGGCGCTGGCCGCTGCCGGAGGGACCGTGGTGTTTTCAACGCTCAACCGCAATCCAAAGTCGTACCTGTTCGCCATCGTCGGCGCGGAATATCTGTTGAACATCCTGCCTAGGGGCACGCATGACTGGGCGAAGTTCCTGCGCCCGTCGGAACTCGCCACTTTTGCACGACGCGCGGGACTTGAGCTCACCGAATTGATCGGCATGACATACAACCCACTGACGCGAATCTATCGGCTCGAGCCGGACACATCGGTCAACTACGTCGCCGCGTACGGCAAACCCGGCGGACTTACTTCGCCGCCAAAAAATGTCGGCTGACGGCGCAACGCCTCTGGCCCGGCCGCTGCCGGTGGACGTCGTCTTCTTCGACCTCGATGGAACGCTTGCCGACACGGCGGGCGATCTTGCCGCCGCCCTGAATCGCGTGCGCGCGGACCGAGGGCTGACTCCGGTTCCCGCGGCAACGCTGCGTGCCCATGCGTCTTCCGGCGCGCGCGGACTCTTAAGCGCTGGCATGGGCATAACGCCGGAATCCGCCGATTACGCCGAACTGCGCGAGTCCTTTCTCACGCACTACTCGGCCTGCCTCGCACAAACGTCGGCGTTGTTCGCAGGCGTGGCGGAATTACTCGACGCGATCGAAAGGCGCGGATTGCGCTGGGGAATCGTCACCAACAAATTTTCGCGATTCACCATGCCCGTCGTGCAGGCGCTGCAACTCAGCCCGCGCGCCACGACCGTTGTTTCAGGTGACACGACACCGTTCCCCAAGCCTCATCCGGCGCCGCTATTGCACGCGGCAAATGACCTGCGCGTTCCGCCATCGCGATGTGTCTACGTGGGCGATGATCTGCGCGACATCATCGCCGGCAACGCCGCCGGGATGGCCACGATCGCTGCGGAGTATGGTTATATCGGCGGGGGTGAAACAAGCGCTGCCTGGCCGGCCACGGGATGGATTGCCGACCCTTTGGCGTTGCTCGACTGGCTCCCGTCCCCGCGTGGCGGCTGACGAGCGTCAATCGCCTTCAGGGACAAGTCCCGGCGTTCTGCAGCAGCCACTCGCGCGGCGTTCCGCCACGTGAGCCCACGAGTCGCACTGCTTGTCCCGCGGTCAAGGGTCGCAGGATGGCATTAACGATGTCGTCCGGCGCGCGCAGGGCAATGCCATTGGCCTGTTCGATCCGGTCGCCTTTTTTCATGGCCAGCATGGACGAGAATCCGCTGTCATCGCGCACTGTCAGCGCTCCGCGATCGGTCACCGCCAGCGCCGCCCACGCATTGGGTTGGGCAACGATGCCGCCGACCAATTCCGCATTGAGGCGCAACACGTCGCCCTTGAATCCCGCGGGCGGAACGCAGGCGGCGCTTCGGACCGGGGCCTTGCCGCCGCTCTTACTGACGACGACCGGCGCGGCCGCCATTGCCGGTGCGCGCAAAGTTATTCGGCGTTCCCCACCGCCGCCCATCTGCGCGTCGCGCACGGTGACGCCATCACGCTGGATGGACACCAGGGTGGCGCCGTCGCCAATGTCGCCCCCGGCCGCCACAAGCTTTGGACCGCTGGCCAAGCGGAACAAGGCAAATCCCTTGCCTCCATCTTCCGTCATGACCCCGAGCAATTTGAGGTCACCGCTCACGCTTCGCGCGGGTGCATCCACGGGCAACGGCACGCCCACGGGCGCTGCGAACAAACCTGACGCTCGCAACGACATTGCGGCATCCGCCTGAGCGGCCGGCGCCCAGTTGATCGAGGCGGGACCTAACCACTGCCAGCCCCACCATGCGATGACCGCCGTCAACAGCGCGGCCGCCGCGAGCAGCGCCAACACCCCGATAAACGTCAGGGCGCGTGACCGACCGGCCGACATTGGCACGACGTTCAACATCGGTCAGGAACTGCGCATTCGCCGCCGCTATAATCGTTCGTTTCCTGCACGGACCCTCCGCGTGAACCCCCGTCTTGCGTTGCTGCACCCCTATCCGTTCGAACGGCTGCGCATGCTGTTTGCCGGCATCACGCCCGATCCCGAAAAACGCGCGATCAGCCTGTCGATCGGCGAGCCCAGGCATCCGACGCCACGGATTGTGCTGGATGCGCTCGCTGCCGGCGGCCCCGGATTGGCAAATTATCCCATGACGATGGGCTCCCCCGCCTTGAGGGAGTGCATTGCCGGCTGGCTTTGCCGGCGGCACGCGCTGCCCGCGCTGGATCCGGCCACGCAGGTATTGCCTGTCCTGGGCAGCCGCGAGGCCCTGTTCGCGTTCGCGCAGGCCGTGATCGACGATACCCGCCCGGACGCCACCGTGGTCGTGCCCAATCCGTTTTACCAGATCTACGAGGGCGCGGGGTTGCTTGCTGGCGCCAGGATCTGGTGTGTCAATGCCGACCCGGGGGCCGCGTTTGCGCATGACTGGCGCGCAGTTCCGGCCGAGGTATGGTCGCGGACCCAGCTGCTGTATGTCTGCTCGCCAGACAATCCGACCGGACGTGTTTTCGATCTCGACGAGTGGGGCGAACTCTTTGCGCTTTCGGATAAGTATGGATTCGTGATCGCCTCGGATGAGTGTTACTCGGAAATCTATTTCGACGAGGCGCATCCCCCGCTGGGGGCACTGGCCGCCGCGCGTCTGCTTGGTCGCGAAGGTTATCCACGTTTGGCAGTTTTCGGCAGCTTGTCCAAGCGTTCCAATGCGCCCGGCCTTCGTTCGGGCTACGTGGCGGGCGACGCCGCGCTGATGATGGCGTTCCTGCTTTATCGCACGTACCACGGCGCGGCGATGTCTCCCGCGATTGCCGCGGCCAGCATCGCCGCCTGGAACGACGAGGCCCACGTCCGCGCCAATCGGGCCGAATATTGGGCGAAGTTCGCGTTGCTGCAACCCGTGCTGGACCCGTGTCTCCCGTGCGCCATGCCTGACGCCGCGTTCTATCTCTGGGCCGCAACGCCCATCGACGACGCCCTGTTTGCCCGGAAGCTGCTGGCCGAGGAGAACGTGGCCGTGGTCCCGGGCAGCTACCTTGCCCGCCCGGCCCATGGGACCAACCCGGGACAGAATCGGGTGCGCCTTGCACTGGTCGCCGAGCGCGCGGCGCGCGCCGAGGCGATCGACCGGGTCGTGGCCTTCACCCGCCGGTTGTGATCCTCCGTCGCTAAGCGTTCCGGGCTTTCGCGGAACGCTTTATCACCGTCCGAAGCGTCCTGTCGGATGGGTCCTTGGGCATGCGCGGGCGCGACTAGAATCCGGCTCATGACAACCGTACCCATCCCTCCACTGGTTTCGGCCGGGCCCAACTCGATTCTTGCGACCCTGCGCCAGGGCTTTCAGGCCTCCTGGCTCACAGTACTAATTCTCGTCGCCATCAATACCGGCGTCGCAGCGCTGCTCAAGATCGACGATATCCGGCCATTCTGGCACCCGTTTATTTCTGCGCAGGTGTTCGGACTTTCCATTGCCTACACCGTCAACGCACTGGCGCCCTGGGGCAAGCCCAATCCGCTTCGGCGGCTGATCGCCGCGGTGACGCTCGGCACGCTGATGGGCACGTTGCTCATCATCGTCATCAAGGGCTACGCGATTGGCGAGGCGCCTTACCGCTTCAACAATGTGGCCCAGAACACCGCCTGGTTCGCCTGGACGATGCTTGGCGCGTTCATGCTGGGACTCTTCGCAAGTCTCTTCTTTCTGCTCAAGTTTCGCGAAGCCCATGCCGTCGCCAAATTGCATCAGGCCGAAGCGGAACGGCACCTCATGTCGAAGCACGCCGTCGAGGCCGAGTTGAAGCTGATGCAGGCCCAGGTCGAGCCGCACTTCCTCTTCAATACGCTGGCGTCCGTGCAATACCTGACCGAGACCGATCCACGCGCCGCCGGCAAGCTCTTGTCGCACCTGATCGAATACCTGCGCGCGGCACTGCCGCAGTTGCGCGCAAGCTCGACCACGCTCGGCAAGGAGGTCGGCTTGGCCGCCGCCTACCTCAATATCCTGAAGATGCGGATGGGCCCGCGCCTCAACTTCGCCATCGACGTGCCGTCCGAGCTGGAGAAGCATGCGTTTCCACCGAACCTGCTCATCTCGCTGGTCGAGAATGCCATCAAGCACGCCATCGAGCCGGCGGCCGAGGGCGGCACCATTCGCGTTGCCGCCCGCCGGGAAGGCGCCGAGGTAGTCGTCGATGTGATGGATAGCGGTCGGGGCAATGCGGCAGCGGCGCCGGACCAGGCCGGCAACGGCATCGGACTTTCCAACGTCCGTGAGCGGCTGCGCGCCCTGTACGCCGAACATGGAAAATTCGATCTGGTGGAACAGCCGCCGCACGGCACACGCGCTACATTATCCATTCCGTTCACGGAAAACGCCTAAGCGCGATGCCCACCGCACTGATCGCCGAAGACGAGCCGATGCTGCTCGCGCAGCTCAAGGCGCGGCTGGCGCTGGCCTGGCCCGAACTGGCGGTGATTGCAGAGGCCGCCAACGGGGCCGATGCCCTGGCGCTGTACGAGACGCATCGTCCCGATGTGGTCTTCCTCGACATCCGGATGCCGGTCCGGACCGGCATCGACGTCGCACGCGCGCTGGAAGGTCGCTGCCATGCCGTATTCGTGACTGCCTACGACGAATACGCGATTGCGGCGTTCGAGGAAGGCGCGGTCGACTATGTCCTTAAGCCCGTCACGCCGGAGCGCATGGCCAAGGTCGTGGCGAGGCTCAAGCTCAGGCTCGCTGCGGCACCGATGGACCTCTCCGCCGTACTCGCCCAGCTTGCCGCTCGCGACAGCAGCGGATACCTTAAGTGGATACGCGCATCGCTTGGTACGGCGATGAAGCTCATCGCCACGGACGACGTGCTGTATTTCCAGGCCGAGGACAAATACACCAAGGTCGTCACGGCGGCGGGCGATGCCCACATCAAGAAGCCGATCAAGGAGCTGTACGAGGAACTTGATCCGGAGACGTTCTGGCAGATTCATCGCGCGACCATCGTCAACCTGCGCGCCATTGCCAAAATCGAGCGTGACTGGCGCGACTATCCGGTCATCAGCCTGCGCGATCGCAGCGAGAAGTTGACGGTATCGCGCACCTTCTCCCACCGCTTCAAGGCCATGTGACTTGAGACTTTCCGGGTAAGCCGCCATCTCGCGGTAAAATGGCGGCTTTTTCCGGGATTTCACATGGGTGGGTTGGCGCAGACAGCGGGGTTGGCAGGGACCATCGATGCCGCGTGGGAGCGGCGCGCCGAGTTCTCGCCTGCGGCTACGCCGGCCGAGGTGCGCGACGCGGTGCTGCAAGTCATCGCCGAACTCGATGCCGGCCGCCTTCGCGTCGCGGAAAAGCTCGCCGGCCAATGGGTCACCCATCAATGGCTAAAGAAGGCCGTTCTGCTGTCGTTCCGGATTTTCGACAACCGGATCGTGAGTTCGGCAACATCAACGAAAACCGCATCTTTCCCGCAGTTCTACGACAAGGTTCCGACCAAGTTCGAGAATTACACCGAAGCCGATTTCGCGGCGGGCGGATTCCGTGTCGTCCCCACGGCAATTGCCCGACGCGGCGCCTTCATCGCCAGGAATGTGGTGCTGATGCCCTCTTTCGTGAACATCGGCGCCCATGTGGACGAAGGCACCATGGTTGACACCTGGGCGACCGTCGGTTCCTGCGCGCAGATCGGCAAGAACGTCCACCTTTCTGGCGGCGTCGGCATCGGCGGCGTGCTGGAGCCGCTGCAGGCCAATCCGACGATCATCGAGGACAACTGCTTCGTCGGCGCGCGCTCGGAGGTGGTCGAAGGGGTGATCGTGGAAGAAAATTCGGTGCTAGGCCTGGGTGTATTCCTGGGCCAGAGCACCAAGATCTACAATCGCGCGACGCGTGAAGTGAGTTACGGCCGCGTGCCCGCAGGGTCGGTCGTCGTCGCGGGCAGCCTTTCTTCTGGGGAAGGCGATTGCCACCTATATTGCGCCGTGATCGTCAAGCAGGTCGATGCAAAGACGCGGTCCAAGACCAGCATCAACGACCTGCTCCGTGCGTGAATGAACTGATGCGAATCAAACCCTTGCCGAACTGAACCCATGTCCGTCTCCCTCAAATCCTCCGCCGACATCGCCGGCATGCGTACTGCAGGTCGCCTCGCGTCCGAACTCCTCGACTACCTCACGCCCCGCGTCGAAGCGGGCATCACCACCGGCGCGATCAACGATCTCGCGCACGACTACATGGTTAACGTCCAGGGCACGGTCCCGGCCACGCTCAATTACGCGCCGCCGGGGCACACGCCGTACCCCGCGTCGTTGTGCACCTCCGTGAACCACGTGGTCTGCCACGGCATTCCCGGCGACAAGAAGTTGAAGGAAGGGGACATCGTCAACATCGACGTGACGGTGATCAAGGACGGCTACCATGGCGACACCAGCCGCATGTTCTTCGTCGGCAAGCCGTCGATCCAGGCCAAGCGCCTGGCGGAGATCACCTACGAGGCGATGTGGCGCGGCATTCGCGCCGTGCGCCCTGGCGGACATCTGGGCGACATCGGCGCTACGATCCAGAAATTTGCCGAGGGCCACGGCTTCTCGGTGGTACGCGAATTCTGCGGCCACGGCATCGGCACCCAGTTCCATGAAGACCCGCAGGTGTTGCACTATGGACGCGCCGGTACCGGACTCAAGCTCCAGCCAGGAATGATCTTTACCGTCGAACCCATGATCAATGCTGGCCGACCCGGCATTCGCGGCCTGGCCGACGGCTGGACGATCGTCACCGCCGATCACTCGTTGTCTGCACAATGGGAGCATACGGTCCTCGTGACCGATGGGGGCGTCGAAGTGCTGACGACTTCAGATGGCGCGCCCCCGCCGCCACCCACGGCTTAGGTTCCCGACGCCATGGCGTCCGCGCCACCGGTCAACGACGCGCCTTGGTCGACGCGACAATGAGCGACGGCCCGCGTGCCTTGCAGATCGCGGCGCGCTTGAGCCTGTGGCGCGAGGAATTGAAGCGCGGCCGCGAGGACCTTCGCGCTTCGTACTTCGCGCACCCCGATACACCGAAATTGCTGCGCGAACACGCGCGCCTTGTCGACCGCGTCGTTCGCAGCGTTTGGCGCGAGGCGCCTATGCCGGTGGAACTGGCGCTGCTGGCGGTTGGCGGCTACGGCCGGGGGCAGTTGTTCCCCCACTCCGATGTCGACCTGCTGATCTTGCTGCCGGAAAACGTGGATGCCCCGGCGGCTGCGATCGAGCGTTTTTTCGCCGCGCTCTGGGATGTCGGCATCGAGTTGGGCCATGCGGTGCGCACCGTCGCGCAATGCGGAACGGAAATGGCCGGCGACGTCACGATCCGGACGAGCCTCCTCGAGAACCGGCTGCTCGAAGGCTCACGAAGTCTGGCGAAGGCGTTCCATACGATGTTCGCCACGCATCTCGACATCCGCGCGTTCTACGCGGCCAAGGCGCTCGAGCAGCAGCAACGGCACCAGAAGTACAACGACGCCATCTACAACCTGGAGCCTAATGTCAAGGAAAGTCCGGGCGGTTTGCGCGACTTGCAGACCGTGCTCTGGATCAGTCGCGCGGCGGGACTCGGCAGATCCTGGGTCGAACTTGTGAAACATGGGCTGATGACCATGGCGGAGGCGCGTTCCGTTTCACGCCAGGAACGCTTCATTGGTGCGATGCGCGTACGCCTGCATTATCTGTCGGGCCGCCGCGAGGACCGGCTGGTGTTCGACCTGCAGGCCGCGTTGGCGAGGCAACTCGACTTGACGGACAAGCCGGGACGCCGGGCCAGCGAGCAGCTGATGCAGCGCTACTACCGTGCGGCCAAGCTCGTGCGGCAGGTGAACATCATCCTGCTGCAAAACCTGCATGCGCGGATTTATCCCGCGCAGTCACCGCCGGTACCATTCGACGCCGAGTTCGAGACGGTGGATGAGCTCCTCGAAGTTCGAGACGAGGAATTGTTCGCGCGACGCCCTGCCGCCATGCTCGATGCTTTCCTGATGATGCAAAAGCACCGCGCGCTGAAAGGCATGACGGCGCGCACGCTGCGGGCGCTGTGGCGTCACCGGAAACTGATCAACGCCAGGTTCCGGCGCGATCCGGCAAACAGAGCCCGGTTCATTGAGATGTTCCGCATTGAAAAGGGACTCTTGCACGAGCTGCGGCGGATGAACCTGTTCGGCATCCTCGGCCAGTACCTGCCGGTGTTCGGCCGCGTCGTCGGCCAGATGCAACACGACCTCTTCCACGTGTATGCCGTGGACGAGCACATCCTGATGGTGATTCGCAATCTGCGCCGATTCACCGAGGCGCAGCACGCGCACGAATATCCGACCTGCTCGCGCCTGATGGCCGATTTCGAGCGGCGCGAAGTGCTCTATGTCGCCGGCCTGTTCCATGACATCGCCAAAGGTCGTGGCGGGAATCACTCGACCTTGGGCGCGCGCGATGCACGACGATTCTGCCGCGACCATGGCCTCGAGCCAGAGGACGTAGAGCTGGTCGCGTGGCTGGTGAACGAGCACCTGACCATGTCATCCACCGCGCAAAAGCAGGACTTGACCGATCCCGCGGTGGTCGCTGAATTTGCGCGCAAAGTCGGCACACAGCGGCGCCTCGACGCGCTTTACCTGCTGACGGTCGCCGACATCCGCGGCACGAGTCCCAAAGTGTGGAATGCGTGGAAGGCCAAGCTCCTGGAGGACCTGTACCATGGCGCGCGGGCCGCGCTGGCCGGCGAGGAACCTACACGCACGATCATGGACAGCGTCGAAGCACGGCGCGACGACGCCCGCCGGCTGCTGCGCCTTTACGCCGTGCCCGACGGGGCGGAAGCGGGGTTGTGGAGGCATCTGGATACACCTTACTTTCAGCGCCACACCGCCGAAGAAATCGCCTGGCACGCGCGCCACCTCTATTGGCGTATCGAAGTTACGACGCCGGTCGTCAAGGCACGCCTGGCACGTGACGGAACCGGCCTGCAGGTGCTGGTGTATTTGCCCGACCAAAAAGACTTGTTCGCGCGCATCTGCGGCTTCTTCGGCCATTGCGGCCTTACCATCCTGGAAGCCCGCGTGCACACCACCCGCTCGGGCTATGCACTCGACACGTTCGCGGTCCTCGACCCGTCCAACCCCAATGCGTCGTACCGCGACACGATCCAGTTCGTCGAGTTCGAACTGGCCCAATTGCTCGTGGACCAATTGCCCCTCGCGGTGCCGATGGAAGGACGCATCTCGCGCCAGCTGAAGCACTTCCCGCTCACGCCTGAAGTACAGATCTTTCCCGACGACAAGGGCACTCACTACATCCTGGAAGTCGTGGCGGGCGATCGACCGGGATTGCTGGCCAAGATCGCCTATACGCTCGCCCGCGCCAACGTCAATGTCGTCAGCGCCAAGATCAATACGCTGGGCGAACGCGCCGAGGATGTGTTCCTCATCGACGGTGCGCGGCTGCACGACGAGCAGGCGCTGTTGCGGCTGGAAACGGCGCTGTTCGAGGATCTGCGGCTGTAGGTGACCCGACGTGTCGAGATTACTCGTCGGCGTCGACGCCGGCCATGTCGGGAAACAGCACATCGGTGAAGCCGAACTGGCGCATGTCCGTGATGCGCATCGGATACAGGATGCCGTCCAGATGATCGCATTCGTGCTGGACGACCCGCGCATGGAAGTCCGAGCATTCGCGCTCGACCGCGCGGCCCTTCGGATCAAAACCCGAGTAGTGCAGGCGCGTCCAGCGTGGCACGACCCCGCGAAATCCCGGCACCGACAGGCACCCCTCCCAGCCCTCGTCGGTTTCATCGGAGAGCGGCGTAAGCAGCGGATTGACCAGCTCGGTGTACGGCACAGGGTCGGCGTCGGGATATCGCGCGCTTCGTTCCATGCCGAAGATCACGACCCGTAGTGGAACGCCGATCTGCGGTGCCGCCAGACCCGCGCCGTTCAACGCCTGCATGGTGTCGCGCATGTCCTGCAGCAGCGATTCAAGTTCCATCGTGCCAAAGCGCGTGACGTCCGCCGAGCGCTCCCACAATCGCGAATCTCCCATCCGCAGGACGTCGCGAATCATGCCCGGACACCCTTCCCGACCGGCGCCATGGGGACGACGTGGTCCAGCAACTTGCGCACCTTGTCCATGGCGGTCTCGAGCACCGCCGCGATACCGTCCAGGGAAATTCGGGTTGCACTGTCGCCGCGGCCGGCCGCATGATTGACGACCACGCAGATGGCGACATAAGGCAACCCAAGCTCGCGCGCCAGCACCGCTTCGGGCATGCCCGTCATGCCAACCATCGTCGCGCCATCCCGTTCCATGCGGTCGATTTCTGCCGCGGTTTCCAGGCGCGGACCGTTGACGGCGCCATAGACCCCGCCATCCGCCAATGCGACGCCCGCCACTGCCGCCGCGCCGAGGCAGCAAGTCCGCAATTCTGGCGCATAGGGATGCGTGAAATCAACGTGCACGACCTGCTGGTCGCCTCCGTCGAAGTAGGTCGACGCCCGTCCCGAGGTGTAATCGATGAGCGAATGGGGCAGCACGAGGTTCCCTGGACGAAGCGCTGCGATGCCACCGACCGAGGCCACGGCAATGACCGCACTCGCGCCCCGCTGTTGCAACGCCGACAGGTTGGCGCGGTAATTTACGCGGTGGGGGGGAATCGTGTGTCCATACCCATGGCGTGCGAGGAAGACCGCATCGCGGCCGGCAATCTGCCCGAACAGCAACGGCGACGACGGGTCGCCATAGGGCGTGCGCACGACTTCGCGGTGCGCTACCTGCAGGGTAGACAGGCGCGTCAGGCCCGTACCGCCGATAATTGCGAGCATGGAAATTGCTTAACCTGTTGAATGCAACCGCTAAAGTTTTCTCCGCGGATGCGGTGGACGGAATATTTTGCACAGGCATCGGCGGCAAACGTCGCGATCTTGGGCTGGAAACCAGCTTCGAATCATGACATTATCATAGCAACGACCCGGCGCTGAACTGCGCAGGTCCCCATTGTAGCTTTCGAGGCCTACCCCATGTATCTCGACAGACTGTTCAAGCTAATGGCCGAAAAACAGGCGTCGGACCTGTACATTTCCTGCGGCGCGCCGATCAACATGAAGGTCAACGGCGTCGTTGCGCCGGTGTCCACGCAACCGATGGACATCGAGACCGTGCGGCGCATCGCCTACGAGCTGATGACCAAGGAGCAGGCGCGAGTGTTCGAGAACGAACTGGAGATGAACCTCTCTCATCTCGATCGCAGCGTGGGAAATTTCCGCGTCAACATCTTCCGCCAGCGCGGGACCATCTCGCTCGTCATACGTTACGTGCGCAGCAATGTGCCACCCTACGAGCTGCTCAAGCTGCCGCCGGTGCTGCTCAACCTGATCATGGAACGCCGTGGCATGGTGCTGGTGGCCGGCGCCACGGGTTCCGGCAAATCGACGACGCTGGCAGCGATGATCGATTACCGCAATGCCAACAAGTCCGGGCACATCCTCACCATCGAGGATCCGATCGAATACCTGTTCGAGCACAAGCAAAGCGTGATCAACCAGCGCGAGATCGGCGTTGATACGGTCAGTTACATGAACGCGCTGCAGAATGCACTGCGCGAAGCACCGGACCTGATCATGATCGGCGAAATCCGCGACAAGGAAACGATGCAGCAGGCGTTGTTGCACACGCTGACCGGCCACCTTTGCCTGTCCACGATCCACGCCAACAACAGCTATCACGCGCTGTCACGGATCATCAACCTTTTCCCGCATGACGCGCGCGCGGCGGTCCTGTCCGATTTGTCGATCGGACTGCGCGCCATCGTCTCGCAGCGTCTGGTGCGCAATCGCGACGGCGAGCAGCAGCCGGCGGTGGAAATTCTGCTCAACACTTCCCTGATTGCGGACTTGATCAAGAATGCGGAATTCTCGCAGATCAAGGAGGCAATGGAGCAGTCGCTCTATCCGGGCTCCCAGACCTTCGAGCAGGCATTGTGCCGCCTCTACCTCGACGGCGTCATCAGCTACGACGAGGCCATGACGGGTTCGGATTCTCCGACCAACCTTGCGTGGCAGATCAACCAGAACAGCCCTTCATCGCGCGTCGACGCCATGGAGGCGGACCCCAAGACCGAACAGCGTCGCGTCGGCGCGGATTTCGCAACGATGACGATCAACACGGAATTGCTCGACCAAGCGCACTAGTCCCTTCGGCCCAGGCAGCGGGTATTTGTTAACATTCGCGGCGTGGATACCGCTGCACTGCCGACTCTCACGCTCGCCCGCGAACTGATCGCGCGGCGCTCGACCACCCCCGACGACGCAGGATGCCAGTCGCTGCTGGTCGAACGGCTGCGGCCTCTCGGATTCCAGTGCGAGACGCTGGTGGTGAACGGCGTCACCAACTTGTGGGCACGCCGCGGCACTACGCGACCCCTGGTTTGCTTTGCCGGCCACACGGATGTGGTCCCGACCGGGCCGCTGGCCGAGTGGGCTTCCGATCCCTTTGTGCCGACGCTGCGCGAAGGCTACCTGTACGGCCGCGGTGCGGCGGACATGAAAAGTTCCATCGCCGCATTTATCGTCGCGATCGAGGGCTACCTCGCCGCGCAACCGGATGCGCCGGGCTCCATTGCGCTGCTCATCACCTCCGACGAGGAAGGTCCATCGATCGACGGCACGGCGCGCGTCGTCGAACGGATGGCCGCCGCCGGGGAGACCATCGATTACTGCGTGGTCGGCGAACCCTCCTCTGTCGACCACCTGGGCGACATGATCAAGAATGGCCGTCGCGGCACATTATCCGGAACGCTGACCGTGAACGGCGTGCAGGGACATATCGCCTACCCGCACCTCGCCCGTAATCCGATTCATCTTGCGGCGCCGGTGCTGGCGGACCTGGCCGCAGTGCGCTGGGATGACGGCAACGAATATTTTCCACCGACCACGTGGCAGTGTTCCAACATCCATGCCGGCACGGGCGCGACCAACGTCATCCCGGGCAAGCTCGACGTGCAGTTCAATTTCCGTTACGCGACGGCATCCACGCGCGAATCGCTGAAGGAGCACTTCGAGAACGTCCTGCACCAGCACGGACTGGACTACTGTCTTGCCTGGACGGGGTGGGGCAAGCCATTCCTGACGCCTCGCGGCAAACTGGCCGACGTCGCTGCAGCGGCGATTTACGAGGTCATGGGTCGCACGCCCGAGCTTTCCTGCACGGGCGGCACATCGGACGGAAGGTTCATCGCCGACATCTGCAACGAAGTGATCGAACTGGGGCCGGTGAACGCGACCATCCACCAGCTGAACGAATGCGTCCGCGTCGCGGACCTTGAGCCGTTGGCAGCCATTTACCGCGGCATTCTCACCCGGCTGCTGCCATGAGTTCCGTCCCCTCCAGCGAGCTTGAGACGCTGCGCGATTGGCTGCGCTGGTCGGTGTCGCGTTTCGGCGAGGCCAAACTGCATTTCGGCCATGGCAGCAATGAGGCCTACGATGAGGCCGCCTACCTGCTGCTGCACGCGCTGCACCTCCCCCTCGACCGACTCGAGCCCTTCCTCGACGCCAAGCTCACGCAGGCCGAGCGCGCCACTCTGGGCCAGCTCTTCACGCGCCGCATCGACGAGCGGGTTCCCGCGGCGTACCTCACGCACGAGGCCTGGCTCGGGGACTTCCGTTTCTATGTGGACGAACGGGTGCTGATTCCGCGCTCGTTCATCGCGGAGCTGATCCCCGGCGGCCTCGAAGTGCATGTCGGTGCGACGAGTCAGGTGCAGGCAGCACTCGATATGTGCACAGGTTCGGGTTGCCTGGCCATATTGCTGGCCCACGCTTATTCGGAAGCGGATGTCGATGCGGTGGACATCTCCTCCGCAGCGCTGGCGGTAGCGCAGCGCAACGTGAGCGACTACGCGCTCGCGGACCGCATCAACCTCATTCGCTCCGACCTCTTTGCCAACCTGCCGGAAAAGACCTACGACCTCATCATCAGCAACCCGCCTTATGTGACGGACATCGCCATGGAGGAGTTGCCGAATGAATACCGCCACGAGCCGAAGCTGGCGCTGGCCGGAGGCGATGATGGCCTTGATGCCGTGCGCACCATCATCAAGGAAGCGCCGCGCTTTCTCAACCCGGGCGGAACTCTCGTGGTCGAGGTCGGCCACAATCGCACTGCCGTTGAAACAGCCTATCCGCGCCTTCCGTTCATCTGGCTGGTGACGCCGGGCACCGAGGATGGGGTCTTCATGGTCAAGCGCGAGGACATCGTCAACGGCCGCTGACGCGCCCGGTACACTCCGGTGGAACGTTCAGGTCAGATCGAAGAAGAGGCGGATCTTGCGCAGCAATTCGCCGGCCGTTCCCGACGCGCGCTTGCGCTGCGCGGCATCGTCCAGCGCCTGCAGCGTCGCATCGTTGGCCGCCAGGCGTACCGCCAGCACGCGGGACAGCGCCTCGGCGATCTCGGGACGCGCCTTGAGGATCGCGTCGAATCCGCGCTTTTCCAGCCGATAGCACAGCACGTCGCCGCGCGCGATGACCGTAGCGATGCGCGGTTGGCCCATGAGCAGCCCCATTTCACCAAAATGATTGGGTGCGGCCTGCTCTGCAAGTCGGGTGCGGACGTCAGCCCCATCGGCGCCTTCGCGGAGGATCTCGACCTTTCCTTCCGCCAGGATGAAAAGCGAATCGGAAACATCGCCCTCACGCGATATCACGTCGCCCGAAACATACGGCGCGTCGCTCAATTCCGCGGCCAACGCACGCCGTTCGCCCTCGGTCAGCTCCGCGAACAGATTCAAGCGGGACAGCACGTCCAACCGGCTCGTCAATTCGTTCGCTGCGAGCGCGACGTGATGCTCGACCACCGCTTCGGGCGTGAGCAGCACGCGGCGCACCAGCGGAATCTGCATATGATTTCGCGCCAGCGCGGCGAACACGTGCGTCCTGATCATCGAGTCGGTGAGCTGGTCCTTGGCCGGATCGGTCAGCCAGTACAAGACCGTGTAGTGGACTGCGTTATCCTCGAACGCGCGGCACGTGCACAAGGGACGCGGCTCGGTGGCGACGTTGGGAATTTCGGCGCGTGCCAGCGCCGCCTCGACGACGCCAATCACTCGCGTCGGCGCGGAAGTGTAGTCGACGAAGAACTCGACAGGACGCCGCCACGGGACCTTCATGTCGCCGCGCCGCGCCAGGACCGTCACCCGGCCCTTGACCAGCTGGGCATTGGGGACCATCACCGTTTCCCCATCGTTCGTGGCGACGGCGACACATCGCCAGCGAATGCCGATGATCTGGCCCGCGACGCCCTCGACCCGGATCCAGTCGCCGATACGGCAAGTGTTGTCGGCCTGCAGCGCGATTCCACCCCACAGGTTACCCAGCATTTCCTGCATCGAGAACGCGATGACGCCGGTAAGCACCGCCGACGTGGTGATGAGGCTGGCGAGGTTGACGCCGACCACGTTCAGCCGGTAAATCGCGTAAACGATGAGTGCGACGACCAGCAGCACGTCCGCCATCATCCGCGGTACCGCGAGCCGGAATAGCATGACTTCGAAAAGGAAAATGACGCAGATGCGCACCAGTGCGAACGCAAGCACCAACATCGACAGCTCGCCCAGCACGGTCACGAGCATCCTGCTTTCGATGGATTCGCCATACCATGAGAGCGCCGTCAGCGCCGCGACGCCGATCGCCATCAGGATCACCATCGTCACCATGCCCTTGCGGAAGGCACGCGCCCGTCGCATCGTGATGATGGCCAGCAAAAGTCCCATCGCGGCAAATAGCGACGCGTCGTGGATGGTGTCGTAGCTCGGCATGGTTCGGGGGAATGGTGACTGAGGGCGGCAACCGGCCGCGGTCGGGTTGCCGGCGATTATAGGAGAGCCTCCGCGGCGCGTCGCGTAGAATCTAATTTACTTGCGTCACGCACTGTTCCCATAGGCCCCGCCATGTTGCATCCCCACCCGCCATGACTCTTCGTACAGGCGGCGAAATTCTCGTCGCCGGCCTCCTGGCTCAAGGCGCCGACCTGGCCTTCGGCGTGCCCGGCGAAAGCTATCTGGCGGTACTTGACGCAATGTATGACGTGCGCGAGCGCTTCCGCTTCATCGTTTGCCGGCAGGAAGGCGGCGCCGCCTACATGGCCGAGGCGCAGGGCAAGCTCACCGGCCGCCCGGGCCTCGCATTCGTTACCCGCGGGCCGGGCGCGACCAACGCCGCGATCGGCATCCATACCGCCGCGCAGGATTCCACGCCGATGATCCTGTTCGTGGGTCAGGTCGGTGGCGACATGGTCGACCGCGAGGCCTTCCAGGAAATCGACTACCGCAGAATGTACGGCAGCGTCGCCAAGTGGGCGGCGCAGATCGACCGCGCGGAGCGCATTCCGGAGTATCTGGCGCATGCCTACCGGGTCGCGATGTCCGGCCGGCCCGGTCCCGTGGTGCTGGCATTACCCGAAAACATGCTCACTGCGCGCGCAGAGTGCGCTGACGTGGCACGAGTTGATGCGGTTGTCGCCGCGCCCGATGCGGGCCTTGTCGATGCCGCACGCGCGTTGCTCGCAACTGCAAAACAGCCGCTGGTGATGGTCGGTGGCAGCCGCTGGGACATGGACGCTTGCGCCAGCCTGCGCCGCTACGCCGAGAGTTCGGATCTCGCGGTGGCCTGCGCCTTTCGCCATCAGCACTTGTTCGACAACCGGAATTCGAATTATTGCGGCGACGTCGGCATCGGCATCAATCCCAAGCTCGCGGCGCGCGTGCGCGATGCGGATGTCCTGCTCGTGATCGGCGAACGCCTGGGCGAGATGACGACGTCGGGCTATACATTGCTGTCAGTGCCCCTGCCGGAACAGAAGCTCATACACGTGCATCCCGGCGCGGAAGAACTGGGGCGCGTCTACCAGCCTGCACTCGCCATTGCGGCGACGCCGGGCGCGTTCATCGACGCGCTGGCTTCCCAATCCATTCCTGCGTCGCCTGCGCGGGCCGAGGCGACGAAGGTCGCGCGCGCCGACTACGAGGCATGGCAGAAACCCCGCGCGGTGCCCGGCGACGTAGACATGTGGCAGGTAGCGCAGTGGCTCGATGCACAACTGCCGGAGGACGCCATCATCACCAATGGCGCCGGCAACTATTCGACATGGATGCACCGCCTGTATCGCTATCGCAGCTTCCGTACCCAGCTCGCGCCCTACTCCGGCGCCATGGGATACGGCGTCCCCGCGGCTGTCGCCGCCAAGGCGGTCCATCCCGAGCGCATTGTGGTGTCCTGGAACGGCGACGGCTGCTTCCTCATGAACGGCCAGGAACTCGCCACGGCCGTCCAATACAACCTCGCGGTGGTCTTTGTCGTGATCGACAACTGCATGTACGGGACGATCCGGATGCACCAGGAAAAAAATTATCCTGCGCGCGTATCCGGCACGCAATTGCGCAATCCCGACTTTGCGGCACTGGCGCGGGCCTACGGCGCGCAGGCAGCGACCGTGTCGCGTACCGCCGAATTTGCGCCTGCGTTCACGGGGGCGCTGGCGGCGAAGGGCCCGTCCCTCATCCACGTGTTGATCGACCCGCAGGCCCTGACGATGAGTGCCACCCTGGACGGGCTGCGCGCGCAGGGTCAGAGGGACAGCGTCAAGGGTCGCTAAAAATACGTGCGCGGCCGGCTGGATGCGGCGCAGGGCCGATCATTGGGCGGGCAATAGAGGGACGGAATTTGAGCCCAACCTGCGTATTCGACTATGATGGAACCCCGAGGCGTATAAAACGATAACTCGCCTCTCAACTGGCAGGAGGAGTTCACGTGGCCAAGAAATCGAGTCAATCCGGCGTTTATCGTGTTACCGAAATCATCGGCACCAGCAAGGATTCGTGGGAAGGTGCCGCCAAGAATGCCGTCGAGACCGCCGCCAAGTCATTGCGTGACCTGCGCGTCGCTGAAGTGACGAAGCTCGACATGAAGGTCGAGGGCGGCAAGGTCGTGGCGTTTCGAGCGCGCGTGTCGCTGTCGTTCAAATACGACGCCTGAACGCCGCGTACTGACCGCGGCACCGATCGCGGCGCGGCCGCCATGTTCGGCGACCGCGATGGTCGTTATTGGGATCCGTGCGCTCAAGTTGCCCGCAGCGCGCGCCCGAGCATGATCCGCCATACGCCGCCGGAGATGAGGCAGAAGCCCACCAGGATGCCGACGAAGTCGATCGAATTCTGAGGCCACCCAGACGCGATCATGATGGCGATCACGATCGACAGCGCGCCGTCGAACAGTACCCAGCCCCAGCCCTCCTTTGGCCGAAGCTTGAATGCCAGCAGGACGCTGCTTACGCCGCTGGCGGCGAGGAATGCGCCGATCAGCAAGGTGAGCGTGGCGAGCGAGGCAATCGGAAACGCCAGCATGTAGACACCCAGAGCCAGCAGCGCCAACCCGGAAATCACTTTCCAGGCCAGGCCGTCATGCGCGCGCTGCTGGAAGGCGTAAACGAGTTCCACGATCCCGGCAAAGACAAACAGCCAGGCCAACAGCAATGCCGTCGCGATGGCGGCGACCGAGGGCTCAACGATCGCGACGATTCCCGCCACGATCAAGCACACTCCCCACACGATGACCCATCCTCCGGCCTTATGCAGGTCGGGCTTTGCGGCGTCCGTCATGATATTTCCCCCTCCGGTTGGCTCAGGTTAGCTCAGGTTGTTGTTGCCCGTCGTAGCGGGCGGTCCCCGGTACTTGCCGGAAGCCTGACCCGCATTATCCACCCGCACCGCCCTGCCCGGTACAGCGCTAGGTTGTCGGCAACTCATAGTCCTTGAAGATTTCCCGCAACTTCATCTTGAGCAACTTGCCGGTGGCGGTATGCGGCAGTTCCGCAACGAATGCCACGTCGTCCGGCAACCACCACTTGGCCACCCTGCTTTCGAGATAAGCCAGCACGTCGTCCCGTGTAAAATCGACCCCAGGCTTGCGGACCACCACCAGCAGCGGACGCTCCTGCCACTTGGGATGGGCAATGCCGATTACCGCTGCTTCTGCGATTCCGGGATGGCCCATCGCTGCATTTTCGAGATCGATCGAGGAGATCCATTCCCCTCCGGACTTGATCACGTCCTTGGACCGGTCGGTGATCTGCATATAGCCGTCAGCATCGATCGTGGCGATATCACCGGTATCGAAGAACCCGTCCGCGTCGAGTATGTTCCCGCCCTCGCCCTTGAAGTAGCCCTTGGCAATCCACGGACCGCGCACCCGGAGGTGGCCATAGGCCTTTCCGTCATGCGGCAGGTGGCGTCCGTCATCATCGGCGATTTGCATTTCCACGCCGAAAATGGGGCGTCCCTGGCGAGCCTGCACGTCGAGGCGTTGCTCCAGCGTGCAACCGCCATGCTTGGAGAGCAGATTGCAGACAGTGCCAAGCGGGGACATCTCGGTCATTCCCCAGGCGTGCAACACGAAGGCGCCAAACTGCGATTCGAATTTTTCGCTCATCGCACGCGGCGCGGCCGAACCACCGATCACAACGCGACGCATGGCCAACTCCTTCCGCGGGTCGAGTTTTTCCGTTTCGACGTACTGCAGGAGCATGAGCCATACGGTCGGGACGCCCAGGGCCAAAGTCACCTGCTCGTCCCGCAACAACGCATAGACGCTGCGGCCGTCCAATCCGGGACCCGGCAGCACGAGCTTGGCGCCCGCCATTGCGCCGGCATACGGCATGCCCCACGCGTTGACGTGGAACATTGGCACCACCAGCAACAAAGTATCCAGTGCCGAGATGGCCAATCCGTCCGCCGCGCAGGCGCCGTAGGAGTGCAGCACTGTCGACCGATGCGAAAACAGCACGCCTTTCGGATTGCCCGTGGTACCGGAGGTGTAGCACAGTGACGACGCCGTGTTTTCGTCGAACGCCGGCCATTCGTAGTCGCTGTCCTGCGCGCCGATCAGTTCCTCGTAACAGATAAGATTGGGAAGCCCGAGCGCCGGCATGTGGGCGCGGTCGGTCATCACCGCGAAGCCCTTGACCGATCCCATGAGCGGCCCCAACTTCTCGATCACGGGGGCGAAATTCACGTCGAAGAAGAGGTATTGATCCTCGGCATGGTTGGCGATATAGGTAATCTGCTCCGGGAAGAGGCGCGGATTGATGGTATGCAGCACCGCGCCCATGCCGGAAACGCCGTAATAGAGTTCCATGTGGCGGTAGCCGTTCCAGGCGAGCGTGGCTACGCGGTCGCCCTGGACGACACCCAATGCCACGAGTGCTTTTGCCATTTGCTTGGCACGGCGGTGGACGTCACCGTAGGTACAGCGGTGGATCGGACCTTCGACCGTGCGCGAAACGATCTCGACGCTCCGGTGAAACGTATTGGCGTGCTCGATCAGCGACGAGATGAGCAACGGGCGATCCTGCATCAGGCCAAGCATGAACATGTCCTCCTTCGATTGACGCAATGGCACCGCGTGCCCGCCAAATTGCCTTGTGCCCGCGGGCCGACCGCGCCGACTATACCCGGCGTCGCGCGCTCGTCGTGATTGGGCCGCGCGGCGGCGCCCAATCCGGCTGACCGCGTGACACACCATGACAGGGAAGCTGCAAATTTTTTCCGTTGGCGCTAAAATCCGGTCATCGACAATGTGGATTCCTTCATGACAATTCGACCGATGATTTGCGCCGTCCTGGTCTCGTTCTCCCTGGTCAGTGCTCCCTTCACCGCAATGGCCCAGGCAACGACGGCAGGTGCAGCCACGGCGTCACAACTTCCCGCCGATCCTTGGCCGCGCGAGATCAGCCTGTCCAATGCCGCGGTGCTGATCTACCAGCCGCAGGTCAACAAGTGGAATGACAATCAGATCGAGTTTCGTACGGCGCTGGCCATCAAGCCCACCGGGGCCAAGGACGAGACTTTCGGGGTCGTGTTCGCCACTGCGCGCACCCAGGTGGACAAGAACCTGCGCACCGTCGTCTTCGAGAACCTGAAGATCACGAAGAGCGACTTTCCGACGCTCCCCAATCGGGGCGCGGCCTATTCGGACGAGTTGCAGAAGCAATTCGCCGCCGGCGTGCGCAGCATGTCGCTGGACCGGCTGGAAGCCTCGCTGGCGCTCGCTGGCGTCAAGCCCGCGACCATCGAAGTCAGCAATTCCGCGCCGCGCGTGCTGGTCAGCAACTCGCCGGCCATCCTCGTGCCGATCGACGGCGCCCCCGTGATGACGGCGGTACCGGGGCATAGCCATGTGCAACGCGTGCTCAATTCCCGCGCGCTCATCCTGAAAGGTGGCTTGGGCGATAACTTCTACATCCACGTTTACGATGGCTGGCTGACGGCAAGTTCGCTGGCCGGACCCTGGACACCGGCCTCACTTGGGCCCTTTGCCAAGAAAGCGGCCAATGACATCGCGCAGTCGCTGTCCAAGGCCGGCACGGTCGACCTGCTCGATGGCGGCGCGAAGGCCAACCCCAAGCCGACGCTCGCCAATGGAGTGCCGACGATCTTTACGAGCCAGGTGCCAACCGAACTGATCGTTTTCAAGGGCCCGCCAGATTTCGTTCCCATCGTGGGCACGCCGCTCCTGTGGGCATCGAACACCACGTCCGACGTGCTGATCGACACGACCAACAATAATTACTACGCGCTGCTCGCGGGACGGTGGTTCACGTCCACCGCGATGACCGGGCCATGGACTTTCGTGCCGAGCAATGCACTGCCGCCCGGCTTTGCCATGATCCCCAAGTCCTCTCTCGCTGCCGCCGTGCTGCCGACCGTGGCGGGTACACCGGAAGCGCAGGCCGCCGTGATCGCCAATTCGATTCCGCAGACCGCGACCGTGCCGCTCAAGAACGGGCCCACGTTTACGCCCAACCTGGACGGTCCACCGAAATATTCGCCGATTCAGGGCACTGCGTTGTCCTACATCAGCAACTCGTCGGTACCAATCATCCAGGCCGCGCCCAATGCGTATTACGCGGTGACTGCCGGCGTCTGGTTCACCGCCGCGCAACTGACCGGACCCTGGTCCGTGGCGACGTCCGTGGCGCCAGCAATCTATGCAATTCCCCCCTCATCGCCTATCTACTACGTGACCTACGTGCGCATCTACGAGGCCACGCCCACGGTCGTCTACGTCGGATACACCCCCGGCTATCTCGGAACGGTCGTTTCGCCTTACGGCACCGTGGTCTACGGTACCGGCTATGCCTATTCGCCCTGGGTGGGCAGCGTTTGGTATGCGCCGCCCTATACCTATGGCGTGGCCGCCATGCCTGTCTACAACCCCTATGTGGGCTTCACTTATGGTTTTGCCTTGGGTCTTGCCACGGCGGCATGGACCGAGCCCTATTGGGGCGGCGCCTACTACCACCCCGGATATTGGGGTGGATACCCGTGCTGCGCGTCGGCCAGCGCCAATGTCTATGGTCACTGGGGCAGCACGACATACTCCGGGACGCGCTCCTGGTATGCGGGTGGAGGCGTGGCCGGCACGACTGCCAGCGGCAATTACTACAACAACCGTACGGGAACCTCGGGCAGCTACAACGCGGGCAGGCAGTACAACGCCAACACCGGCAATTACACACGCGGTTACGACCGCACGGCCAATGGTGCCGCCGGGGGATCGGCCCAGACGGGACACGCCGTCAATACCAACGAGTACACGGGACAGCGTTCCACCGCCAATGCCACCTCGGCCACCGGTGCCGGCGGCAGCACCTACAATCGCGCTGGCGCGTCGACGGCGGGTCCCGATGGCAATGCGCACATTGGTGGTGGCTCGACCACCAACGCCAACACGGGTAAGACCAACACCTGGGGCACGGCGAGCGCTGGCAACAATCACTACGCGGATGTCAACGGCAACGTCTACAAGAATAACGGCGACGGCTGGCAGCAGCACTCGTCCAGCGGCTGGAACAGCGCGGGCGGCGACAACTCGTGGGCCGACCGCGAATCCCAGGCCCGTAGCAGCGGGGATGACCGCGCGAGCAGCTTTGGCGGCGGCGGCTGGGGTGGCGGCGACCGCTCGTTCGGCGGCGGTGGCGGCTGGGGCGGCGGCGACCGCTCTTTTGGTGGTGGGGGCTTCGGGGGCGATCGCTTCGGTGGCGGAGGCGGTTTCGGCGGCGGTGGCTTCCGCGGCGGCGGCGGCCGACGCTGAGGATTCGTCGCCCGCGGGTGTACAGGACCGCCTTTATCGGCGAACCGGCGCGCCCTCGATCTGCTTCGCTAACTGCGCGTACTCCGCGTTGTCCGGGTCGAGTTCGCGCAGTTGCTTGACATACCTCATCGCCACCTCGCGCTTGCCCGCCTGCGCATTGAAGTACGCAAGACCGGTGAGGAGATCGCGATCATAGGGTTGGCGTATCAGTGAAGCCTGCAGCACCTTGATTGCTTCCGCGGATTTCCCCCCCGAATTCAGCGCCACGCCATACACGTAGGCAAAGCGCCCGCTCGCAGGCGCCAGCGACGACGCCGTGCGGAACTCCTGCAACGCGTCGGCGCTGCGTTTCTGCCGCGTCAGAACCAGTCCCAGCGTGTGATGGAGTGTCGCGTCGCGAGGATTGTGCGCGATGCCTGCGCGCAGCGTCTTCTCGGCGTCGCCATCCGCGCTTCCCGCGCGATACAGGTCCGCCAGGTTCACATAGGCGGCGACAAAGGTCGGGTCGATTTCGATCGCCTTACGAAATTCGGCGATCGCAGCGCCGACATCGCGGCGCTGGACGTACAGGTTCCCGAGATTCAACCGCCCCTCGGGACGGTCGGCATTGTAGGTTTGTGCCGCAATGTATTCGGCGATGGCCTTGTCGAACGCAGGCCGCTGACTTGCCGCAATACCCTGCTCTGGCGCGCCTGCAAGCGCCCGCGCGGCCTCGATCCGCACCGCGCGTACCGGATCGTCGAGCATCCTGCCAAGGTAGCGCTGCCGCGTCGCGGCTTCCGCTCCGGCGAGCGCTTCCACCGCCGCCAGACGCACCACCGCGTCGGTGTCATTCAGCGCACGTGTCACGGCATCAATGGTCCCCGGCGTGAGGAAGTGACTCAATCGATTGATCGCGCTGGCACGGGCAATCGCAGGCTGCGCCTTGTCGTCGATGACGGTCAGCAACGAACCACGCGCACCGGGTCCCCCGGTGGAGCCTGCATGCAACGCATCGGCAAATTGCTGATAGCCGCCAGGCGCCTTGCCGGTCCACTTTTCGATGGCGCTGGCAGCCCATAACGGTGATTGCTTGTCGTGGCAGTTGTTGCACGCGTTCGGCATGCCGAGTTTCGCAGACAGGTCGGGCCGGGGAATGCGCAGTGAATGATCATGGCGCGGATCGACCACCATGTACGTCGTCGTCGGCATGTGGCATGCAGCGCAGGCGGCGCCTGGCGTACCCGCGACGTGGTGCGTATGCGTGACGGTGTCGAATTCAATCGGCTGATGACATTGCGCGCATACGGCATTGCCCGGCGCGCGCAGCTTGAGTGAATGCGGTTCGTGGCAATCCGAGCAAGTGACGCCCTTCGCGTGCATTTTGCTTTGCACGAACGAGCCCCAGTTGTAGACCTCGTCGCGCATCTGCCCGTCGTTCCAGTAGAGGTGGTCGTCGAGCAGGGCCAGGCGATGCGTGTCAAGCGGCGGCTTGCCGTGCACGTAATCGTCGGATAGTCGTCCGGCGCGCGCGTGGCAGCGGGCGCACATGTCGATCTCGCGCGAGGTCTGGCGCGGCACGCTGCGCACTGAGTTGCCCACTGAGTTGCCTGTTCCCGTCATGGGCGTCCAGGTCACGCCGCGCCGCTCGTCGAGCACCAGTGCAAGACCCTTGTTCACATCGAACGCACGCCAGTCCGGTCCCTTCCTGGCCCAGTTCACGTGATTCGAGCCGGGGCCATGACAAGCTTCGCAGGATACGTTCAGTTCTGACCATGTCGTGTCATAGGTGCCAGCCTTGGCGTCGAAGTTCTTGCGCAGGTTGGTCGAGTGACACTCGGCACAGGTGAAATTCCAGTTTTGTCCGCCTGAGGTCCAGTGCAGCCAATCGCCGGCCTTGATGTTCTGTCCCGGATAGAGGTGAAACCAGCGTTGGCCACCCTTTTCCTTCGCCCGCGAATCCCATGCAATGGATAGCGCCTGCTTGCGCCCACCTGGCATTTCAATGAGATATTGCTGCAATGGATGGACACCGAACGTGTACTTGATCTCGTAGTCGTGGAGCTTGCCATCGGGACCGTCCGTGTTCGCGAAGTACTTGCCGTCGCGCCGGGTAAACGTGGACGTGGTTCCCGCATACCGGAACTTGGCGTTAGCGAAGTTTCCGAGGACCGATTTTTCGTCCGCCACCTGCATGGCAAGGTCGTGATCCGAACCGTGCCACGCGGCCTGCTGGCTGGCGTGGCACTCCGCGCAGACTTTGCCGCCGACATGAACTGCCGCCGCGCCAGGCGATGCGTCCGCAGCCACGCGCGAACGCAATCCCATTCCATCAAAGTAATAGATTGCGGATGCGGCGATACCGGCAACCGCCACGCCCAGGACCGCAAGCGCCGCCAACGAAAAGCGTCGAACGGCGGGCAGCCGACTGGCTGCAACAGCAGGGATGGCCGGGGACTCCGCCACCGTTTCGGGAATCGGCAGCGGATCGTCGGTGGGCGTCTTGGATTTTTTCTTGCGGGCCATCGGGAGCCTGTCGGATCACCACGCGAATCTTCTCACGCGATGTTGCGCGCTGGACGGCGAAGCGAAAACGGCCTCAGAAATGGAGCTCTGAGGCCGCAAAAACGCCGCGCGATGACCGCATGTCGCCGCGGCCTCGGGGAGAGTCGCAACCTTCCCCGGTGTTAACGGCGGGCGGCGCTTCGCCACCCACCGAACAGCTTACTTCTTGAGGGTCAGCTTGACGCCTTGCGCCGCCAGCGTCAGACGGGCGCCCGTTTGCGTGCCGTGCAGACGCAGCACGACGCCATTCTGGTTCTTCAGGATCTGGTCCGTCGGGCCACCGGCGATCGCAATGCCGGCTTCGCCTGCAACGTAATTGCCGCTGAAATCAGCAACGTTCTTCAGGTTGAACACTTCACCCGACGACGAGATATTCGATATGCCGAGGTCAGCGACGCTCAAGCCTTCGACTGAAAACGGATGCGTCTTGCCGGCAACGGTCAGCACGCCATCACCCCAGCTCACACCGACGCCCAGCGCCACGGCCTTGCTGGTCAGCGTGACCGTGCCGGAGGGAACCGGATCGGCGGCCATCGCCGACGAAAACACGGCAACGCAACCTAACGCCAACAACCACTTCGAAGTCAGTTTTTTCAACATTGTGCTTCTCCTGATGTATTGGTAACTCGGACGAATTCCGTGCAAAACCAATGGTCTGCCATTATAGCCCCGAATGTTGTGCCGCACAACGCGAACCTCGAGCCCGCGCTAAGGTGCGCTAAGGCGTATCCGGCGTGAGCATTCCGGCCAATGCGCCGGCGGGTCCGATGACATACACGCTAAAGGTCTCGAGGGTAGCCAGCGTCTGGTTTGGCATCGTCAGCACGATGGCCTGGGTGGTCGAGTCCTTGAACACGAGCGTGAATGTAGTGCCAGCTGCCAGCGCAACGTAGGCGGAGGCAGCGTAGGTGCCTACCGCCGACGCCTGAAGTACATCGTTCGCGTAGACGTCCAGCGGCTTGGAATCGGGCGACGTGTTGACGAAGCGGACCGACGCGTAGTTATTCAGGGGGGGCGAATTGTTGTCGATTAGGCCCGTGGCGCTGGTCATCCCCGAAAATCCCGTGACGAAGACCGATTGGTCCATCGCCGGAATGAAGGTGTTGGCGAGGGACGCAATGGTCGCGCCGGGAGCTGCGTTGGCCTCGAAGGAAACGGTGGCCGCGCCCGACGGAATGATGGTGTACGGCGACGCCGTCGCAAACTGCAGGTTGGACACGCCGGATACGCCATTGAGCAACTGGTTTACCGCGCCGGTCTGAAACGCGGCATTGACCACCTTGAGACGCGAAAGGGTGCTATTCGCGACGACCTGCTGGCCCGCGCCGTCGCTGTCGTCGAGCAGGACATTGACAAGCACCTGGCTACCCCGGGAATAAATGATGACATCCGTGGAGGTCTGGTCGGCAAACGTGATCGCTCCGGAGTCGTAGACAACGGTCTTGGTGCCCGCCACGGTCATGCGCAATTGGTACTGCCCGGACGCAAATTGCCCGAAAATATTGGAGTTGGTGTAGGCGATGTAGGTGAAGATCGGACTGACGTTGTCCAGCGCCTGTCCCGGAGGGGTCAGGTAGATGTCGAGTGGAGACAAGCCCAGGGTGTTGCCATTGCCGACAGGTGCCGCATTGAAGACGTTCAGTGCAAACTTGCCGCTGGCGGTAGGCTGCGACGGGTCGGCCATCACGCCGAGCTGGGGTGAAAAGACCGTACCGTAGACGACGAGCGTGTAATGCTCGTTGCCGGCGGGATTGTAGGTTTGCGACACCAGCGAGGTAGTGGCGCCTGCGAGGGTGACGGTAAATGTCTGTGTAATGTTTTCGAAGTCCTGATAGCCCGTCATGCCCTCGAAGCCGACGTTCGACCATGCGGCAACGCCATTGGCCGTCACGTTGATCGGCGTGGTCGTCGCCAGGACATTGACCACGCGGAGGTGCGCCGGCGTGGGTGGAAAATAATTGATGCTGTTGATCTTGCAGCCGGCAAGAAGGAGCGGCAGTGCGACGACGAGGGCGAGTGACTTGAGCAATTTGGGCATCGGGAGGTCCTGGAACAGCCGCATATTATGCCATGTGCACCGTACCGCATCGCTTTCGCAAAGGGCAATGGGCAGTGAACGAGCCTTTCGCAACATATCGTTACGACTTGAAGTAGCACGGTAGCGGACAAAGTGCGCGCAATGCTGTCGATGATGTGCATGGCAACCGACGTCGAACGGTGAGTAAGCTGGCCGGCGGTAACGCGCGCCGCATGTCGATTCGACCGATAATCCTGAGCCATACCGCGCGAAAGCTTCGATGACTGAAAGCACACCTTCCACTTTGGCCCGGCCGCCGGGATCGACTCCGCTTGCGCAGTCGGGGTCCGATCCCACTGGATATTCTTCGCGCCGAACGATGGTCCTCGTGCTCATCGCGGCAATCGCCGGTGGCGCTTGGTATTGGTGGTCATCGCAGCCGGCGGCACCGACTGCGCCTGCGGGAGGGTCCACGGCCGGCGGCCGCCCTGACGGCGCGTCACGGGCATTGCCAGTGGTGGCCGCTGCCGCAAGAAAAGGCAGCATGGACGTGTACCTGAATGCCTTGGGCACGGTGACCCCGCGCAACGTGGTCACCGTCAGGCCCCGCGTCGACGGACAGTTGATGCGAATCGCGTTTCGCGAAGGACAGTTGGTCAAGGCGGGCGACCTGCTCGCGGAAATCGACCCGCGGCCCTACGCCGTGCAACTGACGCAGGCCGCGGGTCAAATGGCCAAGGACCAGGCGCTGCTCAAGAACGCCCAACTGGACCTGGAACGCTATCAAACGCTGCTCACACAGGACTCAATTTCCAGGCAGCAGGTCGACACGCAGGCAGCGCTGGTGCGCCAATATCAAGGTGCCGTGCAGTCCGACCAGGGAGCCGTCGACAGCGCCAAGCTTCAGCTGACCTACGCCCGCGTTACAGCGCCGATCAGCGGCCGCGTCGGCCTGCGCCAGGTCGATCCGGGGAATGTCGTCCATGCTTCGGATGCCACGGGCCTGGTCGTGATCGCCGAGCTGCAACCTGTCACCGTCATTTTCCCGGTCCCCGAGGACAATGTGCCGCGCGTATTGAAGCGCCTTGGCAACGGTGAGGCTATCCCGGTCGAAGCGTGGGACCGCGACGGCAAGGTGAAGCTCGCCACAGGAAAGTTGCTGACGGTCGACAACCAGATCGACACGACCACCGGGACCGTCAAGCTGAAGGCGGAATTCGCCAACGAGAACCTCGCCTTGTTTCCGAACCAGTTCGTCAACGTGCGCATGCTTCTCAACACCTTGCCGGAAGCGACGCTCATTCCGTCGGCGGCCATTCAGCGAGGAGCGCCCGGCACGTTCGTCTATGTGGTCAAAGACGACAAGAGCGTGTCGGTCACTCCGGTCAAAGTGGGACCTGTCCAGGGCGAAACGACAGCGATCGCATCGGGCCTGGCGGTCGGCGACCTGGTCGTCATCGATGGCGCGGACAAATTGCGCGAAGGCGCCAAGGTGGAGTTGATTACGCGCGAGGCGCAATCCACGTCCGCGCCCAGCAGTGCGCGTCGGGGCGAGAAGGGCAACAGACCACAAGGCGGCCGTCCGCAAGGGGCTGCGCCATCGGGAGCACCCGCGACGCCGCCCGCAGGACCCCCGGGCGGTTGATCGCCGGCGCCCGTCGCCGACGACGCCGCTTCACGTCCCGAACGCCTCATGAATCCTTCCCGCCTCTTCATCTTGCGCCCGGTCGCGACCACATTGCTGATGGTCGCCATCTTGTTGGCCGGGATCGTGGCGTACCGCGTGCTGCCGCTGTCCGCGCTGCCCGAAGTCGACTATCCGACGATCCAGGTGGTGACGCTCTACCCGGGCGCCAGCCCTGACGTGATGACGTCGTCAGTCACCGCACCGCTTGAACGACAGTTCGGCCAGATGCCGGGCCTGAACCAGATGTCGTCGACGAGTTCCGGCGGCGCGTCGGTGATTACACTGCAATTCAGCCTGGAACTGTCGCTCGATGTCGCCGAACAGGAAGTGCAGGCAGCGATCAATGCTGCCGGCAGTTTCCTCCCCGCGGACCTTCCCAATCCGCCGATCTACAACAAGGTCAATCCGGCCGATACGCCGATCATCACGCTGGCACTTACGTCGCAGACATTGCCGCTGCCCAAGCTCGAAGACCTCGCCGACACGCGCATCGCACAGAAAATTTCGCAGTTGCCCGGCGTGGGCCTGGTGAGCATCAGCGGGGGGCAGCGTCCTGCCGTGCGCATCCAGGTCAATCCGAAGTCGCTGGCCGCGTACGGACTGTCGCTCGACGATGTGCGCATCGCGATCGGCAATGCCAATACCAACCAGGCCAAGGGCAGCTTCGACGGTCCCACCCGCGCGTCCACCATCGACGCCAATGACCAACTGAAGTCGGCCGACGAGTACCGGCAGCTCATCATCGCCTACCGCAATGGCGCGCCGATCCGATTGCAGGACGTCGCTTACGCCGTGGACGGGGCAGAGAATTCGCGCCTGGCGGCGTGGGCGAACACGACGCCGGCGATCATCCTCAATGTCCAGCGCCAGCCTGGCACCAATGTCATCGAAGTCGTGGATCGTGTGAAGGCACTGCTTCCCCAACTCAAGGCATCCCTGCCCGCCGCCGTCGACGTCGTGCTGCTGACGGACCGCACCGTGACCATTCGTGCCTCGGTACGCGACGTGCAGTTCGAATTGCTGCTGGCGGTAGCGCTCGTGGTGATGGTGATTTTCGTATTCCTGCGCAACGTGCCGGCGACGCTCATCCCAAGCGTTGCCGTGCCGCTGTCGCTGGTCGGCACCTTCGGCGTGATGTACCTGGCCGGGTTTTCCATCAACAATCTGACACTGATGGCGCTGACCATCGCCACCGGCTTTGTGGTCGACGACGCAATCGTGGTGATCGAGAACATCGCACGCTACCTAGAGAAGGGCGATTCCCCCTTGGAGGCGGCGCTCAAGGGGACCAAGCAGATTGCGTTCACGATCATCTCGCTGACCATTTCGCTTATTGCCGTGCTGATTCCGCTGCTTTTCATGGGTGACGTGGTCGGCCGGCTGTTCCGCGAATTCGCCATCACGCTGGCCGTATCGATACTGATCTCCGCCGTGGTGTCTCTGACCCTCACACCCATGATGTGCGCAAAGCTCCTGCGCCACACCCCACCCGAAAGCCAGGGCCGGTTCTACCGATGGAGTGGCGAATTGTTCGAACGCGCCATCAAGCGCTATGGACAGATGCTGAACTGGGTGCTCGACCGCCAGGGCGCCACGCTGGTCGTCGCGGTCCTGACACTCGTTCTGACCGTGGTGCTCTATATCGTCATTCCCAAGGGTTTCTTCCCGATTCAGGACACCGGAGCGATCCAGGGCATTTCCGAAGCGCCGCAGACGATCTCCTTCGCCGCCATGGCGGAGCGACAGCAAGCGCTGGCCGCGGTAGTGCTCGAGGATCCGGCAGTGGCCAGCCTCACGTCGTTCATCGGGGTTGACGGCACCAACGCCACGCTCAACAGCGGCCGCATGCTCATCAACCTGAAGCCTCGCAGCGTTCGTGGCGCCGGCGCGACGGAGATCATTCGCCGGCTGCAGCCCAAACTGGCCAAGGTGGAGGGCATTGCGTTGTACATGCAACCCGTGCAGGACCTGACCATCGAGGACCGGGTCAGTCGCACGCAATACCAGTTCACCGTCGAATCGGTGGATGCCGCAGAGGTTGGAAAGTGGGTGCCTGCGCTTATGGAGAAGCTCCATCAGTTGCCTCAATTGGAGGATGTGGCCAGCGACCTGCAAGACGGTGGCTTGCAGGCGTATGTCGAGTTCGATCGCATGACCGCCAGCCGCATGGGCATCACGCCCGCCGCCATCGACAATGCGCTGTACAACGCATTTGGCCAACGCCTGGTATCGACCATTTTCACGCAGTCGAACCAGTACCGCGTTGTGCTTGAAGTGCAGCCGGAGTTTCAGCGCGGCCTGGCCGCGCTCGACGACATCTACGTGCCTTCGACGGTACCTGGCCAACCGACGCAACAGGTCAGGTTGTCCAGCATCGCGCGGGTCAGCGAGAAGCCCGCATCGCTGTCGATCAATCATATCGGCCAGTTTCCGGCGGCGACGATTTCGTTCAACCTTGCATCGGGCGCTTCCCTGGGCGACGCGGTCAAGGCCATTGAAGCCACCCAGCGCGGACTCGGGCTTCCCGCCAGCGTGCAGGTGAACTTCCAGGGTGCGGCCCTCGCCTTTCGGGCGTCGCTTAACAACGAACTATGGCTGATCCTGGCCGCCATCGTCACCATGTACATCGTGCTGGGCGTCCTCTACGAGAGTTTCATCCATCCCATCACGATCCTGTCCACGCTGCCGTCCGCGGGTGTGGGCGCGCTGCTGGCGCTGATGCTTTCCGGCAACGATCTTTCCGTCATCGCCATCATCGGCATCATCCTGCTCATCGGCATCGTGAAGAAAAACGCCATCATGATGATTGACTTCGCGCTGGATGCGGAGCGCCACGAGCGCATGACGCCGCGCGATGCCATCTTCCAGGCGTGCCTCCTGCGTTTCCGCCCGATCATGATGACGACCATGGCCGCAATTCTCGGCGCGCTACCGCTGATGATCGGCTGGGGCGAAGGCTCGGAACTCCGGCACCCACTGGGCATCACGATGGTGGGGGGGCTTATCTTCTCCCAGGCGCTGACGCTTTTCACCACGCCCGTGATCTACCTCGCGTTCGACCGGCTGGCACGACGCGTCGACCGCGCGGTGGCCGGCGGGGTAGCCGCACAAGACCATCCTGCGACGAGCGACTAATGGCGCGAATTCGTCAAATACCTTCCGCATGAATCTCTCCACGCCTTTCGTCGCACGTCCGGTGGCCACCACGCTACTGACGCTGGGCGTGGCACTCGCCGGCGCCGTTGCGTTTCGCCTTCTGCCGGTCTCGCCGTTGCCTCAGGTCGACTTCCCGACCCTCTTCGTGCAGGCCTCGCTGCCGGGCGCCAGCCCTGAAACGATGGCCGCGACGGTCGCCACACCACTGGAGCGTTCTCTCGGGCGCATCGCCGGCGTTACCGAGATGACATCGTCGAGCTCGCTCGGTTCAACCCGCATCACGCTGCAATTCGAGTTGAGCCGCGACATCGACGGCGCGGCGCGCGACGTGCAGGCGGCGATCAACGCCGCTCGCAATCTCCTGCCCACCGGGCTGCCGAGCAATCCGAATTATCGCAAGGTCAATCCCGCCGACGCTCCGATCATGATCCTGGCCCTCACCTCGGAGACGATGACGCAAGGGCAGATGTACGACGCGGCGTCGACGATCATCGCGCAGAAACTGTCGCAGATCACCGGCGTGGGCCAGGTCAGCGTAGGGGGCAGTTCGCTTCCGGCCGTGCGCGTCGAGCTCAACCCCGAGTCGCTCAACAAGTACGGCGTCGCGCTGGAAGATGTGCGCGCGTCACTGGCCGCGGCCAACGCCAACCGTCCCAAGGGTGCTGTCGAGGATGGCGATCGGCACTGGCAGATCTACGCCAACGACCAGGCCAAGACTGCTGCCGAGTATCTGCCGCTCATTGTTTCCTATCGCAATGGCGCTGCTGTGCAATTGTCGGATGTGGCGAAGGTCGTCGATTCGGTACAGGACCTGCGCAACGCGGGCATGGCCAACGGCAAACCGTCCGTGCTTGTGATCATCAATCGCCAGCCGAATGCGAACATCATCGAAACCGTCGACCGGATCAACGTACTTCTGCCCTCGCTGCGCGCATCGATTCCGGGCGCTATCACGGTCACGCCGGCCATGGAGCGTACGGCAACCATTCGCGCATCGCTTCGCGACACCACGCGCGCGCTGGTCATGGCCGTCGCGCTCGTGATCCTGGTAGTGTTCGTTTTCCTGCGCAATGTCCGCGCCGCGCTGATTCCGATCGTCGCGGTTCCGGTGTCACTCATCGGCACCTTCGGCGCGATGTACCTCTTCGGCTTTTCCGTCAACAATTTCACCTTGATGGCGCTGACCATCGCGACGGGCTTCGTCGTCGACGATGCGATCGTGGTGCTCGAGAATACTTCCCGGCACATCGAAAAGGGCATGGCACCCTATGCCGCGGCGATACAGGGCGCACGCGAAGTGGGATTCACCGTCCTGGCCATGAGTGTGTCGCTCATCGCGGTGTTCATACCGATCCTCCTGATGGGCGGCATCATCGGCCGCTTGTTCCGTGAGTTCGCCATCACACTGTCGGTCGCCATTCTGGTGTCGCTGGTCGTGTCGCTCACGACGACGCCAATGATGTGTTCGAGACTGCTGCGGACGGCGGGAACCCACGGGCATGGCCGTGTGTACCATTTGAGCGAGCGCGGGTTCGCCGCAATGCACGCACTCTACCGGCGCAGCCTGGGCTTTGTCCTCCGCCACGGCGCATGGGCAATGTTGGTGCTGCTGGCGACGGTCTGCCTGAACATTTACCTGTACGTGATCATCCCCAAGGGTTTCTTTCCGCAACAGGACACCGGACGCCTTGTGGGCGGCATCCAGGCAGACCAGAGCATTTCCTTTCAGGCCATGCGCCAGAAGCTCGCCGATTTCATGACCATCGTGCGCGAAGATCCGGCAGTCGAGAACGTGGTCGGGTTCACCGGGGGCGCGCAGCGCAACTCCGGCATGATGTTCGTTGCGCTGAAGCCGTTGACGGAACGACACGAAACCGCAGACCAGGTGGTGGCGCGGCTGCGCCGCACGCTCTCCAAGGAGCCTGGTGCCAATCTCTTCCTGCAGCCGGTGCAGGACATCCGCATCGGCGGGCGGCAAAGCAATGCGCAGTACCAGTTCACGTTGCAGGCCGACGACCTGGCCGAATTGCGGGCCTGGGAGCCCAAGATACGTGCCGCATTGAGCGCGCTGCCCGAGTTGGCGGATGTCAATACCGATACACAGGACAAGGGTCTGCAGACGACGCTGGTCATCGACCGCGATACGGCGTCGCGGCTTGGCGTCACCCCCAAATTGATCGATGCCACTTTGAACGACCTGTTTGGCCAGCGCCAGGTGTCCACGATCTACGCGCAACTCAATCAGTATCGCGTCGTGATGGAAGCCGCGCCCGAATATTGGCAATCACCCGAGGTGCTGAAGTCCGTCTATGTCACCACGCCGGCCGGTGCGCAGGTGCCGCTGTCGGCCTTTGCCACGTTCGGTCCGACCAGTACGCCGCTGGGCGTCAATCACCAGGGGCAGTTCGTGGCGTCGACGATTTCATTCAATCTTGCGCCAGAGATTTCGCTATCGCAGGCCACCCGCGCCGTCGAGGACGCGATGGCACGCATCGGCGTGCCCGATACTGTGCGCGGCAGCTTCCAGGGCAGCGCGCGCGCGTTCCAGGCTTCCCTCTCCAGTCAGCCCTGGCTGATCCTGGCCGCACTGCTGACCGTGTATATCGTGCTGGGCGTGCTCTACGAGAGCTACGTCCACCCCTTGACGATCCTGTCCACGTTGCCGTCTGCAGGTGTGGGCGCTCTATTGGCGCTGATGCTGTTCAAGACGGACTTCTCGATCATCGCGTTCATCGGTGTCATCCTGCTGATCGGCATCGTCAAGAAGAACGCGATCATGATGATCGACGTGGCGCTCGAAGCAGAACGTTCTCGCGGCATGAGCGCGCATGACGCGATCTTCGAAGCATGCCTGCTGCGCTTTCGACCCATCATGATGACCACGCTGGCGGCCCTGTTGGGCGCGTTGCCCCTGGCGCTGGGATCGGGCGACGGCGCAGAGATGCGTCGTCCGCTGGGCATCGCCATCATGGGGGGACTACTGGTGAGCCAGGTCCTCACGCTGTACACCACGCCGGTGGTCTACCTTTACCTCGACCGGTTTCGCCTGTGGTTGCACCGCGGGTGGTCGCGGCGCGGACTGGTTGCAACCGTCGTGCCCGCCACCCATTGAGGGAATTATTGTGGCATTGGTCATAGTCGTGAAGCGAATCGCCAGGTTGCGGCCGACGACCCATGTCATCGTCGTCGCAGCCGCGGCGTTGCTTGCAGCCTTGAGCGGGTGCATGGTCGGCCCGGACTACGTGAGGCCCTCCGCTCCCGTTCCGACCGCTTTCAAGGAGGCGCCGGGCTGGAAAGTGGCGCAACCCGCAGATGACGCA
Organism: Betaproteobacteria bacterium; assembly: GCA_039932755.1. Taxonomy (GTDB): domain Bacteria; phylum Pseudomonadota; class Gammaproteobacteria; order Burkholderiales; family Casimicrobiaceae; genus VBCG01. The sequence continues at coordinate 61,000 of JBDTPJ010000001.1, forward strand.
CCGCGCGGAAACTGGTGGGAAGCCTTTGGCGACCCCGACCTCGATGCACTGTGCATCCAAGTGGATATCTCCAACCAGACGGTAATGGCTGCCGACGCGCGCATGCGCGAAGCCCTCGCGGCGACGCAGGGAGCGCGTTCGGCACTCTTTCCCTTTGTGGGCGGCAGCGGCGCCGCAGCACGCGCTGGTCATGGGACAGGGTCGAGCGCTAGCGCCAACACAAGTTCTGGCGTAAGCAACAGCTTCAACCTCGCGCTTTTCGCGAGCTGGGAGGTCGATTTGTGGGGGGGGATTCGTCGCAGCGTCGAGGCGAGCACCAGTAGCGCCCAGGCCTCCGCCGCAGATCTCGCCGGTGCAAGGCTTTCTGCACAGGCCCTTCTGGCGCAGGACTACCTGCTGTTGCGCGTGCAGGACGCCCAGATCGCGTTGCTGCGCAATACGGTGACAACCTACGAGCGCTCGCTTCTGCTCACCCGCAATCAATACGCTGCCGGCATCGTCGGACGCGGTGACGTCGTCCAGGCCGAGGCGCAACTCAAGTCGACGCAAGCGCAAGTGGTCGATGCAACGCTGTCGCGTGCACAGTTGGAGCACGCCATTGCGGTGCTGGTCGGCAGTCCGCCTTCGGAATTTGCCATCACGCCCAAAGTGCTGGTCGCAGTGTTCCCCGACATTCCGGTGACGCTGCCCTCCGACCTGCTCGAACGGCGTCCCGACATCGCCGCCGCCGAACGGCGCACGGCCAGCGCCAACGCGCAGATCGGTGTCGCGCAGGCCGCGTTCTTCCCGGCGCTCACGCTCTCCGCCGGTGGGGGCTATCAGAACTCCCTCATCAGCAACCTCCTGTCGCTGCCCAGCCGGTACTGGTCATTGGGCGCTGCGTTGGCGCAGCCCATTTTCGACGCAGGGTTGCGCAGTGCGCAGAAGGCACAGGCGGTTGCCACCTATGACGAGACGGTCGCCAATTACCGTTCCACCGTGCTCAGCGGATTCCAGGACGTGGAGGACAACCTGTCCGCGCTGGAACTCCTGGCGCAGGAGGCGGTCTTTCAGGACGGAGCGGTCAAGGCGGCGCAGCAAGCGGCCACCATCGCCACCAACCAGTACAAGGCAGGCATCACAAGCTACCTGGCGGTCGTCGTGCTGCAGGCCAATGCGCTCAACGCCGAACGCACGGGCCTGGCCATCCTGGCACGGAGGCTCGCCGCCAGCGTCGGGCTGATCAAGGCACTGGGTGGCGGATGGAGCGCCGACACCGTTGCGCAGGCCCGCTATCTCATTCAGGCCCCATAGCATTGCACCTTTCAATCTAGATACTGCCGATCGGAACGCGACCTTCAGTACTGTGCAACTCCACGTGTGGAGCGGCATTCGGTGCCCAAGCAGGAACACGAAATGCCACGCGATACTCCGGCTGGTCGCCGTATGGGTGGGCGCTCGCGGCGACGGGCTTGGAAAATGCCACTAAATCCACAAGTAGATCGTCCGACGACGCCTTGATGACGATATATCCGTGGTTCGCAGAGTCCGTGAAAGTGAGATGAGGCGCGACCTCCGGATTTGATGCTTCAATCGCGAGATTCAGGTTCCCGGTCTTGTTTAGAATGATGCTGGAGCGGACGCCATGTTTTAGCGTCATGTTGATCGCCGGAGCCGAGTCGCCGCCGCTGTCATGGGCATAGAGGGGCCGTAGCGATTTCGCGTTCCGCGTGATGTAGTCAGCAGCCTCGAAAAGCGTAGGCGTGGAAATCGAGCTGACTCCAAACTCGACCGCTACAGGTTCAAATTTTTCGGGCGGCAGGTTCGCCGACAAAACACCAGCGAAAAACTGATGACGGTCGCCCGCCAAAGAAACAAAGTTCGTGACGCGATTCATGTGCAGAAAATTCAAAATTTCGGCACGCTCGTAAGGATAGCCACCCCAATCCTCGTTGCCCGCGATTCCGTACCCGCGTCCGAGCCAAAACTGGCGCAGATCTGGAGGCAAGTTATGAAGATCTGACCGACGCTCAAGGGCGCCGACTGAGTTGCCCCAGAAGGTCCACATCGTCTGTGGCCTCGCGATTTCGGCAAAGAACCAGTCCTTCTGTGGTTTGCCAAGCATCGATCCGGTAGGAATCTCGGAACGTTTGTTGGAATAGGATTTTCCGTTGAAAGAAATCTTCTGTGGTGCGCCACCCGGATCGTTCCGACCCGCATCATAGGTATTTATGAGTTCGGCGGGAGTGAAAAACAACGCCGCAGGACTGCCCATGTCGTCATCCATGGCAAACGCCGCCGGCTCGGATCGATATGTACGATTGTCGGTGATAACCAGTTTCACGTTCTGACCGCACCGAAGCGACCGATAGATGGTCAGACATTCAAGAGCAGCAACGTTATTGGGCTCGTGGGAAAAGCCAAATTTGTCGAAATCGGTCAAGGGCGCATTTTTTACGGCGGGTGCGCTAAATCGGCTAAGCGGTGTTCTTGCGCTGTTGGGTGCGCCTTTTATCACTCGCGCCGGAACATACTCGAACCAAGCTTGCGCGGCGGCCACCTTGCGCGCTTGTGCCCCTGAACCAGGCGGCGCGTAGTCACTCGCGGTTTGCCAAGCCGGGCTACTGAACTCGTGGTTGTCCCATACGCACACAAAGGGCCAGCGGGCGCGTGCATCTTGCAAATCCGGGTCGTCCAGATAAGCGCGGTACAACGCTCGATAATCTGCGGTAGAAACAGGCACATGCGTGTTGTCGATGAAGGCACCGTCGGGAAATCTGACAATGTCACGAAGTTTGCGCCCTAGAAAACCCTTTGGCCGCTCCTCGGGATACCAAACCTCGTCGTAAATAAAATCTCCAAGGTGGAGAATGAAGCGGATTCGGTCGCCCGGCGCGCGTTTTTCGTCCTCAAAGGCCATGTGCCTGTAGGCCGTGCAATATCCGAGGGGTACATCTTGACAACACACGAAGGCGAATCTCACGTCCCGCCTGTCTTCATGGTGAGGTGTCGTCCACGTTCGCCCGATTCGACTTGATGAACCCCGGTGATCGACGAACCTGAACCAGTAGATTGAGTTCGCCTTCAACCCGCCAACCAATACTCGGCAGGTCCAGTCAGATACGGCCTCCGCGATCACCTTCGCCCGTGAAACGATGTGCCGGAAATCTGGATTTTCTGCGACCTCAACGATAAGTGGTACATCCGCGCCGTGGCCTGGCGGCTTTCTTCGTGTCCAGATCAGCACACTGTTCGTATCCGGATCTGCGGATGCGACTCCCTGCGGAAACAGGTCGCTTTGTACAGTGGTAGAACGTCCGACTCGAGTGATTGCAGTAGTCGCCCACGCCGCCTGAGCCCCGAGAGCGGCAGCGGTCAAAATGAAAGCTCGTCTACTCAAAACATGACCAATACCGTTGTGAGATTTCTGAGTCATCGTTCCAATCCATCCGCCATCACGACTAATGCACCGAAGCAATCATAAGCGACGACTGCTCGCGAAACCTGGGGAAGTCAACGTTGACAGATATTCGGCAAGGCCATCCAGACAGCCAAGCCAGCCGTGCAAGTGTTGATCGCGCAGCGCTGATGTTGATATGCGCTCGTGCCTCACAATGACCTCCGTGCCTTGATCCTGCGACAGCAATCGAACGGTGACCCTTTCAATCTGTGCGGACCGAGTATCTAGACGCCATGTGAACACCAACAAACTGGGTTCCTCGATTTGCTCGAACACACCTTCAATCCACAGGACGGTTTTATCGGGCATCTCATTGGCGATTCGGTACCGACCGCCGACGCGCAAATCGATCTCTGCGGATATACAACGGACATTCTCGGGACCCCACCATTTTTTCAATTCAGCGGGATTCGTCCAGGCGGTGAAAACCCGTTTGGGACTGGCCGAGATCAATCTTCGCTTTTCCAAAGCTAACAAGCCGATTGCACGATCGCGATTACTCTCTACACCGGAGTCAGTCATCATTCTTCTCATTTTGGAAATGATGCGTCAACGCATCCAGCGTTTCATCCCAAAAGACGCGGTACCGGTCCAGCCACTGATTGGCGTCGTGTAAAGGAAGGGCGCTCAACGAACAGCGGTGAATTCGCCCGTCGATCTCGCGGCTCACCAAGCCTGCCCGTTCCAATACCCTGAGGTGTTTCCCCACCGCGGGCAGCGACATTTCGAACGGTTTGGCGAGTTCGCTCACCATGGCGGGACCTTCGGTCAATCGGGACAGAATCCTCCTCCGCGTCCGGTCACCCAGAGCACGAAATACCAGGTCGAGACGCTCATCATCTGAAAATTTATTGCGCAATCCAGTTGACAACATAGAGGCTTATAGTAAACCATATGGTTTCTCTTTTCAACCAATGGTCGAAGGAAGAATTATGGCTATTCATCAAGAAGTTACAATCAAGGGCAGCCCTGAGAAAATCTACAAGGCGCTAACTACTGCGGACGAATTTAGTCAAGCCACTGGGGCGCCCGCGGATATCGCGGCCGAAGAGGGACGTGCGTTTTCCTGTTTTGGCGGCCAGATTACCGGCCGTAACGTCGAAATGAGCGCGAACAAAATGATCGTCCAGGCGTGGCGGGCCGGAGCATGGCCTGAAGGTGTTTATTCAATCGTTCGAATCGGGCTCGACCAAGCAGGGGATGAGACGAAAGTGACACTGGACCAGTCGGGGTTCCCAGATGATGCCGCCGAACATCTTGACGGTGGATGGCACAAAATGTATTGGGATCCGCTCAAAGCATATTTTCGGTAACACCCTCGTTGCCGAGTTTCTCGCCAGGTTCGAGGCGTCCAAAGCAGATCGTCATCGGTTATCCAGCCGTGGGGGGAGATCAAGGTTCAGTGAGCCTTCGCTACTTCGACCCTGTGCGGATGCTATTCCACGTTGGTCGCCACCGCGAATGCACACATCGGCGTCGCGCCGACGCAGGTAACACCGTAGTTATCTACCTCGCCGTCACGCCGCCAGTACCACGGAAAACCCGCAGGCCGTCTTGCCGCGGACGTCGTCCTCCGTCACGCCGGGCTGCAATTCCTTGAGCACCAGTCCCGTGGGCTCGACGGCAAACACGCACAGGTCCGTGATGATCATGCTGACCACGGCCTTGCCGGTGATGGGCAATGTGCACGACTTGAGGATCTTGGACGAGCCGTCCTTGGCCGTATGTTCCATAAGCACGATCACGCGCCGCACGCCCGACACCAGGTCCATCGCACCACCCGGCCCTTTCACCATCTTGCCAGGTACCATCCAGTTGGCGATATCGCCGTTTTCCGCGACTTCCAGCGCACCCAGGATCGACAGGTCGACGTGACCGCCCCGGATCATCGCGAATGAATCGGCGCTGGAAAAGAAACTGGATCCAGGTAGTGTCGTTATAGTCTGCTTGCCCGCGTTGATCAGGTCCGCATCGATCTTGTCTTCGGTCGGAAACGGGCCGATGCCGAGCAGTCCATTTTCCGACTGCAGCGTTACGTTGATCCCCTCGGGGATGAAATTGGCGACGAGCGTCGGGATGCCGATACCCAGGTTGACGTAGAACCCGTCGCGCAACTCGTTTGCCGCGCGTCTGGCCATGGCATCGCGAATGGGCGAGTCCTTCTTGGAGGCCGCCGAGCCTGACACCGTGCGGAATTCAATGCGCTTTTCATAGTTCGTCCCCTGGATGATGCGATCGACATAGATTCCAGGCGTGTGGATCTGGTCGGGATCGAGCTCGCCCACTTCCACGAGTTCCTCCACCTCGGCGACAGTAACCTTGCCGCAGGTGGCGATCATCGGATTGAAGTTGCGCGAGGTCATGCGATAGACGAGGTTACCGGACTTGTCGCCCTTCCACGCCTTGACGATGGCAACATCAGCGCGGATGGCTTCTTCCAGCACGTATTCCTTGCCGTCGAAGGCCCGCGTGTCCTTGTTCTCGGCCAGCAGCGTGCCGTATCCCGTGCGCGTATAAAAGCCCGGTATGCCGGCGCCGCCGGCGCGCAACTTCTCCGCGAGCGTGCCTTGAGGCGTGAGCTGCAATTCGAGTTCGCGCGCCAGTACCTGGCGCTCGAATTCCTTGTTCTCGCCCACGTAGCTCGCGATGACCTTCTTCACCTGCCGCGTCTTGAGCAGAAGGCCCATGCCGAAGTCATCCACGCCCGCATTGTTGCCGACGATCGTGAGGTCCTTGGTGCCGCTGGTGACCAGCGCGCTGATCAAGTTCTCCGGAATGCCGCAAAGACCAAAACCTCCCGCCGCAATGGTCATGCCATCGTGCAGCAGTCCCTGCAAGGCGGCCGTGGCGTTTGGATAGACTTTTTTCATGACGGGCTCCATTCCGAGGAACTGCGCATTGAATGCGGACGAACATGCATTTTACCCGGTTGTTGCAGATCAGCCCGGCTTGGCAAGCACCGCCCTCGTTCCGGCGCGGGCGCAAATTACCCCGTAGCCTTAAGAAGCCTTAAGCCGGAAACCGCCGTTTTAAATATACAATGCCCGCCTTCACGTCCTTGTGCGGTTCGGGCTTTCCGACACGATTGACAAGCCTTGGGACCGCAGCGTTTCGAGCATGACCCCGCCGATTGGAGATTCTCCGATGCACCAAACTGGCCCTGCTGCCCGGTTATGCCGCGCAGCCCTGATTGCTCTCTGCGCCCCGGCATTGTTGACGCTCTCGCTGGCCCTGACAGCCTGCAGCGAGGTGTCGAACAACCCGCATCCGCTGGGTTCCGAGAAGACCAACACGATTTTTGCGCCGTTTCGCGAGCGCTCCCCCAAGTACCTCGACCCGACCAGCTCCTACTCCAATGACGAAACGCCGGTAACCTATCAGGTGTACGAGCCGCTGTATGGCTATCACTACCTCAAGCGTCCCTACGAGCTCATCGGCAAGACCGCCGAGGAGATCGCCAAGCCGCGCTACCTGGACAAGGACGGCAAGGAGTTGCCCGATGACGCGCCGGGTGAATCGATCGCGGAGACCGTGCTCGACATCAAGATCAAGCCGGGCATTCGCTATGCGCCCCATCCGGCCTTCGCCAAAGACGCACAGGGTGCCTACGTCTATCACAACATGAAGCGCGAGGATGTCGCCGACAAGTACAAGGTCACCGACTTCAAGCAAACCGGTACGCGCGAACTGACGGCCGACGACTACGTCTATGGCATTCGGCGGCTGGCCACGCCGCGAATCAAGTCGCCTTCGTATTCCACGATGGCCGACTACATCGTCGGCCTCAAGGAATACGGCGACAAGATGGTCGAGATCGACAAGGCGCTGCGCAAGGATCTCGATCCGACGGATCGTGACTTGCCGATGCTCGACTTTCGCAACTATCCCTTCGTGGGCGCTGAAGCCATCGACAAGAACACCTTGCGAATCCGAGTCAAGGGCAAGTACCCACAGTTCAAGTATTGGCTGGCTATGACCTTCTTTTCGCCGATTCCATGGGAGGCCGAGAAGTTCTATGCACAACCCGGGATGGCCGGCAAGAACCTGACCATGAACTACTGGCCCGTCGGCACCGGCCCGTACATGCTCACCGACTACATCGAGAACCGCCGCCACGTGCTGGAGCGCAACCCCAACTACCATGGGGAAACGTATCCGTGCGAAGGGGAGCCCGGCGACAAGGAAAAGGGCTACCTCGTCGATTGCGGCAAGCCCCTGCCCTTCGCCGACAAGGTCGTGTTCGACATGGAGAAGGAAGGCGTCCCGCTGCAGGCCAAGTTCATGCAGGGCTATTACGACACCCCCGCAATCGAGCGGCTCGACTTGGGCACTACGTTTATCGTCGCGATGGGTGACGATGCGAAGAAAGAAAAGGAATACAAGGAAAAGGGCATCCAGCTGCCGACGACCGTCGAGGCCAACAACTGGTACATCGGCTTCAATTGGCTCGACCCGGTCGTCGGCAAGGGAGCGACACCCGAGCAGGCACTGCGCAATCGCAAATTGCGCCAGGCGCTGTCCATCGCGATCGACTGGGAAGAGCACATCGCGATATTCGAGCGTGGGCAGGGTGTCGCCGCGCAGGGACCGCTGCCGCCATCGCTCTTCGGCTATCGCAATGATGGTCCGTCGGCATTCAATCCCGTGGTCTACACCAAGGGGCCTGACGGCAAGCCGGTTCGCCGGTCGCTGGACGAAGCGAAGCGGCTGCTGGCCGAAGCGGGTTACCCGGACGGGCGCGACGCGGTGACCGGCAAGCCGCTGGTGCTCAATTTCGACTACCAGTCGTCGGCCACGCCAGCGGTCAAGGCACTGCTCGACTGGTATGTGAAGCAGTTCGCCAAAATCGGCGTCCAGCTCGAAGTAAGGGCGACCGACTACAACCGCTTCCAGGACAAGATCACCAAGGGCTCAGTCCAGATTTTTTTCTGGGGCTGGCTCGCCGACTATCCGGACGCCGAGAATTTCCTGTTCATGCTGTACGGGCCCAATGCCAAGGCGCTGACCAATGGCAACGGCGAAAACAACGCGAATTACCAGAACGCGGAATTCGACAAGCTCTACGAGAAGATGAAGTTCCTAGACGACGGCCCGGAGAAGCAGAAGCTGATCGACGAAATGATCACAATCGTGCAGAACGACGCGGTGTGGAGCTTTGGTTACTTTCCCACGTCGGCCGCCGCGTACCACCAGTGGATCACCAACGGCAAGCCGACCCAGATCGTGCGCAACCACATAAGTTACCTGCACCTGCATCCCGAGCTGCGCGCCACGCTGCTGGAGCAGTGGAACCGGCCGGTGTGGTGGCCCGTGCCACTCATACTGATCGCATTGATCATTGCCGTCGTACCCGCATGGTTCGCCTGGCGCCGGCGTGAACGGGAGACCGCCGCCCGCACGCCGGCAACGGTCAGCGCGACGACATGATCAACTACATCATCCGCCGCATCGGCTACGGCATCCTCATACTGATCGGGGTCAACCTGTTCACCTTCGCACTTTTCTTCACGGTGAACACGCCGGACGACATGGCGCGCATGAACATCGGCGGCAAGCGCGTCACCCAGGACGCGATCGAGAAATGGAAGGTCGAGCGCGGCTACAACAAGCCCCTGCTCTGGAACGCGCAAAAGCCGGGCATGGAAAAGGTCACCGACACGATCTTCTTCGAACGCTCTGCGCAACTCTTTGCCTTCCAGTTCGGCTCCTCCGACAGCGGCCGCGACATCGGCTACGAGTTGCGCCAACGCGTCGGACCATCGATTGCGCTGGCCATTCCGACCTTCATCCTCGGCGTCTTCGTGGTGATCGTCTTTTCGCTGCTGATGGTGTTCTTCCGAAGTACCTACCTCGAGTTCTGGGGCGTGACCTTCGCCGTGTTCCTGCTGTCGATCTCCGGCCTGTTCTACATCATCGTGGGCCAGTTCCTGTTCAGCAAGGTGCTGAAACTCGTCCCCATTTCCGGCTTTGCCGGTGGCTGGGACCTGTTCGTGTTCCTGGCGCTCCCCATCGTGATCGGCATTGTCTCGCGCCTGGGCGGCGAGGCACTCTTCTATCGCACGATGTTCCTGGAGGAAGTCGGCAAGGACTACGTGCGCACCGCGCGCTCGAAAGGCCTGTCCGAAACCGTCGTGTTGTTCCGCCACGTGCTGCGCAACGCGTTGTTGCCGATCCTCACCAGCACCGTCGCCGTGCTGCCGTTGCTGTTTCTCGGCGCTCTGATCATGGAATCGTTCTTTGGCATTCCCGGCCTGGGCAGCTACACGATCGACGCCATCAATGCGCAGGATTTTGCGGTAGTCCGGTCCATGGTGTTCGTCGGCTCGGCGCTCTACATCGTCGGCCTGATCCTCACCGACATTTCCTACACCGTCGCCGATCCGCGCATAAGACTGAGCTAGGAGTAGCCCATCATGCCCAAGCTCGTCTTCCTGGCCACCGACATCGCGCTGTACGTGCTGGTGTTCGTGATCGCATTCTATGTCTGGCACGCGCGGCGCACGCCCACGTTGCGACAGACCTGGCGCGGCGTGCTGCACGATCCGGCCGCCATGTCGGCGGGCGTGGTGCTCGCGATCTTCCTGCTCATCGCCATGCTGGACTCGTTCCATTTCCGGCCGCTGCTGGCGCCTGCATCCGGCGCGGCCGCGGACGCCGCTCCCGCCTACTCGACGCGAACGCTGTCGGTGTTGGACGCCCTTCTGGCCGGCCCGCGGGAATCGCGCGAGAAAACGTATTCGGTGCCTTTAGGGACGCACCAGTTCTCGAAGGAGTCGATGCTGGTCGACGGCAAGTCGGTGCGCGATTTCCCGCGCCTGCAATTCGGCGGTGCGCATCTCAAGGATCCGGACAGCGAGTGGGCCGGCGACGTCGTCCGCCAGTCGCTGATGGGCGTGGCAGGCGGCATCCTGGCCGCGGCCGCATTGTGGGTCGGGGTTGCCTTCTTACGCGCACGGACCTCCAGGGCAAGCTTGGGCGATTCCCTGCGTGCCATCTGGCGCAGGAGCACGGAAGTGCCGTGGCGCGCCATGTTGCTGACCGCATCGATCGTTGCCATCTTCGTGGGATGGGTGGTCGCACTCTGGCCCTACTACCATGTGTTCGGGACCGACCAGACCGGCAATGACGTGCTGTTCCAGGCGATCAAGTCGATCCGCACCGCGGTGGTCATCGGTTCACTTGCAACCATTGCCACCCTGCCCTTCGCAATCGTCTTCGGCATCCTGGCGGGCTACTACAAGGGTCGCACGGACGATGCGATTCAATATCTCTACACGGTGCTTTCCTCGATCCCGTCGGTGCTGCTCATTGCCGCGTTCGTGCTGATGATCCAGGTCTTCATCGACAAGAATCCGCAACTCTTCGATACCGGGCTCGAGCGCGCCGACATCCGCCTGTTCCTGCTGGCGGCGATCCTGGGCATCACCGGCTGGGCCGGCCTGGCACGGCTGCTGCGCGCCGAGACCCTCAAGCTGGGCGAACTCGACTACGTGCAGGCCGCGCGCGCCTTTGGCGTTTCCGACACGGGAATCATGCGCCGGCACATCCTGCCCAATGTGACGCACATCGTGGTGATCGTCGCCGTGCTCGATTTTTCCGGCCTGGTGCTCTATGAAGCCGTCCTTTCCTACGTCGGCGTCGGTGTCGACCCGACCACCAACAGCTTCGGCACCATGATCAACAGCGCGCGCAATGAAATGTCGCGCGACCCGGTGGTCTGGTGGACGCTGCTGGCCGCATTCGGGTTCATGGTGACGCTGGTGCTGTCGATGACACTTTTCGCCAGCGCCGTGCGCGAAGCCTTCGATCCGCGCGCCCGCGCGTTCCGTGTGCGGCGCGCCAAGCCCGTTCCGGCAAATTTGGTGGTGCCCGCCGTCATCGTGCCTGCGGCCGGACTCTAGGAAACCCAATGCTCGTCATCGAAAACCTGACCACAGAACTCGATTCGGACAACGGCCTGGTGCGTGCCGTCGACGCGCTGACGCTTACCATCGAACGCGGCGAGACCTTTGCGCTCGTCGGCGAGTCAGGCTGCGGCAAGTCGATGACGGCCCTGTCGATCCTGCGCCTCCTGCCGGACAGCGGGCGCGTGAGCTCCGGGCGCGTCGACATCGAAGGCACCGACATCACCCAGTTGCCGGAATCGCAGATGCGCGACATCCGCGGTCGCCGCATCAGCATCATCTTCCAGGAGCCTTCCACCAGTCTCAATCCCGTCATGACCGTCGGCCGCCAGATCACGGAGGTCATCGAGCGTCACACATCCATTCGAGGTGACGCCGCCACGGCCAAGGCAGTGGACTGGCTCAAGCGTGTCGGCATTCCCGACCCGCAGCGACGCGTCAACGATTACCCATTCCAGATGTCGGGCGGGCAAAAGCAGCGGGTGATGATCGCCATTGCTCTCGCTGCCGAACCGGACGTCGTGATCGCTGACGAACCCACCACCGCACTCGACGTCACCATCCAGGCGCAGATTCTCGATCTGCTCAAGGAACTCCAGCGCTCCCAAAAGATGGCGATGCTGCTGATCACCCATGACCTGGCCATCGTCGCGCAGATGGCACATCGCGTGGCGCTCATGTACGCGGGACAAGTGGTGGAGGTCGCCGAGGCAAAGGAATTCTTCGACCGCCCGCTCCATCCGTACGCGGTCAACCTGTTCGAAGCGTTGCCGGACACGGCCAAGCGCGGCCGCCGGCTGGCGTCAATCGCAGGGTCCGTGCCGCCGCTGAACCAGGAATTCATCGGATGCCGCTTTGCCGATCGCTGTGCGGACGTCATGGAGCGCTGCCGCACCACGCCGCCGCAATTAATCGCGTACCGTCCCGGCCACCAGGTGCGCTGCTTTCTCTATGATGGCACCGACGTCACGGATGCCGCCACGCGCGTGTGGGGCAAGGACCCGGTCCTTCCCATCGACCCCCCCGCGGGCGATACGGTACTGGAAGTTCGCGACTACAAGGTCTGGTTTCCCATTCGCAAGGGGCTTTTGAAGCGCACCGTCGGTCACGTCAAGGCGGTCGATGGCGTTTCCTTTCAAATACCCGCCGGACGCACGCTGGCGCTGGTCGGCGAATCCGGAAGTGGCAAGACGACGGTGGGTAAAGCCGTACTGCAACTGCTGCGCAATACCGCGCAGATCAGCGGATCGGCCCTACTGCTTGGCCAGCCACTGGAAAACCTGAACGGCGAAGCGCTGCGCACCGCGCGCCGGTCGGCCCAGATCGTGTTCCAGGACCCGTTTGCATCGCTCAATCCGCGCATGCGCGTGAATGAGATCCTCGAGGAAGGTGTCGCATCCCTGCGTCCCGACGTGCCGCCTTCGGAACGCACGGAGCGCGTCGCCGCACTGCTCGAAAAAGTGGGACTTCGCCGCGACGCGTTGACGCGCTACCCGCACGAATTCTCGGGAGGCCAGCGCCAGCGGCTGGCCATTGCCCGCGCACTGGCGGTCGAACCGCGGCTGATCGTCGCCGACGAACCCACTTCGGCGCTCGATGTGTCCGTGCAAGCGCAGATTCTCAATCTGTTGAAACAGCTGCAGCAGGAATTGGGGGTTTCCTATCTCTTCATCACGCACAATTTCGGCGTGGTCGAATATCTTGCGCACGAAATCGCGGTGATGAAAAACGGCAAGCTGGTCGAAGCCGGACCTGCTGAATCGCTGCTCTCCAATCCGCAACACGAATACACGCAGACCCTGTTGGCGGCCGTGCCGCGTCTGGCCCGGGCAGCCTGAACAAAACGGAGGAGAACTGAGGTCAGCAGAGTGAATCGGGCGCTACCCGGGTCGCCGTTGCCTTGACTTCCGGCCATCAGGACTGGCAGTTCGCGGTCACGAACTCAACCAATTGGGCAATGCACGCCGCTTGCGTCTCGTGCTGTGTGTCGATCACCAGGTCGGGAGTTGCCGGGACTTCGTAGGGACTGTCGATACCGGTGAAGCCCTTGATCTCGCCGCGGCGCGCCTTTCCATACAGACCCTTCGGATCGCGCGCTTCGCAGGTCGCCAGTTCTGACCTGACATACACCTCGAAGAACCGGCGCGATCCCGCCGCGGCGCGAGCGCGCGCGCGATCATCGTCGAACGGCGAGATGAAAGCCGTGATGCAGACCAGTCCCGCATCCGCGAACAGCGCGGCGACCTCACCCACGCGGCGAATGTTCTCCTGCCTATCCCCGGGTGAAAAGCCTAGATCCGCATTGAGGCCGCGGCGCACGTTATCGCCGTCGATCGTATAGGCCGCCCAACCGCGATCAAACAGCGCGCGCTCGAGCGCCATCGCCAGCGTCGACTTGCCTGCTCCGGAAAGCCCGGTCAGCCACACAATCGCACCGACGTGACCGGCGCGCACCCGGCGTTCCGGTGCGGAAACCTGATGGTCCACCCCGACCACATTGTCATTCGTCGCGGGCAGGGCCCGCCGCTGATCCGGATAGTGACCGGCAGAGATCAGGCCGCCCCCAACGATGACGCCGGCGTCGGCAAGCACAAATCGCCCGGTCTCCAGGCACTCGGTCACGTCGTCCACGGCGACGGGCAAGTCGCAGCGCAGCGTGATGCGCCCCAAGCCGTTCGTGGCGATGACTGACGCCTGTTGTGGCGCAAGGCCGTTCACATCCAGTGCGTGGAGAATGGCGGCTACCCGTACCGCCACGGCACGCGTGCCGGCCCGCAACTCGCAGCGGTAGCCCACCGCGAGCGGTTCGCGTCCGAGCCAAAAAATGTCCGCGTCGAAGACCGCGGTCAGCCGCGCTGGCGCTGCCGCCGCACACAGGAGGTCGCCACGTTCGACAATGACCGGCTCCGCAAAGGTCAGCGCGACGTTGTCACCCGCAGTTGCCGATTCCGGCGCGCGCGGCCAGCCATCGAGTGTGGCGACGTGCGCCCTCGCGCCCGAAGGCAGGACCATGAGTTCGGCGCCGGGTCGCAAGGTGCCCTGCGCGATACGGCCGGCAACTACGCGGCGCGTACCGGAACGATAAACGTCCTGCACGGGCAGGCGCAGTGGCGCGTCCGCATTGGCGTATCTCTGCGCGGGCAGGGCTTCCAGCGCGTCGACCAGCGTGGGTCCATTCAACCATGACGCGGCGGCCGGAACCACCAAGTTGCCGCCGTCGCGCGCGGAGGTGGGAACGATCGCGTGAACGACGACACCGAGAAGTCCAAGCGCCTCTGCGATTTCGTCGCGCCGTGTATTGAAGCGCTCCTCTTTCCAGTCGAGCGCATCCATCTTGTTCACGGCCACCACGAAGTCCCGGATGCCGAGCAGGCGCAACAAGGCAGCGTGCGCGCGCGTTTGCGCCTCCGCACCAAGCTGTCCATCCACCACCAAAAGCGCCGCTGTCGTTCCTGCCGCACCGGTGACGAGGTTGCGCACGAGTTCGCGATGTCCCGGGCAGTCGATGACGATCATTTCCCGCCGCGGCGTGCGCACATGCACGCGCGTGGTATCGAGCGTCACGGCCTGGTCGCGCTCGAGTTGGAGCGAATCCAGCGCGAACGACCATTCCAGCGGCACGCCGCGACTCGCACTTGCCGCTTCGAGCTTGGCGACCTTGCCCCGGGGCAGGAGGTCGAGTTCGTGCAACAGGCGCCCCAGCAACGACGACTTGCCGTGGTCAACGTGCCCGGCCAGGCATATCGCGAGCGGACGCGCCATCACATGTAACCCGCGGCGCGCAGCCGCTCAAAGGCATCTTCGCGCTCGTGATCCATCGACCGGCCGGCACGTTCCTCCTCGTGGGTACTCTCGAGTTCGCGGATGATTTCGCCCAGCGATGCGGCCTGTGATGGCACCGGAAACGTGAGGTCCGCCTCGCCCAGCGAGCGAAAGCGCATCCCGTTGCGCGCGAAGTAGAGTTCGCATACGGGAATATTTTCCCTTTGCACATAACGCCAGATGTCGAGCTCGGTCCATTCTAAGAGCGGATGCACGCGAACATGGCCCCCGGGAACCACTGCAGTAGCGTAATGGCCCCAAAGTTCGGTCGGCTGGTCGCGAACGTGCCAGCCGCCTTGGGCATCTCGCGGACTCATTCCTCGCTCCTTGGCGCGGATCGGCTGCTCGTCGCGTCGGATGCCGAGCAATACGCCCGCGAAGCCTCGTTCGGCGATCAGCTGCTTCAGGCCAAGAGTCTTGCGTGCTGCGGCGCGCGCCTTGGGTGGGAGCGTGGGGTCGGTCGCCGCCATTGGCGGACATGGCGCGTTGACATAGTCGAGGTTCCATTCGCGCACATAGCGGTCGCGAAATGCATAGACCTCATCGAATTCGTTGCCGGTGTCCAGCAGGATCACAGGAAACGGCACACGCCCGAGAAATGCCTTGCGCGTCAGCCAGAGCAGAGTGTTCGAATCCTTGCCTAGCGACCAAAGCAACGCCAACGGCTTGAGCCGCGCGAAGGCCTCGCGGATCAGGTGAATCGAGTGCTGCTCGAGGTGGTGCAGATGGTCGGCGTCGGACATGGCATGAGTCAGGAATGGGCGCGGTGACGACATAGTAGCCGCCCTGGCGCCACCGCCGCGCGCTCATGGGCACCGTTACTGCGGCGTAGCAACAGGCACGGCGATCATGGGTCGTTTGTACGCGCGACATCGACCAGCCGCGTCAGAAGACTGCCTCCCGAACACCAATTTTCGGTGCCCGACGCATACACGCTGCCGGTGGCGGCTACCACCGCGACCACATAGGGGTTCGGGTCGTTGCCCCAGAATCCAAAGATCGGGCTGCCGGATTGTCCCTTCATGACGTCGGCCGACGTCGTCATGGCCCGGGCCGAGCCGTAGTCCCATTCGTCTTCGTCGAGGCTCTTGTCGCGCTGATATACGGGAAAATTGCCGCCGGCGATGTCGGTAGGGTACCCGATGCTCCGCCAATAGGGTTCGTCATCCCAATCGCTGTCGTAGGTGCGAACGCCAAAGAAACCGAAGCGATCGCCCAGGCGCTGGTCGGTCACGATCACTGCGTAGTCTTCGTCCAGCGTGGTGCTGTCATTGTCGATGACGCGCGTGTAGCTCCACGTCGCTTCGGCTTGCGCGCTGGCCAGCACCATCCCGCCCGCGCGATGCACCTCGATGGTCGCAGCGCCGGTGTTCCAGTCGATCACATGGCTGGCGGTGAGCACGTGCCGCGGCCCGATAATGACGCCGGATCCCACGCCGCCGGAGGTCTCGATGCGGCAAACGCAGACCCACGGATAGAGGACGTCGCTATAGACACGCCGATCGTCGGCCCCCCAAACGACCATGGGCTCGAGCCCAACACCGCGATGCACCACCCTGGGCGCGGGTCGCCGCACGGCCGCTTTGGGCTTGAGCGAGGCCCCGACCCACGGCGGCCTATGGCCGGCGATAGAGCCCGGCCGCTCGACGGAATCGCGCTCGACGAATTGCACTGGGGCACGCCGGTTCACCGAAAGGTCCGACCACATATTGCGCAATGCGGCCGGGACCTGCTCGGTTGGGGCCATCATTGCCTCGACCGTTGCACGCCGGTCGCGTATTTCGCTGGATGTTAGCGGGCGGTCCTGCATGGTCATGAAGTCCTCACTTGTTGTGGCCAACTTGCAGCCCAAATATCAAGAAGCCGCGACGCAACGCGCCGCGGCCTCATTATCACGCCACGATCGGTCAACGCACTAACTAATCCCGAATTCGCGAGCACGCATGGAACCGACTCAGGTCGTAAGCAGCCGCATTTGGTTGGGCAGCGGTACGGACCGCCGCAAGACGTCCTCGCCCAGCCATAGCGCCGAACGCCGCGCGCGCGCGGCAACCGTCGAAAGGGGCATCTGCTGATAGTCGTCGTTGAAGACCTCGAAGCTGTAATCGCCGCGGTAGCCGATGCGATCCAGCCCCGTCACCAGGTCCGCCAGAGCTTCGCTATGGACACCCTCTCCCGGGAACACGCGAAAGTGGCGGGCGGTAGCCATGCGCTCCTCGGGAGTGCGCACCTCTTGCCACATAAAGTCGGCGAGTTGCACCAGGAAAATTCTTTCCGGGTCCAACGCGTCCAGTTCGTCGAGCGAAGTCTGGGTCGCGAAGATGTGATAGGAGTCGATTCCGATGCCGAGATTGGGCGCATCGGCGCGGCAGACCACATCCCAGGCTTCGGTGAATTGATTGACGGAGCGACCCCAGGACAGGCCCTCGTAGGCCACCTTGATGTCCAGCGGCACCGCCAGCATGGCCAGTTTGCGCAGATCGCGCGCCAGCGCATCATGGTCGCCGGTGGCGTGCGTGGACGTCGAAGAGCAAACGAGCAACACCTTGGCGCCGAGCGCGTGCCCCATTTCCAGCATCGACTTGGCGATGTCGATCTTGTAGTCGTGCAGATGCCCGGTCAGGCCCTCGAAGTCCCGCAACACCTGAAATCCGGTGACACGCAGTCCGCTGTTGCGCACGGCCTCGATCGCTGCATCGACACCCTCGGTGTGACCCGCAATGTCGCGCGCGGACAGCATGATCTGCGCAAAGCCCGCCTCCCGCACCGCCGCCAGCTTGGCCGGCAACGTGCCGGCAAGTGAAATCGTATCCATTCCAAAGTCGCGGATGTTTGGGAGCACAACACCCTGCGCAGACGCGGCGCCACCAATGTCTCGAGGACGCTTCGAGTTGATGCCGCCAGCGCTATTTCCCATCGTGGACCAGCTCGAACATGACGCCACCCAGCAAGCTCTGCGTGAGCGCGCCGCGGGTTTCCGTATGCACCCCCTGCGATTCGACGAACGCGACACCGCGTTGCTTGAGCGCCGCAACGGTCGCCAGGACATCCGGCGTCCCCAGGCCCACGCGCTGGAGCATCTCGGTAGGCTCCGCTTCAAAGATGCCGGGCATGGGTTCGATCAGCTGCAGGTGGAAACTGCCGCAGGGACTGACCAGAATGCGTCCCTTGGGCAGGATGCCATAGCGTGTTTCGTCGGGCAGAACGCGAAAGCCGAAAAGTTCCGTGTAGAACTCCGTCCAGTCGGCCGTGCGGTCGTTGCCGATGTACTGCACGATGCCGAACCAATGGAAGCCGGTCAATGCAGGCGGCTTGGGATCGACGCCAGGATTCAGCACAAAGTCGACGTCGTAAATCGAGAATTCGCGGTACCTGTCGACGAAATAGATCCGGCTGGATCCTACGCCGTGGATCGCCGGGATGTTGAGCTCCATCACTTCCACATTCGACGGCACCACCCAGGCGCCGCGGTCGATCGCATGCCGGTACGCCGCGGCGGCATCGCGCACGCGCAGCGCGATGGCGGCAATGACGGGGGTTTCCGCGGGTCGCATCGCACGCGACTCATCGCTGGCGTGGGCATTGACGATCACATTCAGGACCCCTTGGCGATACAGCAGCACTTCGCGCGAGCGGTGCCGCGCGATGGGCCGAAAACCCATCGTTTCCAGCACCTGCCCCAACGCTTGCGGCTTGCTTGTCGAGTACTCGATGAACTCGATGCCGTCCATTGCGAGCGGATTGCTCGTCGCGGGGGCCAGTTCCCGGCGGGTGGGTTCGGTCACGAAATGTCCTTGGTTACGCTTCAGTGCGCACGCGGCGCGGCCTATTTAACGCACACGTTACGGACTCCGCCAACATTTCGCAATCGGCGAATCGTGGGTACCAGGAACAGTGAACTCGTTTCGCTGGCGTCAGGCATTTGCTTGATGGTTTTCCCTCGCGCTATCACCGGTGTGCAAACACCTTTACAGTTGCTCGGCCTCCGCAATGGCATTGGCGCACTTGGCCAGTCCAGCGCCTTCCAATATCAGGGTAAACCGCGCCTCATTCCGTACCGAATCGAACGCCGGATCGACCATAACGTTGGGCAGCCAATAGTCGCGCGCCAAGGAAGCGCGCTCGAGCCAGTCCAACGCCACATTGCGCTCGTCAAGCGCGAGGTGCGCCGCCGCGCGGTAAACCGGGGAAACATATTGACCAACAAAACGGCGGTTAATATCCGCCAGCGCGGTTCTCGCCTCAGCCTGTAGTCTCGCGGACGCCAGCGCGCGGACCCGCATGAGTGCGAGGCCCGAAAGTTCAGGATTGGCGGCGCAGACTTGCGTCAACTCGGACACCGCCGCGGCTGCCTCGCCCATCGCAATCAGCGTGCTGGCACGCCCGACACGCACAACGAGATGGCCAGGCTCCAGGTCAAGCGCGTCAGTGAAGTCGCGCTTCGACCGCTCGAAGTCGCGCTCGTAATACGCCAGTGAGCCGAAATTGTGGCGCATGAAGAACGCAAACGGGTCGCTTGCGAATTCAGCCTCGACCAACTCCCGTGCGTCGTGGAATCTGCCCAGTAATATAAGCAGCCACGCATAGGCGCTGCGCGCGCCTCGCGACTCGGGGTCGCGGCGAAGTCCCTCGGAAAACAGTTCATCCGCTGCGCCCAGGTCGAAGCGAAAGCGCGTCACGTACGCGCCCCGCAGCGAGTTCATTTCGGGATTGTCGGGCTCGATCTCATGCGCACGGGCAATGGCCGCCGCCATGGCATGACTCTGATCTCCGGCTTCACGTGGTACGCCCTGATGGCCGGCGATGTTGATTCGAGCCCACGCCACCGAGCGATGGGCGGCGGCAAATTCCGGGTGCTTAAGAATTGCTTCTTCGAATATTTCCAACGCCTTGCGATAACCTTCAAGCGTGCGGGCACGCATCAGGTACCACGCCCGGTCGTAGCCCGCGCGCAGGTGCTCCGGCAGTTTGGGCAGGAACAATGGTCTTCCGGCCATGGAATACCTGGGCGCTACGTGCGGCGCTACGCCATCAATGAATCGCGGCCGATAATTGCCGGCAACCATTTCTATCGTCATCGCAGAATCGCCGCCGGCGGTGACGTAATACTGCTTCAGCTTTTGCCGTACGCGGGACGCCTCCACCCGGACGATTGAATCGGTCGCCGAATCGAATTGGGCCGCATGGCGCCGGAATACCTCCAACGCGATGGTCGACTCCTTGAGCCGGCCGTAATCGGCATCGAGCGCGGCGTCGACGATGTAGCGCAGGAAGGCGCGATGGCGCAACGATCGTCCGAAGGCCCGGCTGGCGAGGATGCGCTCCAGTTCCTCGACGATCAGCGCACGGCGTGGCGAAGTGCGGTGTTCGGCGCCGGACAATCCATCGATCGCGTCGGTCATGCCTGCCAAGCGGGGCCCATCGGGTCGCTAACGTTTTAGTAACGCTCCAGTACATAGCAGATGAAATTGCGTCTGGCAAGATCAGACTCGCCTGCCGTTTCAGTTTCAGAACGCTGTACAGCACATCTCGCATCGACGCTAAAAGTCCACACCGCAGAAAGCGCCGTTTGAAATCCGTGACCAAAATCTCCAGTCTCGCCGCCGGTTTCCTGGGGATCCTGTCGCTTACGTTCGCGGCCTGTGCCTTGGCGGCCACTACGACCGTGTCGGTGGCACTCGATACCGACAATGACCCGGGTACCGGCTGCAGTATCAATACCAGCAGCGGCACGTTGACGGGGTTCGAGCAGATCCTCGACACCACGGCGGCCACCGGCGTCAGCACCGGCCAGATAGGTTTGGTCACGCGCAGAATTTGCGCCGGAGGGGTCTTTGGCGCCCCCATCACGGTCTCGACCGGCGGCTGGCCGATCGGATTGGGCAATGGCGACGCACAGTCGGACGTCATCGAGACGTTCATCCCGCTCGCCGACCTGGCGAGTAAGGGTAGCGTCCGCCTCGTGGCGTTCACCGGTCAGGACGTACTCATTGGCAATGGCTCGGTACCCGTGCCGCCGGTTTCCACACCACCGGCGACGCCAATCCCTACGCTCTCCCCCTCAGGTCTGGTCGGCCTCATTGCGTTACTCGGATTGGGTCTCTTCCTGTTGCGACGCCATGCCTTTGCCGGCGGGCACAAACTGCTTCTGCTCGGAGTTGTCTGTTTTGCCCTTTCGAGCATCGGTATCGTTTATGCCGTGATTCGCGATGGGCAGATCACGGACTGGACGGGAATCAGCCCCATCGCCACGGACCCCAAGGGCGACGCGCCGGTGGGACTGGATCTGGTGTCCCTCTATGCGGTGAGCGACAAGCCGAATCTGTCCCTGCGCATCGACGCGCAACTGGCGCGCGACCTGCCCGTCAATCAGGCACCGACAGTCAACGCCGGCAATTCCCAATCCATCACGCTGCCGGCATTGGCCCCGCTCGTCGGCACCGCCACCGACGACGGCCTGCCCAACCCGCCGGGGACACTGACATTGCTGTGGACAAAGGACTCGGGACCCGGCGCGGTGAGCTTTGGCGACCCGGGTCAGGCGGCCACTACCGCCAACTTCAACGTCCCGGGCGTTTATGTGTTGCGGCTGACCGCCAACGACAGCGCGCTTTCGAGCAGCGCCACGGTCCAGATCACCGTTGCCCCGTCGACCGGGGGTTCCAATACGCCGCCCATCGTAGCGGCCGGCAATGCGCAATCCATCACGCTGCCGGCAATGGCCTCGCTCGCAGGCACCGCCACCGACGACGGACTGCCCAACCCGCCGGGGACGCTGACGTTGTTGTGGACCAAGGATTCGGGACCTGGCGCCGTGAACTTTGCCAACCCGGGCCAGGCGGCCACTACCGCCGCGTTCGCCTCACCGGGCGTCTATGTGTTGCGGCTGACGGCGAACGACGGTGCGCTATCGAGCAGCGCGGTGGTCCAGATCACCGTTGCCCCCTCGACCGGCGGCTCCAACACGCCACCTGTCGTAGCGGCTGGCAATGCCCAGACCATCACGCTGCCCGCCATTGCATCGCTCAACGCGACGATCACCGATGACGGTCTGCCCAATCCGCCCGGGGTAGTGACGATCGGATGGAGCACAGATTCCGGGCCGGGAATCGTCACCTTTGCCAACCCCAACAATGCAGCGACTGCGGCGACATTCTCGCTTCCCGGCGTCTACACATTGCGGGTGACGGCCAACGACGGTGCGCTGAGCGCAAGCAGTCCGCTGCAGGTCACGGTCATCGATGGCGCGCCGCTGCTGCAACCGATTGCCGACCGAACTATTGCGTTGGGTACCCGCTTTCAGCAACTGCTGGTCGCCACCGACGGCAACACCAACGACACGCTGACCTACAGCTTGCTTGCGGCGCCCGGTGGCGCAGCACTTGCGCCGTCGCCGCTGATCGACTGGACACCGAATGCGGCCCAGCTCGGATTGAACACCTTCACCGCGCAAGTCACCGACACCGCCGGCCACGCCGCGACGACGACGTTCCACGTCACAGTCGTGCAGAACAACCGGCCGCCGCAACTGGCCACGCAGATCAACGTGATCCTGCCTGTCGGTGTCCCGTTTGCGCGAACGTTGACGGCCACCGACCCGGATTCGGGCGATGTGCTCACACTTTCACTGGTGTCCGGTCCTGCCGGCATGGCGATGAGCGGATCGACGCTGACCTGGACGACGTTGGGCAAGGCTCCGGGGGATTACGCGGTGACCGTGAAGGTTACCGATAGCGGCGGCCTCGTCGATCAGAGGTCGTTCACCGTGACGTTGCAACCGTCTGCCGCACCAGTCGCGGTGAACGACACCTATTCGGTACGCCTCGGGCAAACGCTGACCGTGCCGGTGCCGGGCGTGCTGGGCAATGACCTGCATGACCTGAGCACGACGCTCAGCGCGACCAAGCTTACCAATCCAACCAAGGGCACCCTGCAAACCTTTGGTGCCGATGGCAGCTTCACTTTTCTGGCGCCGGCCACGCTGCCCGCGCCCGTATTTGCACCGGTACTGCGCAACAGTACCGACCTGGGGCTCTACGTGGCGAAAGGCGCCGTTCTCATCGATCTCGACGGGGACGGCAAGCCCGAAGTGGTTTTCTACGCCTTCAATCACATGATCATCGCGTTGCATTCGGACACCGGCGTCGAAATGTGGCGCAATGACGCATCGTTTTTTACCGGCTGCACGCCGTACTCCAGTGCGGCAGTCTTCAGCATCGCCGCCGGGGACCTGGACGACGATGGCAAGCCCGAAGTGGTGTTCCCGGTTTCCTGTGCCGGGGACAACGGCACCATGCGCTACATTGCGTTGAACGGCGCCGATGGCACGCAGAAGTGGCTGTCGCCGGCCCTCTCCGCGGTGCCGGTTACCGGGGACGCAACCGCTCTCACGACGGCGGCCGTGACCACCATCGCGCGGCTGCGTGTCGGAGAAACGCCCAGCGTACTGTTCAACGTCGTGGGCATGAACAGCACCCGCAATGCGGCGTTCGATCCGGAACCGGTATGCCGGCAGATTGTCGAGACTGTGCCAAACGGCACGTACCAACCCAACCCGATCTATCCGCCGCACTACCAGCAATGCCGCGGCCTGATCGTGTTGAACGGCGCGGACGGCACAGTGCGCCAGCGGATGATCACCGAACGAGCGCAGTTCAGTGGACTTCCCGACGGCGGCCTGGAATATCGCGGGCTGACGGCCCCGGTGGTCGTCGATCTAGATGGCGACGGCATCGTCGAGATCGTTGCCGGTGGTGTGGTCTTCAACCTCGATGGCACTGTCCGGTGGAAAGGTCGCGACGCGTTGGTGCACGATCTGGCCGTCGGCAATTTCGACGATACACCTGACATCGAGGTCGTGCGCTACGAGGGATTTCCCAGTGGCGTTCAGGCGCTCGCCGTCTACAAGTCCGACGGCAGCCTCCTGTGGTCCATACCGTTCGACGCCGTGACTTTCGTGGGCAAGATCACGGTTGCCGATATCGACGGCAGCGGCAAGCCCGACATCCTCATCAACTATGGTGTGCTGCTGTGCGCGGTTCGCCATACCGGCGTTTTCCGCTGGTGCAACACCGAGCTCGAAAGCGGTGTCAGTCTCGTCGACTCGCGTACGCGCATTCCAGTCTTCGATCTCGATGGCGATGGCGTGCCGGAAGTGATCCTGCAAACCTCCAAGGCCATCGTGTTTCTCGATGGTCCAACCGGGAAACTGAAGTTCAAGTGGGACATCACCCGCGCATCGACCGGCAGCGGCGAGGAAGCGGACGGTCCCGGCGTCTCGTATCACCCCAATGCGCCACTGGTCGGGGACGTCGATGCCGATGGTCACGCTGATGTTCTGTTTTTCTGGACCGGCATCAATTTCAGCGCGGGGCGCTTCACGGTATTGAAGGCGCAGAACAACGACTGGCGCCCTGCCCGTCCAGTGCAAAACCAGTTTGCGTATCACGTCGCCAATGTCAATGACAACGGCACGATACCCACGACCGTGCCCCTGCCTAATAACTTCGCCACGCCGCGCACCAATGTGTGGGGTACGCAGGCGCAGGTGTTGGCGCCCGTGGATCCGCGGACGCGTTCGATGTCGTCGTTTACCTACATGGCCAACGACGGGCTTTTCGACTCAGCGGCAGCAACGGTTGCCATCGACATTGCACCGGTCAACGCGCCGCCGGTATTCGACTCCATTCCGCCCACGCGCTATGTCCTGAACGGCGGGCTGACTTACACCGCACACGCAATCGACCCCGACGTCGGGGATTCCATCACCTACAGCCTGCTCTACAGCTCGTATACCGGCGGAACGTGTACGCTGGGCGCCGTCACGGGAATACTCGCGTGCACGCAAATACAGTATCCAAACGCGATGATGATCATCGTCGCTACGGACAGCCTGGGCGCGCAGGGGTACCAAACGCTCGTGATGGCAGGGGTCTCGACAAACAGCGTGGTCCCCAATGTCTTGGGCCTGTCCAAGTCGGCTGCCGCCACTACATTGGGCAGCGCGGGCCTCACCGTCGGACCGTTGACCTTGGTGACCAGCGGCGCGCCGGTTGACCAGGTCCTGGCGCAGTCGCCCGCAGCCGGCACCACCGTGTTGACCGGTGAAGCCGTGGCGCTGTCGCTGTCGACGGGACCCGCGCCCGTCGTTATGCCCTTTGTCGTGGGCCAATCGTTGACCCAGGCCAACGCAGTACTCGGCGCACTCAACCTCACGGTGAATGTCTCAACCGTATTCTCCACGACGATTCCCGTGAACCAGGTGATGGCGCAAGCGCCTGCACCAGGAACCGTTGTGGTGCCCATCCCATCGAATCCGGCATTGCTGACGGTGTCGGCGGGCCCACCCCTTAACGGCACCATCGCCCAGGTCATTGTGGAGCCGCCCAACG
Source organism: Betaproteobacteria bacterium (assembly GCA_039932755.1). Classification (GTDB taxonomy): domain Bacteria; phylum Pseudomonadota; class Gammaproteobacteria; order Burkholderiales; family Casimicrobiaceae; genus VBCG01. The sequence goes on from JBDTPJ010000001.1 coordinate 86,556, forward strand.
CGTTGCGACTCACGGGTGAGGACGTCCAGTACAAGGCCACCGCCGTATTCACCGATGGCACCAGCGCCGACGTTTCGCTGTCCTCCTCGTGGTCGTCAACCGCCACCGGCACGGCCACAGTTGGCGCCACCGGCATCGCGCATGCCGTGGCACCCGGCAGCACATCGATCCGCGCGACACTCTCCGGTTTTGTCGGCCAGGCCACGCTGGATGTCTCCGCACACACCGCCGGCGGCGCGCCACCCACGGCAATCATCACCGCGCCCACTTCCGGCACTGCGATCACAGGCCCCACCACGATAGTCGGCACCGCTAACGATACTGACTTCCTGCGCTACGAACTAGCGTTCGCGCTGGCCGGCGATACCACCTGGACCGTACTCGCGGAAGGCACCGGACCCGTTGTCGCCGGCACGCTCGGAACCATCGACCCGACCACGCTCATCAACGATCTCTACACGATCCGGCTCACGGTCTACGATCGTGGCGGGAATCAGTCGGTGGCCACGTCGACCGTGCAGCTGAGCGGGAACATGAAGCTTGGGCTCTTCAGTCTCTCCTTCGTGGATCTCAATCTGCCGCTGGCCGGCATTCCGATAAGCCTGATCAGGTCCTACGACAGCCGCGACAAGACCGGCGGCGACTTCGGCATCGGTTGGAAGCTGGGACAACAGACGCTGCGCCTGCGCGCGAATCGCGTGCAGGGCACCGGCTGGCTCCGCACTGTGGCCGGGCCTGTGGTCAGCCTCATGCCGACATCGGAGCACAAGATGAGCTTGACGCTAGGAGATGGCCGCGTCGAGGAGTTCGACCTTCAACTTTCACCTACGTCCGCCGTAGGTGCATTAAATGCGACGCTCGTAACGGGCTACATCGCGCGTCCGGGAACGCTGGGCACGCTGCAGATGTTGGACAATCCAAATCTGCTTATCCTGAACGGCGGACTCGAGGAAGAACTGGTCGATGACGTCACGCTCAATACCTTTGACCCAAAACTGTTCCTCTATACGACGCTTGAGGGTTCGAAACTCGAAATTCACACGACCGCCGGTGTGCGGAAGATCACCGACCGCAACGGCAACAGCACCACCTTCAGCCCGTCCGGCATCCTGCATTCGACCGGCGCCGGGATCGCATTCACGCGCGATGCTCAGGGCCGGATCGTCCAGATCACCGATCCGCGGGGTGGCGTGCAGTCCTACGGCTACGACGGCAACGGTGACCTGACCAGCCACACTGACGCTGTCGGCAACACCTCACTCTACAAGTACAACCGCAGCCACGGTTTGATCGACATCATTGATCCAAGCGGCAATCATCCGATACGCAGCGACTACGATGCCACCGGCCGGCTGATCGCCATGACCGACGCCAATGGCAACAAGATTACCTACACCCACAACCCGGGCGCCCAGGAAGAACTGATCACCGACCGCCGCGGCAGGGTCACCAGGCTTCTCTACGATAGCCGCGGCAACGTCGTATCCAGCGAAAAGGGCGTCACCATCGGTGGCGTGCTTGTCAATGCGGTGATTTCCACAACCTACGATGCGCTGAACAACGAGACGTCGACGGTGAATGCCGACGGCCTTCAAACCACCGGCACATTCGACGGTGTCCTGCCCTTGATACGCAGCGTTGATCCCTCGGGCCTGAATCTCGTCTCGACGGTGGCCTACGACGCGAAGAAGGATGTGACCTCAGTCGTGTATCCCGGCAATCGAACCGTTGCCATGACCCACGACGGCAATCGCAACATCACCGGAATCAACTCACCGGCCACAGGCGCGACCACCTCGACATCCGATGGCCGAGGCTTGCCGATGGGGAGTGTCGACGCAATGGGCACCACGATTGTCCTGACGCGCGATGCCGCCGGCAATCTGGTTCGTGAGGAAGTGTTTGACGCCGCATCGCAATTACTGCGTCGAGTCGAGTTTACCTACGATGCCAACGCAAACCTTCTGAGCGAGACACTCTATCGCACCAACAGTGGCGTACTGACGCCGCTGACCACCATGTTTGCGTACGACGCGTCGAACCGCATGGTGGCAGAGACCGATTCACTGGGCGGCATTCGGCGCACCGAGTACGATTCCGTCGGGCGGGTGAGCGCCATGGTCGACCCGCTGGGTCGGCGAACAACGCTGGCCTATGGCCCCCTTGGCCAGCGCACGCGGGTTACCTATCCCGACGGAACTTTTGACGATGTTGCCTATGACGTCGACGGCAATCCCGTCACGCAGACCGACGCAGCTGGCCGCACCACGACGCACACCTATGACGAGCTGAATCGTCGGATCAGGACCACGGCGACTGACGGGGCCTTTACGCAGGCAATTTACTCACCCGGCGGTACGCTCGATGCCACAATCGACGCCCGCGGAAATCGCACGGATTTCTCTTACGATTCAGCGGGACGGCGGACCCGCACAACTCACCCGGCTGTGCTGGATGGCGTCGCAGGCCCCATGGTGCGACCCGAATCGGTCCAAGCGCTGAGTGCGTCCGGTTTTCCGACCGCCGCGACCGATCCGAATGGCAACACGACGACCTACGTCTATGACGCCGCAGGTCGCCTGGCCCAAACCATCCACCCGGACGGGACGTCGGCAACGCAGACCTACGATGTGCTGGGGCGCCGTTCCAGCATGACCAACGAAGATGGCCAGACGCAGTCATACACCTTCGATGGGTTGGGTCGCCTCACCGCTGCTTCGGGAGTTGGCGGGACGGCGAGCTACAGCTACGACGAGGCAGGCAACCTGCTGAGTGAAACCGATGCGATGGGCCGCACCACACGGTACCGCTACGACGCCATCGGCCGAATGATCGAACGCATGTATCCAGGCGGGGAGTTCGAACGACTGACCTATGACGCCGTGGGCAACGTCGTAACCGCCACAGACGGCAGTGGGCAGACTTCTTCGTATATCTACGACAGCAGGGATCGCCCCGTGCAGAGAAACCTGCCTGGCGGCGCAGTCGTCAAGTACGCGTACAACCCGGATGGCCAACAGGCGAAACTTGAGGACGCTCGCGGAGCTACTACGTTCGGATACGACATCGCCGGTCGTTTGTCGAGCGTCACCCATCCAGGCGGCGAGACGGTGACCTACTCGCGTGACGCAGAAGGAAATCTGTTGGCGCTGGCCGCACCGGCGGCCACGATCAACTACCAATACGACGCCTTGCGCCGCCTCGTGCGCGTTTCAGCGCCGGAGGGCGTCACCCAGTATTACTACGATCGCACTGGCAATCGGATTCGCACCACGGCAGGCAACGGCATCGTATCCGATTCTCAATTCGATACGCGCAATCGCCTCACGCTGCTGTCACACAAGGATGCTGGCAACCTCCTGCAGTCCTTCGCTTATGCGTATTCTCCGACGGGACGGCGCACCCAGGTCACCGAGAGCGACGGATCCGTCGAAACCTACACCTACGATGGCCGAGGCCGGCTGGCTTCGCAACTGCGTACTGGTCCCACGCCACTCGCGATATCGCATTCGTACGACCAGGTCGGCAATCGGACGCAGACGATCCGCAACGGCGTTCCCACGTCGTTTTCGTTCAACAGCAATAACCAGTTGCTGAGCGACGGCGGCGCCACCTATGGCTATGATGCCAATGGCAACCTTGCCACCAAGACCGTCGGTTCGCTGGTTACGCAGTACGGCTACGATCCCGACCATCGCCTGGTGACGATTTCCGGTGCAGGTGGCCCTTCCCAATACCTCTACGATGCAGACGGGAATCGCGTGCAGGCGAGCACAGCGGCGGGCACGCTGCGCTTCCTCGTCGACCAGCAGAACGCCACCGGGCTGTCGCAGGTGCTGGAGGAGAAGGACGGCAATGGCGTCCTGCAGGCACGGTTTACGTATGGCGCCGAACTACTCGCCTTGAACCGGGGCGCGAATCCCGGCTTTGTCCACCGCGACGCGCTGGGTAGCGTCCGGGCGCTGACCAATGCCGGTGCTGCCGTCACCGACCGGTATCGCTACGACGCATTCGGCGCGACGGAAAGCGCGCAGGGCACCACCGACAATCCCTATCGCTACACCGGTGAGCGGTTCGATCCTGAATCAGGCATGTATCAGCTGCGTGCCCGGTACTACAACCCTTCACTTGGGCGCTTCATCTCGCGCGACCCGCTCGACGGGCAGCCAGACATGCCCATCTCACGAAACCGGTATCTGTATGCGTACGACGACCCGGTCAACCACAGCGACCCCACGGGCCTTGAAGCATCTAGCTTGCCCGAGGTAGTAGGCACGATGGGTATTGAGGCCACTATACAAGTGCCGTTATGGGTTTCCCGTGTTACCGCGGCATGTACGGCAGGAAGCGTATTGGGGCAGGTGGACCAGCTGATGTTTGCCATCGACGTGGGGATTCAGGTCGGGATCGCCGTGCCGTTACTCATTGGCGCCGTTCAATCGCTGAAGAGTGAGGTACGGATCCTCGACCTCGAGAACAAGAACGCCACGGACGGACAAATCAAACGACTGACGGTGGCGGCACTGGGAGGGCGCGGCTCGAACGGAGCGCGCTACTTCGGCTCGAAGTTCGCCATGGAAGCGGCGGGCTTTGCGCGTAGTCACAAGAATAGTTCATCGCTCTATGAATTCGAGTGGAAGCTCCCGCCATGGGAAGTCAAAGGCGCGATCGGAGGCAAGGAAAAACTTTGGTCTTACAAGTTCCTGAGTTGTGGCGTGGACAACGCCGGGGAGATGTCGCTCGAAACCAACGTCAAGAACTACGGAAAGCTGTCGTTTCACGATGGCTGGAGCGGTGGATTGGGTGGGAGCGCCGAACTTGCGATGAAGCTGGAACTTTTCGGCAAGCGTTACCAGGCGACACTCCCGCTCATTTCTGTTGACGGATTCTACGGCGGACCGAATAACTTTTCGCTATCGGTCGGCGCGGTAGGCTTTCTAGTGACCAGCCTTAAAGCAAAGCACTGAACGCCTTCAACTACCCACCCTTCAGCATGAATTCGATGCCATGCAAGTCAGCGCGAGATTCACCGGGCCTTCGTCGCCTGCATTGGGCGCGCCATCAAAGTCAAAGGGTAAGGTCAGTCGATCCAACCCTTTTTCGTTGCCGGGCCATCTCCTTTGGAAACGTCACGACGACTCGAAGTCCCGATTGCGATGGTTCATCAACCGGGCCAAGGCTCACCTTTGCGCCGATCCGGTCGGATATTGCTTGAACGATTGCCAAACCCAGCCCGGAGCCCAGTTCGTCGCTACCAACGATCCGGTAGAATGGATCAAACGCACGTGCTCTCTCCGGCAGCGGAATTCCCGGACCATTGTCCTCGACAACCAGAATCGTTGCGCCAACTGCATCGACAACCGCAAGGTCGACCCGACCCCCGCTCGGCGTGTAGCGAATCGCGTTATCCACAAGATTTCGGACGAGAATCATCAATTCGGCCTCGTTGGCACGAACCTGCGCATCGACGCCGCCGGCGACCCCGATGTCGATGCCTTTTGCCTCCGCCAGGGGCATCAAGTCCTCCAACACGCGCCGGTAGACTTTCCGCACTGAAACTGTCGAAGTGGGTGCCGTCGCCAGCGATTGTGCGCGCGCCAGCGCCAGGAGTTGATCCAGCAACGCTCGGGCACGCTCGATGCCCTGGCGCAGCGTGTCCAGCCGCTCGCGCGCTTCGGCCGGCATGTCCGCGCCGGCAAGCCGCTCGGCCTGCAGCGCCAGCGCAGTCAAAGGTGATCGTAGCTCATGTGCCGCATCGGCGACGAATCGCCGCTGCGCGCCCATCGCCTGCTCCACGCGGCGGAGGAGCCGATTGATGGCCGCTATAAAAGGTCGGATTTCGGCGGGCAATCGCTCTGGCGCAATCGGGTGAAGTTCGGTCTCGGCCCGTTGATCGGTTTCACCCGCAAGTTCGGCTACGGGCTTGAATATCTGGCGGACCAGGTAAGCAACGAGCAGCAGCAAGATAGGAATCAATACAAGAAAGGGCATCAGCGTGCGCAGGCCGCTATTTCTGGCGATTTCGTCCCGCACCGCGGTCTGCTGCGCGACCGCCAGGCGTTCCCCGTCGGCGAGAGTTTTCACCATGACCCGAAAGGATTCGTTCCCAACGCTCACGGTCTGCAATCCGTCGCGTAGCGCGCGAGGCAACGCCAAGGGCACGAAGGCGCCAGCGCCATGTGTCGACGTCGGATTCGTGGAAAGAAATTGAATGAAGACCCGAGATTCCACGTCCTCGTCAGCCGGTGCGTTTGCATCGCCTCCCCGGGGCGGATCAGGACGATGCCGGTCGTACAACGCGGCGACCTGGCGCAGCACGTCGTCCTGCAATTCGTGCGCCTCGTTGAACGCGGAGTAGAACGCAATGACTCCGGCAATCATCGCCACGCCCAGGATGGCCGCCGACAACCAGACGGATAGCCTGATCTGCAGCGAGTCTGCTATCCCCTTTTTGAGACCATCCATCCAACGCCCCTTACGTTCTTGATGACCTCGCTGCCAAGCTTCTTGCGCAGTGCGTGTAGGAGAAACTCGACAGCATTGCTCTCGACCTCCTCGCCCCAGCCGTAAATCCGCTCTTCCAGTTCGTGACGGGACAGTATGGCGCCGGGACGAATCATCAGCGCCTGAAGCAGCGCGAATTCGCGGTTGGAGAGCGGCACGGATGCGGCACCGCCAACGCATGCTTCATGCGTCGCAGGATCGAGCGACAACACACCGTTGCTTAGCTCTGCGGTCGCCGTTCCGCCTTTGCGTCGGACAACCGCTCTCATGCGAGCCAGCAGTTCGCGCATCTCAAAAGGCTTGAGCAGATAGTCATCCGCCCCGCCATCCAACCCGCGAATACGATCCTCGACTTCGTCACGCGCGGTGACAATCACGAGTGGCACCGGATTGGCCTTGGCCCGAATGCACCTGAGCACGTCCAGACCATCCTTGCCGGGCAAACCCAGATCGAGAAGCACCAGGTCGTAGTGCTGAACGGACAGGGTGTGGACGGCGGTCAGGCCGTCGCGAATCCAGTCAACGGCGTAGGAGGAATCCTTCAGGGCCGCCACGACCGCACTTCCGATCATCACGTCGTCTTCTACCAGGAGCACCCGCATACATCCTCCGGGGGTCATCGGTCCGCGTCCGACCGCAACAGCATCAAGCGGACTTTCTGGCTGCGCGGTGTTCGAAGACCAGCAGACAGACCAGGATGAAGGCAACCATAGCCGCCGACGCGGAATAGCGACTCATCGCGAGCCCGCCGGCGCTCAAAGGCTTGTCAAGCAAATCTCCGACCACGGCACCCAGTGGGCGAGTGAGAATGAAGGCGGCCCAGAACAGCGACGTGCGCGAAATGCTCGTCCAATAGTATGCCGCGACGACCAGTGCCAACAATGTGCTGAACACTATCGCGCCTCCACTGTAGCCTAGTCCCGCCGTGGCCGCCGTCCAGTCGCCGAGTGCCGTGCCGAGGGTTTGGGAGAACATGATCGTTACCCAATAGAACATCTCGGCCTTGGGCGAGCTAATGGAGTCGACCGAGACCGTCCCCAGCGACCGGTGCCAGATCGCCAGCGAGGCAAACAGGAGCGCAAAAAGCAGCGCCGTTCCACCGGCATAGCCGATTCCCAGTGAACGGTCCACGAAATCCGCCAGCGTTGTTCCCACCGTGGTCGTTGCAATGATGGTCGTCCAGTAGAGGAACGGGCGAAATTTCTTCGCCTTGACCTGAGCGCCAACCGCAACCAGAAAGATCGCCGCGAAGATCGCGGTTCCAACAAGATACCCAAGCCTCATCGACATGGAGACCGCATCGCCCCCGGTCTCACCCAACGTGGTGGCGGCAATCTTGATGATCCAGAAGAGCAGGGTCACCTCGGGAACCTTGCTCAGGGCGTAATGAGTTGATTTATTCATCATCGATTCCGTTTTTCGTCCGTGGAATGGCTCGCGCGGGTTGCCAAGGTTTCCGCGAGAGTCGCCGCCGGATCGTCAAACGCGCCCGATCCAGCAGCGTGGGCCGGTCAGTCCTGACTGTCGTGATCGTCATCGTGATCGACTTTGTCCTCGTTGGAGGCGATGACCGAACCGCTGTCGGCATCCACTCGCACGTCGAAAACCTTGTTGCCGCTGACGACCTCCACGTCGTAGGCCCATCCCGTTTTGGTCTTTTCGTACTCCGCGCGCGACGCCTTGCCGTTGACATGCTGTTCGGCCGTGGCTACCGCCTGCGTCATCGGGATCTTGGCTTGCACAACGGCCAGACCGTCGTTCTCCATGCCTTTGGCGGCATAGGCAATAGTGCCGAAAGCGGCAAGCGCGATGGCCAGGGCGGACAGCTTGCGATAGTGGGACATGACGATTCTCCAAAAAGCACGCAGACATTTGCGTGATGGAGAGCGTAACTAGAGAGACTTAGCTGGCACTGAGCGCCGCTTGGGACCTGTTCACGCATTCTCCGCTGGCCGGCAACCACAATCGGCACAACACGATCCATCGCCATACCAAATGACTTTCTGTAGCAGCACAACCTTCTGTTCCGCTGTCATGCGCCATGCCCGGCGCCGTCGATGCCCGTCGAGGCTGCCTGCTTCCCGCCTGAGTGCGAGCGATGGAGGTCTGAATGAATGTCGACAATATTTACAGTTCATCGTGACCCAGGATGATTAACTTTGTATGTCACTGAAAAGTGCGGACTATTTTGTCGCGCACGCAACTTGCTTGGGCCCCAGCTCCTTAGCTGCATCGGTGACGATGAAGCATGGGGCAGGAGTCATTCAACGCCGGGAGGGGATCGTGATGAAGCTTGCGAGGTTGGTTGCAGCAATTGGTATCGCGGGCATGCTTGGGGGCATGGGGCAAGCGCAGGCGAATCTGGACGAAGGATTCGACGGGGCCATCCCGCCTCCCGGGTGGGCGACCATCAACAACAGTACGCCGATAGGAATCACCGACTGGTTCCAGGGTAACACCGGTGTCTTCGATGCGCAGTCGGGGGCCGCCGACTCCTATATCGCGGCGAACTTCCTTGCGGCCGCCAACGGCGG
>JBDTPJ010000002.1:0-79881 GCA_039932755.1 Betaproteobacteria bacterium
CTGTTGCTCGTCGTGGCGATGATGACGCTGGGCATCGACTGGCGGCTGGCGCTGCTGACGCTCCTGCCATTTCCGCTGATGGCCATTGCGTTCTTCATCATTTCGCAGCATATCCACCATGCGTCCGCGCGGGCGCTCGCGCGATTTTCCGACCTGAACGAGCACGTGCATGAAACGGTGGCGGCGGTCCGCACGTTGCGGGCGTTGGGTCTCGAAGGACGCGCCGGGCAGGAATTCGTCCAGCGGGCACGGGCAGCGGCCGACGCGAGCTTAGACGCGCAAAAATGGGAAGCCGCCTTCGAGCCCGCGGTCGGCCTCACGCTGACCGTGGCGGCGGCAGTGACGCTCGGCTTCGGCGGCGCCCTCGTTTGGCACGACGAAATGACCATCGGTCAGCTTACGGCGTTCACGATGTACCTGGGTCAACTGATCTGGCCGATGTTCGCCTCGGGCTGGGTGCTGGCGTTAGTCGAGCGCGGCAAGGCCGCATGGGCGCGGCTGAATCCCGTGCTGGAGGCGCCGCTTTCGGTAACCGACGGCGGTCAGCACAGAGCAATCGCGACGGGCAGCATCGACGTCGACCGCGTGAGCTTTGCCTACGCCGCGGTGACGGACGAGGGTGGCGCGGTCCTGGGTACCGATACGCTGCACGGCGTCTCGTTGTCATTGCCGGCGGGCGCCACGCTTGGCGTAGTGGGCCCCGTCGGCGCCGGCAAGTCCACGCTCCTGGCCTTGTTGCTGCGGCACTATGCGCCGGTGCGGGGCGCGATTCGCTGGAGCGGATTGGCGCTCGACGAGTACACGCTGGCGACATTGCGGGGCGCGACGGCGTGGGTGCCGCAGGAGGCCTTCCTGTTCACGGGCACCATCGCCGGCAACATCGCGCTATCCAATCCTGCGGCCACGCGAGCCGCCATCGAGGACGCCGCCCGGCTGGCCGACCTGCATGCCGACATCCAGCGCTTTCCCGATGGCTACGATACCCGGGTGGGAGAGCGTGGCATCACGCTTTCGGGCGGACAGCGGCAACGAATGGCCATCGCCCGTGCGCTGCTCACGGATGCCCCGTTGTTGTTGCTCGACGATGCATTGAGTGCCGTGGATACCGGTACCGAAACGCGAATCCTTGCGCACCTGCGCCAAGCGCGGCGCGGCCGCAGCGCCATCATCGTCAGTCACCGCTTGTCGGCCGTCGCTGACGCCGACGAGATCATCGTGCTCAAGGAGGGTCGTGTCGCCGAGCGTGGCAGCCACGCGCAATTGGTGGCCCATGACGGCTGGTACGCCGCGCAGTGGCGCTACCAGCAACTCGAGGCCGAGCTCGAGGAAGCGCCATGACCGTGCGTACGGAAATGGCCGACGACGAACTGCAAGCGCCCGCTGCGGGCACGACGCCACGTCGCGATGCGCTGGCACTGCTGTGGCGCGCCGCAGGCCCGGATCGCAAGGAGGTGGGCTGGGCCGCGCTGTGGCTGGTGGCCGCGGGCCTGCTGGAGGCCGCGGGTCCCCTCTTTGGCAAAGAGCTCATCGATGCCTATCTGGTGCCGCGCGTCATGGACGTGCCGGCAATGGCCTGGCTGATCGCCGCGTTCCTCGTCACTGGTGCGTTGGCGACGGTGATTCGCTACTTTCAACTGGTGCGGCTGGCCGGCCTGGCGATGCGATCGGTGCAGCGCCTGCGCGAGGGCGTCTACTCGCATGTACTGCACTTGCCGATGCGGTTCTTCGATTCGGCGATCACTGGCAAGCTGGTCAGCCGCATCACCAACGACACAGAGTCGGTAAAACAACTCTATACGAAGGTGCTGTTCGAATTGCTAGTGGGGGCGACGGTTCTCTTTGGCGTGGTCGTGGCCATGCTTTGGCTCGACTGGCGGCTGATGCTTCTGGTGTTGCTCCTCGTGCCCACCACGGTCGGCATCATCTGGGGTTACCAGCGTCTTTCCGCCGTGGCGGTCACGCGATCGCGGGAGCTGCGCAGCGAACTCAATGCCCAGCTGGCGGAAGGCATTTCGGGGATGAGCGTGCTGCAGGCGAGCGGCGCCGCCCAGCGTTTTCGCGAGCGATTCGCGCAAACCAATCGCGAACACTATGCCGCGCGGATGGGCGAAGTGCGGGCCAACGCCTGGTTGCTTCGTCCCGCACTGGATTTCACGAGCATCCTTCTGATCGTGGCCATTGTCGCCGTCGTTGGGACGCAACAACTTCAGGGTATCGAGGTCGGCCTGCTGTATGCATTCATTGCCTACGTCGCGCGGGTCGTCGACCCGTTGATCCAGATCACGATGCAGTTCTCCTCGCTGCAGCAGGCGATGATCGCCGCGTCGCGGGTCAACACGCTGCTGCATGAGCCCCAGGTCCCGCGGACGACCCACGACCGTCGCATCGAATGCGGGCGCATCGAGCTCGCCAACATTACGTTTGGCTACGATGCCTCACAACCGGTCCTGCACGATCTTCGCCTGGTGATTCCCGCAGGAAGTTTCATCGGCATCGTGGGTCACTCCGGCAGTGGCAAGTCCACGTTGCTCGCACTGTTGCTCAGGTTCTATTCGCCGCAGGTCGGGCGCATCGAGATCGACGGCATTCCGCTTTCACAGCTCGACGACGCGCAGTTTCGCGCACAGGTGAGCCTCGTCCCGCAGGAGCCCTTCCTGCTCGCCGCGAGCGCGCGCGAAAACATCGACATGGGACGCGGACTTTCCGATGGCGTCATCGTTGCGGCGGCCAAGGCGGCACGCGCCCACGAATTCATCGAACGGCTCGAGGCGGGCTATGGCACGTCCCTGGAGGAGGGCGGCGCGCGCCTGTCGGCGGGCCAGAAGCAGTTGATTGCGGTGGCGCGCGCACTGGCAGGGCAGCCATTGATCCTGTTCCTGGACGAGGCGACTTCACGTATCGACAGCGAGACGGAGCAACGGGTACGCGCAGCGCTCGATGATCTCCATGGCAAGACAACCGTCGTAGCCATCGCGCATCGGTTGTCGACGATTCGTACCGCCGACCGGATCGTCGTGCTCAATCACGGTCGCATCGCGGAGGCGGGTACCCACGATGCGCTGATGGCGATCGAAGGCGGGATCTACCAGCGCTTGTATCTGTTGCAACAGATCGGCGATTGAGTTTTGACCTGAATCCGTCGCAGCGTTTGGGTCCGCACGGGCGCTTGGAGGTCGCATTCACCGGCCTGCGGGTTCCCGGCGCGCCGGCGCTCGTCAACACAAGACTTCGCTTGTCGCGCCACCCGCGACGGCCGGCGCGACCCACGCGCGCCCATGCGGCCCCAGCCGCTGCAATGGCTTAGCCCTGGCGTTGCGGAGGCGGGAGCGGGCCGTCCGATCGCGGGCGAATGGGTCGCCGTCGGCGATGTGCGTGCGGCACGAGGCAGGTGGTCGTGTGTTGACCGCCCGCTTCGCGACGAATCACGCACCCGACGACACGAATGGCGACACCTGAGTCCGGAGCGGATGGCTCGCTCCCACCTCGCGGCGAAGCTATTCGCGGGGACGCCAAAAAGCAAGGGCCGCGAGGTTGCCCCCGCGGCCCCGTTTGCAACTTGCGAATGCCTAGCCGATCTTTACCGGCACGTAGATCTGACGACCTTCGCGCTCGATCAGCAATGCAGCCGTCTTGCCTGACTTGTCGACCTGCGTACGCAACTCATCCACCGTCGAGACCTTTGTCGAACCGACGCCGACGATCAGGTCGCCCTGCTGCACGCCGGCCTTGGCGGCCGCGCCACCGGACTTCTCGACGACAAGGCCCACCTTGCCGGACGCCTTCTGTTCTTCCGGTGACAGCGGGCGCACCGCCACGCCGAGCTTGCCCTTGGGCACACCAGCATCCGTGTCCGCCTTGGCGACCTTGTTGTCGTCCAGTGTGCCCACGGTTGCATTCAGCGTGGTCAGCTTGCCTTCACGCCACACATCGATGGCCAGCTTGGTTCCCGGCGCAGCATTGCCGATCCGGCTGGTGACATCCGTGCTGTCGACCATTGCCACACCGTCGATCGAACGAATCACGTCACCTGCCTTGAAGCCGGCCTTTTCCGCGGGGCTGTTCTTCTCGACCGTGCCAACCAACGCGCCGCCCGAGTCCTTGAGGCCGAAGCTTTGCGCAAGCGATTGGTCGATGCCCTGGATGCCGACGCCCAGGCGACCGTGTGCAACCTTGCCCGTTGTCTTCAATTGGTCGGCAACCTTGGCTGCGATTTCCGCCGGAATGGCAAACGACAGGCCCATATAGCCGCCCGAACGGCTGTAGATCTGCGAATTGACGCCGACCACCTGGCCTGCAGCGTTAAGCAGGGGACCACCCGAATTACCCGGGTTGACGGCTACGTCGGTCTGAATGAAAGGCACCATTTGTCCGTCCGGCAATGCGCGATGCACGCCGCTGATTACGCCCGCGGTCACGCTACTTTCAAAGCCGAAAGGCGAACCGATCGCGATCACCCACTCGCCGCGCTTGATGGCGGGATTGGCGTTGATGTCGAGTGCCGGCAGGTTGGTCGCGTCGATCTTGATCAGCGCAATGTCGGTACGCTTGTCGCTGCCGATGACCTTGGCCGTGAATTCGCGGCGGTCGGAAAGTTTCACGGTGACTTCGGTCGCGCCGTCAACGACGTGCGCGTTGGTCACCACGTAGCCGTCCGGGCTCACGATGAAGCCCGACCCCATGCCGCGCATTTGCTGTTGCGGCCGGCCACCCTGTCCGTTGGGTGCGCCAAAGCGCTTGAAGAGATCCGGCGGGCCGCCTTCGTCTTCATCGTCGTCCGCGTCCGGCGCGCCGCGCATGCGCTTCTTCGCGTCGGCCACGACGCTTATATTGACGACCGCGGGACTGGCGCGGTCGACCAGCGCGGTGAAATCCGGCAGGTTTGCCGCTGCGGTACCTGCCACCGCCGGAGTTGCAATGCCCGCGGGCGCCGTGGCGGCTTGTGCGCTGGCAAGAGCCCGCGTGTCGAAATGCGAGTAGCCCGTGGCGAGGCCGGCGCCGACGCCCGCGGCGATCAATGCGTAGGTGACTTTCTTCAATTGCATCGTGCTCTCCTTGGAGGAAGGGCCGCATGAACGTCCGGCCCGCAAGGTGCAATGTAGGGTCAGTCGCTTAACCCGTCCTTAACGCCCACTATCTTGCACGACGATGTGGAGTGCCGATCGGGACGGTGCGCGAGGGTCAGGCGTCGCCGACCGCAGGAAAACGCACGCTCACCACCAGTCCTTGTCCTTCGGCGCCCGCGTCGAGCGTGATCGCCGCGCCATGGGCATCGACGATGCGTTTGACAATGGAAAGCCCAAGCCCGCTGCCGCGCGGGTTGCCGCCCTCCGCGACATTAGGGCCACGATGAAAGCGGTCGAACACGCGTTCCCGGTCGACGGTTGCGATTCCGGGCCCCGTGTCGGTCACGGTCAGCACGGCTTGACCCGCATCGTCGTCTACGGCGACATCGATGCGCCCGCCTTCGGGCGTGTAGCGCAAGGCGTTGTCGAGTAGATTGGCGAGCAACATGGATATGCTTGCCGCGTCGGCACGCACAAGTACCGGTGTCGCGCGGGCAAGACCCAAGTCGACCCGCTTGTCCGCAGCCAACACGGCACGGGCAACGATGCCGTCCTTGGCCAGCGCCACGAGATCGCAATCGCCGAAATTGCGGGCCATCGCTTCAGGTTCCAGCCGCGCCATGGCCAGCAACTGCTCGACCAAATGCGATGCGCGGTCCACGCCTTGCTCCAGTTCGCCAAGCGCCGCGGCGCGCGCGCCCGCGTCCGGCGCGCGTTCGACCAGTTCGACCTGCAACTTGAGGGCGGCCAGCGGCGTGCGCAGTTCGTGCGCGGCATCGGCGGTAAAGCGGCGCTGGGCGTTCAGCGCGTCACCCAGGCGCGCGAGCAGGGCGTTGAGGCTCCCGGCCAGCGGCCGCAGTTCCTCAGGCAAAGTGGCGTCCACCAAAGGCGCCATAGCGTCCGGTTGCCGCTTGGCCACGGCGCGGGACATGGTTTCCAGCGGACGCAAGCCGCGGCCCACCGCGTACCAGATGAGAACGCCGAGAAACGGAATCAGCGCCGCCAACGGCAGCAACGTGCGCAAAGCCGACTGGGCCGCGATCTCGCGCCTCTCGTCCAGCGCATGCGCAACCTGCAGCGCGTGACGGCCCTCGACATGCGTGTAGACGCGCCAGGCGCGTCCGCCCTGCATGACGTTACTGTAGCCTTCGGTCGCAGGCACGGGCAGGCCCGTTCCCGGCCGCGAGTAGTACACGAGCACGCCGTCGCGATCCCAGATCTGGGTGACGATTTCGGAGACGCCGGTAACGCGATCCGCGCCGGGACCGGAAACGCTGGGCTGACGACCGCGAAGCAGGTCATCGACGCGGGTCGAATAGGCGAGCTGCTTCAGCTGCAGGTCGAAGAGTTCCCCGATCTCGCGCTTGGTTTCGAAGTAGGTGGCCACGCTCGCCAATACGGCGACGGCAGCAAGACCCAGCAGGAGCCACACCAGCAGCGTCCTGCGGATCGACCTCATGCCTTGGCGACGAGATAGCCGACGCCGCGGATCGTGCGGATCACTTCGGCGCCCAGCTTCTTGCGCAGGTTGTGCACGTGGACTTCGACGGTGTTGCTCTCCACTTCCTCGCCCCAACCGTAGAGCCGCTCTTCCAGTTGCGCCTTCGACAGTGCCGTACCGGGTCGCTCGAGCAGTGCGGCGAGCAACGCAAATTCGCGCGCAGAAATTTCGACGGAAACGCCGCGCAGCATAACTGTGCGCGAACCGGGGTCGAGGGCAAGCTCGGCGTTGCGCAGCACATTGTCCTCGCGCGCAATGTCGCGGCGCAGGAGGGCCCGCATGCGCGCCGCGAGTTCGTCCAGTGAAAATGGCTTGACAAGATAGTCATCGGCGCCGGCATCGAGGCCCGCCACACGATCGGCGACCGCGTCGCGCGCGGTCACGATCAGCACGCGCACGCGGTTTCCCCCACGACGCACCTCGCGCAGCAATTCGAGTCCGGACTTCTTGGGCAACCCCAGGTCCAGCAACACGAGCGAATAGGCACCGTCGGCCATCGCCAGCGCGGCCTTGCCGGCCTGGCCGTCCTGCACCCAGTCGACGGTGTAGCTCTCCTGCTGCAGCGCAGTCTGGAGGGTCTTGCCGATCATGGGGTCGTCTTCGACCAGGAGGATGCGCATGGGGTGGGGTGCGACGAGAGGGGATTTGCGGGGGTGATTCTACCGGCTGGCCCTTAACGGGGTCTTAAAGTTGTTGCATCCAACGGGTCGAACGCCTCGTAGAGGGAGGTATGGTCGCCCGACCGGGGAAATTGCCGGGGGGATTCCGGGCGGCCGCCCGTGTGCCCGCCTTTTGGCGCTCACGCGATCCGATCTGTATTGCTACGGGAGGTTTCCCATGTCTACCGCAAATCACTCAATTGGTACCCGCCCGGCGTTTCGGCGGTCGTTGGTTTCCGTTTTGGTCGGCACGGCGCTGGCCGCCGCCTGGGCGGGTCCGGCCGCTGCCTCAAGCCACCGCGAGGCGCCGTTCATCGCCACGCAACCGCAGGTCGACGGGACGGACTTCTACATGTTTCGCAGCTACGAACCTGGCCGAGAAGGCTACGTCACGTTGGTCGCCAACTACCTGCCGCTGCAGGATCCGTATGGCGGTCCCAACTATTTCAAGCTGGATTCCAACGCGCTCTATGAAATCCATGTGACCAACAATGGTGGAGCGGTCGAGAACATCACGTTCCAGTTCAAGTTCCAGACCATTCTCGACGACAACCAATTCACCGTCGGCGGCAAGAAGGTTTCGATTCCGATCGTGCAGAACGGTTCGGGAGATGTGAATTCCCGGAATTCCCCTGCGCTCAACGTTCATGAAAAGTACACGCTCAGCGTCTATTACGGGCCGATGGCGAACACGATCCCCGCGCCGGTGACCAACCTGACCCAGGGCGGCACGTCCTTCGACAAGCCGGTGGACTACATCGGCACCAAGACCATCTCGGCATATGAAGCGTATGCCAACCAGCACATCTACGACATCGCCGTACCCGGATGTGCAGGCAAGGGTCGCGTGTTCGTCGGCCAGCGCAAGGACCCGTTCCGCGTGAACCTGGGCGAGACCTTCGACCTGGTTAACATCAAGTATCCGGCGACCGAGCTGCTTGCCGGCGCGGAGTTCGCGACGGTCGATTCGCTGGCCGACGCCAATGTCACGTCACTCATCGTGGAAATGCCGATCGCCTGTCTGACCCAGGGCAAGGGCGACATCATCGGCGGCTGGACGACGGCCAGCGTTCGCGCGAACCGCACGGTCAGCGCGACCCCCGGCAGCGGTCTTGACCCGACTGCGCAGAGCGGCGGTTGGGTGCAGGTGTCCCGTCTGGGCGCACCGCTGGTCAATGAGGTAGTCATCGGCCTGAAGGACAAGAACAAGTTCAACGGAAGCCAACCCAAGGATGACGGACAATTCGCCGATTACGTCACCAATCCGACCCTGCCGATGTTGCTCGAAGTCCTCTTTGGGGGTGCGGGTGTCAAGGCGCCGACCAATTTCCCGCGAACGGACCTGGTGGCCGCATTCCTGACGGGCGTCCCCGGATTGAACCAGCCTGCCAACGTCGTTGTGTCTGAGCAGTTGCGGCTCAACACGTCGACAGCACCGACCGCCGCAGGCCAGCAAAACCGCCTGGGCGTGATCGGTGGCGACAATGCCGGATTCCCGAACGGACGCCGTCCGGGCGATGATGTCGTCGACATCGAACTGCGCGTCGCGATGGGTGTGTTGTGCACGCTCAGCATCGGCGGCTGCAAACCGGCGGATGCACCGGCCGGATCCTTGCACTACACCGACGGCGCATTCATCAACGATGCGTTCTTCGACAACAAGTTCCCGTACATCCGCACCCCGTTGAAGGGTTCGCCGAACGGCGACAACGCCATTAATTAGTCTTGGGCGGGATACGCTAGAAGCACGACAGGCCTTGGGGGTTCACACCCAAGGCCCGTTTCAACTTCAAACCACTGTCGAATTTTGCACCAACGGACATCGCGATGCAGTGGAAAACCTACTTGTCGGCCATGGTCATCACCTCTCTTCTGGTGTCGACGCCGTTCGCGGGTGCGAAGCCCTATACGCCGCTGGATGACAGCGCGGTACTCGAGCGGCTTCCCGAAAAACTGGACCCCTCGCTCGCCGAATTGAAGCGCATGCGCGCGGCACTTCGCGCCAATCCGACGGACCTCGACACGGCGGCGCGCGTCGCGCGACGTTCGATCGAGGCGGCGCGTGACAGCGGAGACCCGCGCTTCCTGGGTCAGGCGCAGGCGGCCCTTGCGGCCTGGTGGACCGCGGCGGATCCGCCGCCGCAAGCATTGCTGCTGCGCGCGACCGTAAAGCAAAGCCAACACGATTTTTCCGGTTCCCTTATCGACCTCGACCGATTGCTCGCGGTGCGTGCCGCTGACGGCCAGGCACTCCTGACGCGCGCCACGATCTTTACTGTGCAGGGGCGCTACGCCGACGCGAAGCGCGACTGCGCTAAATTATTTCGCCTCACCACGGGATTGGTCACCACGGCGTGCGTCGCCGGCGCGTCGAGCCTGAACGGCGAAGCGGCGAGCGCGTATCGCGGGCTCGTGGAGGCGTTGGGCCGTCCGGGTGAAACGGCCGGCACCCGGGCGTGGGCGCTCACGCTGGCGGGCGAGATCGCGGCGCGCCGGAGCGATTCCCTCGCGGCCGAGGCCCATTTTCGGGAAGCGCTGGCGCTCGATCCGCGCGATGCCTACCTGCGTGGCGCGTACGCTGACTTTCTGCTGGACGAGCACCGGGCACCGGAAGTGCTGCCGCTGCTGGTCGACCTCACGGCGAATGATTCCCTGTTGCTGAGATTGGCCCTGGCGGAACAAGCGATTCCGGAGCGCCACGCCGACTACATGTCCCATCAGCAAGACCTGGCCAACCGCTTCGCCGCGGCGAGGCGACGCGGGGACACGTTGCATCAGCGGGAAGAGGCGCGCTTCCGCCTTGAGGTCACGAAGGATGTGCCGGCTGCATTGGCATTGGCCAAGGCCAACTGGAGTGTCCAGCGCGAATCCGCCGACCTGCGCATTCTTGCCGCCGCCGCCCGCGCCAGCGGCGACACCGGCGCCATGAAAACCGTCAAGGATTGGATCGCGACCACGCGCATCGAGGATGCCGCAGTGATCGCGCTCGTGGATGGGGCCTCGCGATGAACCGCCTTGTGGTGATGTTGCTGGCGGCGCTCCTTGCTTCTGCGGCATGGGCCCACAAGCCCAGCGACTCATACCTGACCGTAACCCGCGACGGAACCAGCCTCACCGGGCAATGGGATATCGCTTTGCGCGACCTCGATCTCGCCCTGGGGCTGGACAGCAACGGCGACGGGGACATCACGTGGGGTGAGGTCCGGGCGAAACAGGAAATGATCACGGCGCTGGCCGTGCAACGACTCGCGTTGTCGTCTGGAGGCGAGGCTTGCGCGATGCGCGGCACCGGCCTGCAAATCGATACTCATACCGATGGCGCCTACGCGGTCCTGAATTTCTCCGGAACCTGCGCGCACGCCGGGCCGACGGTGGCCATCGAGTACTCGCTGCTGTTCGAGCTCGACCCGCAGCACCGAGGCTTGCTCAATTTTGTGGAGAAGGGCGAATCGCACAGTGTCGTGTTCAGCGCCGACCGGACCCGGCAGATCGTGGGCGGGGATGCCGGTGGTCCTCTGGCGCAGTTCGCCGCCTATGTGCACGAAGGCATCTGGCACATCTGGCTGGGCTTTGACCACATCCTGTTCCTGCTGTCGCTGCTGTTGCCCGCAGTTTTGGTGCGGCGAGACGGCAAATGGATGGCCGCGGCGAATTTCAAGGGCGCGTTCTGGGACGTCGCCAAGATAGTAACGGCATTCACGTTGGCGCATTCGATCACGCTGACACTGGCCGCGCTCGGGGTCATTTCGCTGCCGTCACGTTGGGTGGAGTCAGCGATCGCGCTGTCGGTCGTGCTGGCTGCGCTCAACAACGTCTTTCCTGTCGTCAATCGCGGACGCTGGATGGCCGCGTTTGCTTTCGGATTGCTGCACGGCTTCGGCTTTGCGGGCGCACTGGCGGACCTGGGCTTGCCCACGGGCGGACTCGCGCTGTCGCTTGCCGGCTTCAACGTCGGCGTCGAGCTGGGGCAGCTCGCCATCGTGGCCGTGTTCCTGCCGATTGCCTTTGCGTTGCGTTCGACGTGGGCCTATCGGCGCGTGGTGCTGGCGGGAGGGTCGGCCATTATCGCAACGGTGGCCGGCGTTTGGCTCGTCGAGCGCGCATTCGACGTCCCGCTCTTCGCTGCGCTGGCGGCGGGCTGAACGTCAATGCGGGTGGCGGTGGTGGATGTCGGGAAAGTGTTGATGCCGATGCGCGATTGGCGCGTGGACATGCGGATGCACGTGGGGTTCGTTGCCCTCCCATCCCGCAGGATGCGCGTGGCGATGGTGTTCGTCGTGCCGGTGCGAGTGCTCGTGTGTCGTCGACTCGTGCGTATGCAGATGTTCGTGACGTTCGGAAATGTGCAGCCATACCCCTAATGCCATCAGTGCGCCTGCACCCAAAAGCCAAGGCGTGATCGGCTCACCGAGCATCACCACCGCCAGCCCGGCGCCGATGAATGGTGCGACGGAGAAATACGCGCCGGTGCGCGCCGTTCCCAGATCGCGGAGTGCCAGGACGAACAGTGCCAGGCTGACGCCATAGCCCAGGAATCCCACGAGCGCCATGCTTGGGACGGCGGCGAGCGGCGGCATCGGATAGCCCAGCAGCCATGCCAGCGTCAGTGAGAAGGCGCCCGCGAAAAGACCCTTCAGCCCCGCGATGATCACCGCGTCGTTCGCTGCGATTTTTCGTGTGAGGTTGTTGTCGATGGCCCAGAATGCGCACGCGGCGGCGACGAGTGCGCTGCCGGGTGCGATGCGTCCCGCATCCGGTGTCCATGAAAGCACTGCGCCTCCGCCAACGATTAAGCCCATGCCGACCGCGATGCGGCGGTCGAAGCCCTCGCCGAACACGAACCATGCAATCAGGGCCGTGAGCACCGCCTCCAGGTTGAGCAGCAGCGAGGCGGACGCGGCACCGCCGGTTGCGAGCCCATACATCAACAGCGCAGGGGCGATGATGCCGCCGCAAACTATCGCACCCGCGAGCCAACCCCAATCCGATCCGGCGAGCCATGCCAAGGCGAAGGGACTGCGTGCAAGGAATTTTCGCGCCATGAGCACGAGTACCAGCCCGCAACCTGAACCCAGGTAAAGCATGCCCGCCAGCACGAGCGGATGCATGTCGCCGAGCAGACGCTTGGCGAAAGGCGTGCTGGAGCCGAACAACGCTGCCGCCGCGAGTGCGTAGGCGATTCCTCGATTCATCAAGTGCCAACGTTACTTCAAATTGGACGAGCCCGGTGACGAACCAGGATCTCGACGACGACAGCGACTGCTACCAGTGCCCACACGATCAACGTTACTTCACGCAGCGCAGCCGTTCTGCGGCGGCAAGGATAGTCTCGTCGCGTTTGGCAAAGCAGAAGCGGATCACACGATGATCGGTGCCGCCCTGGTAGAAGGCCGACAGCGGAATGGTGGCCACGCCGTGTTTCCGCACGAGGCGCTCGGCGAACTCGGCTGCGGGTTCGGGACTTATCCGCGCATACGTGGCGAGTTGGAAATAACTTCCCCGGCAGGGCAGCAAGTCGAAAGCGGTGTCCGCCAGTGCGCTGCGCAAAAGGTCGCGCTTGGCCGCAAAGAACGCAGGCAGTGCCTCGTAGCGCGAAGGCTCGTCGAGAAAGCGGGCGAGCGCATGCTGGACCGCGCTGTTGACCGTGAACACGGTGAACTGGTGCACGCGCCTGATTTCCGCCGTGATCTCACGCGGAGCGAGCGCGTAGCCGACCTTCCAGCCCGTCGCGTGAAAGGTCTTGCCGAACGAGCCGATCACCACGCTGCGCGCGGCGAGTTCGTCGTTGCGGGCGAGACTCTCGTGCCGCGCGCCATCGTAGACCATGTGCTCGTACACCTCATCGCCTACGACCACGATGGCGGTGCCGCGCGTGACATCGGCCAGCTGGGTGAGATCGTCGGCAGACAGGATGCCGGTGCCGGGATTGTTCGGCGTGTTGACCAGGATCATCCGGGTGCGCGGTGTCATTGCACGCCGCACCGCTGTCCAATCGATGTTGTAGTCCGGGACGGTGAGCGGAAGCGGCACCGGTGTTGCGCCGGCCAGCCGAATCGCCGGTAGATAGCTGTCGTAGGCCGGTTCGAACACGATGACTTCGTCGCCGCGGTGCGCCAGCGCCTGGATCGTCGTGAATAGCCCCTGTGTCGCGCCGGTCGTGACCGTAACTTCACTTTCCGGATCGTAGGCGCGGCCATAAAGTCGCAACATTTTTCCGGCAATGGCTTCGCGCAAGGCGATGACGCCGGCGGAGAGTGGATACTGGTTGTGTCCGTCGCGCATTGCGGCGGTGACGAGGTCGATCAGCACCGGATCGATGGCGTAATCCGGAAAGCCCTGTCCTAAATTCACTGCGCCGTGTTCTTGCGCGAGCGCCGACATCACGCTGAAGATGGAAGTCCCGGTGGCGGGGAGCTTCGAGCGAAGCAGGAAGGGCGGTTGCGGGACGGGCATCGTGGTCAATAGCCTGGGAAATGCGGCCATTGTATTGCGGACGCCCGCGGACGCCATCGGAAACCGACCAGTACGCCTTGCCATCCCTGCTTCAGTGCGGGATGGCTACATCGTCTGCCCCGCAAACGTCGGGGCGAGCACCTGGGGCGCCATGCCGATCGGCGCGGGCTCGAGCATGGTTATTCGCCACAGCGTCCTGGCATCGTCGGGGTCGATCAGCGTGGCCGAATGCAGCAGAGACGCGTTGTCCCAGACCACGACGTCACCCACGCCATACTTGAAGCGAAGCACGTACTTGTCCTGTGTCGAATGCGCTGCGAGCTCGTCGAGAAGGTCGCGTGCCTCATCGTCCGGCATGCCGTCGATGCCGAACGAGCTGCCCGACACCGCATACAGCGATTTGCAGCCCGTGACGGGATGCGGTCGCGCGATCCTGTGGGTGATGATCGGCATCTTCGCCTTCTGCTCTTCCGTCAGCACTGAGGCGACCGTGCGGCTTTTCGCGTCCTGGTCGTTGCGGTTGCCGTAATGGTGGATTCCGTAGAGCGGTTCGATTCGCTTTTTCATGGCTTCGGAGAGGTCGTCGTAGGCCGCCTGCTGGTTGGCGAACAGCGTGTCGCCGCCGACTTTGGGCACGACCCGCGAGTACAGCGTCGTCGCGCGCGCCGGCACCTGCAGGTAAGAATAGTCGGTGTGGAAATACGAGCCCGCATCCTGCAATCCAGTGGGCTGCCCATCCTTCTTCACGTTGGACAGGATCAGGATGTTCGCGTCTTCCGGATGGTGGAACTGGTCGATCACGTGTGGCTGCGGCGGGCCGAAGCGCGCGGCGAAGGCGGCAAACTGTCCGGCCGTGAGCTTCTGCCCGCG
Organism: Betaproteobacteria bacterium; assembly: GCA_039932755.1. Taxonomy (GTDB): domain Bacteria; phylum Pseudomonadota; class Gammaproteobacteria; order Burkholderiales; family Casimicrobiaceae; genus VBCG01. The sequence goes on from JBDTPJ010000002.1 coordinate 14,547, forward strand.
CAGCGCAAGGACCTGGCCGGCATAGAACGCGCGCTCGACCTCCGCGAATTCGGCGGCGGCCAATTGCTTCGACACATCGACGTCGACCTCGATGCCGAAACCTGCGGAAAGGGATCGGGTAGCGTACATTGCGCGCCTGCTTGCCTTGGGTTGTCCCGGGCTATTTGACGAATGCCGGCATCAGGGTGCGCGGCAGCCAGAGGATCAGGTCGGGAAGCAGTATGACGATGAGCAGGACCAGCATCATGGGAATGAACAGGATCAAGGTGTCCTTGATCGCGTCCTTGATCTTGATCCCGCCTATCGAGCAGGCAATCATCAGGCACAGTCCGTACGGCGGCGTGACCAGGCCATAGGCGATCGAGATGACGCCGATGATCGCGAAATGAATCGGATGCATGCCGACCTTGGCCGCGAGCGGGGCCAGGATCGTGCCCACGATGATGATCGCGGGAATCGCGTCGATGAAGCAGCCGATGAACAGGAAGGCGGCAGCGGTGATGAAGCCGACGCTGGTGACGCCGCCACCCCAGGACGCCACGGAATCGACAACCAGCTGCGGGATGTGGAAATACGCCAGGATCCACCCGAACGCCGACGCCGTGCCGATGCAGAACAACGCAATTCCGGCGAACCGGGCGGAATCGTAAAGCGCGACGCGCACTTCCTTGAAGCCAAGCGTGCGATAGACGACCACGCCCAGGAGCATGGCGTAGAGCACGGCAATCACCGACGCTTCCGTCGGCGTGAAAAAGCCGAACACGATCCCGCCCACGATGATGCCGGGCGTCAGGATCGGCAGCACTGCGGCGCCCCCGATCCGCAGGAATTCGCTAAATTTGGTCCGCGGATACACCGGATAGTTGCGCCGCTTGGCGTAAATGTAGACGACCGCCATCAGCGAGAGCGCCATCATCAAGCCGGGAACGACGCCCGCGACGAACAGGCCGCCGATCGACACCGAAATCACGCCGCCCCAGACCACCATCAGAATCGAGGGCGGAATGATCACACCCATCACGGCCGCGCACGCGACGAGCGCGACGGAGAAGGACGTGTCGTAACCCTGCTTTTTCATCGCCGGGATCAGCACGCCGCCCACGCCGGCCGCCTCGGCCGTCGACGACCCGGAGATTCCGGCGAACAGCATCGACACCAGAACGCTGACGTGCCCCAGGCCGCCGGGGAAATGGCCAACCATGGCGCGCGACAGGTTGATGAGCTTCTCCGTGATGCCGGCGGAGTTCATCAGGTTGGCGGCGAGGATGAAAAATGGTATCGCCAGAAGCAGGAACGAGTTATACGACTTGAGCATCTCGTTCAGCAACAAGAACGGCGTCAGGCGATCGTCGATGAAGAAAACCGGAACGCAGGCCAGCCCTAGCGCGAACGCCACCGGCACCCGCAGCACGAGCAGGAAGATAAAGACACCGAACAGGATCAGCGCGACTTCAAGCGGTCCCATCGCGTCCGTCCTGGAAGAGTTTGACGTCGGCCCCGATCTTCTCCAGCAGGAACAGGAACCAGACTACGCCGGCTATCGGCCACGCCGCGTGAATGGAGAGCATATTGATGCCGGTCATCTCCGAGTTTTGCTCCCAGCCGAATAGCGCGAAGCGCCAGCCGAAGCCGATGAAGATGAGCGCCACCAGCAGCATCGCGACATGGATGACCATCCGCGACACCGCCCTGCCCTTCGCGGTCTTCGGCGCCGGCAACACGTCGACGTCGAAGTGCGTGCCATCGCGTACCGCGATGGTCGCGCCGAGCATGATGAGCCATATGAGGCAGAACCGCGCGGCCTCCTCGGTCCAGATGTAGCGAGGAATGAAGTCGACGAAACGGGAGAAGATCTGCAGCGTCACCGGGATCAGCATGAGCGCGAGAAGCGCCGTCAGCAGGAACTGGAGTACCCGGTAGATAAGCGCATTCAATGTCTGCATTGACGATTTCCGAGGTAGCCCGGCGGCAGGCAAGCAAAAAAAAGCCGGCGTGGCGGAGAGCGACTCCGCCCGGCGCCGGCGATTCGGTTACTTGATGCTGTTGACCTTGTTCAGGATCGCCGTTGCGTCAATCTCCTTCGCGTAAGCCTGTTTGACCGGCTCGGCGAGTTCGAGCAGTTTCGGCCGCTCGGTGAACACGACCAGGTGCAGCTTGCCTTCCTTCTCCAGCTTCAGGAGTAGCGCGTTGTCCGCGGACGATTCAAGTTCGCGGCCGAGCTTGCCGGCTTCGATGCCGGCCTTCAGGATGGCGGCCTGCAAGTCCTTGGGCAGTTTGCGGAAAGTCTTGCCGGAAAAGCAGATCGGTCGCACGGTGATCGCATGCTGGGTCTGCGAGATATAGGGTCCGACCTCGTAGAACTTCATGGCGTCGAGGCCCGCGGCCTCGTTCTCGGCGCCCTGGATGACGCCGGTCTGGATGGCGTTGTACACCTCGTTGTACGCGATGACCGAAGGCTTGGCGCCGATGGCGTTGAACATCTGCGTCTGGATCGGCGCGCCCATCACGCGCATCGACAGCCCTTTGAGCTCCGCCATGTTGCGGACCGGCTTGTTGGCGATGATGTTGCGCGTGCCGCCGCCGGCATAGCCGATGATCATCACGTCCGCCTTCTTGCTCACGTCATCGACGATGGACTGGAATGCGTCGGAATCGAGCACTTTGTTCCAGTGGTTCAAGTCACGGAACAGGAACGGCATGTCAAGCAGCGGCGCTGCCTTGGCGAACGTGGACATGTGCGCCGGCGACACAATGGCGTAGTCCACCGAGATGCCTTGGCTCAGATACGCAAAATAATCCTTCTCCAGCCCCAGCTCACTGTTGCGATGGAGCACGAAGTTGATCGGCTTGCCGTAGTACTTTGCCGTCAACTCCTGGAACTTGAGCAGCGCCTTGTTGAAAGGATGGTCGTCGTTGAACTGCACCGCGCCGTGCAGGGTGATGGGCGCCTGGGCAAATGCACCGCACGTGACGACCAACGCCAATGCGGCTGCGTAGCGGAGCACGCTGGAAATCGAAATACGCATTGCTTCCTCCTGGATTTGTTAGCGGGCCACTTCATGTGACAATTCGATTGACATCATCGGCGTCGTACCGCTTGGCGGTCGATGCTCTGGTCAAGTGGTCGGACCAATTGAACCGCGTTGACCTTGCCGTGTCAACGCGAATCCCGTTGTGCTGTGCAGCAATGCGTGCGATGGGGCGGAAGAGGAATTGTCCCGGTCCCGCGTGCCGGCGGTGACGCAGTGCACCGCTGATATGATGCGCCGGTGACCCTTCGACCCTTCAGACTCACCCTGGCGCTCGTGGCGGCCGCAATGCATCTCGTCGCCCCGGCCGTGGCCTATGCCAAGCCGGCGACGCCGAAGTTGCCGGGCGACTTGTGCTCGGTTGTACGTCCCGCCGCGCCCGCCCCCGCAGGCAGCGGCACTGGGCTGCCGACATCGCACGAGCACCACTGCGCGCATGCGCCGTGCTGTGCCGGCGGCGCGGTGGACGCCGCGGCATCACCACCGCCCGTCGCTACGCTTCCGCTCATCGTGGTCGCAACCGGCGCCAAGCTGGCGGCGGACATGAACGTGGCGCGCGTCGTACCGATCGTCGCCGCTCAGCCGCGCGGACCTCCCGTCCTGGCCTGATCTCCTGCGGCGCGGCCGCGCAACCAGCGCGCGGCGATTGCGGCCGTTCGTGCGCGTGTCGACTTCCATCCGCGCCAACTTTCCTGTTGCAAGGGTCATTGCCATGACACGGTTCCAGCTGACACTGTTTGTCGTCACATCGTTCGCCACACTTGTCGCCGAAGGCGCAATCGCCGCGGACTACCACCTGAAGTCGTTGCACATCGATCAAGCGTTCATGCGCGCGACGCCTCCTGGCGCCCAGGTGGCGGGCGCATTCCTGACCATCGAAAACCGCGGCAAGGATGCGGATCGCCTGGTGGGGGCGTCGTCGCCGGTCGCGGGACAGGTGGAAATCCACGAAATGGCCATGGATGGGGGCGTCATGAAAATGCGCGCGGTGAAGGAAGTCGACCTGCCGCCCGGTGCCAAGGTGCAACTTCGGCCCGGCGGATATCACGTGATGCTGCAATCTCTGAAGCAGCCGCTCAAGGCGGGTGATGCCATGCCGCTGACCCTCACGTTCGAGAAGGCCGGGTCGATCGACATCAAGGTGCAGGTGGAGGCGATGGGCGCCGGAATGCACTCCCGTTGATTGTCGAGTGAAGCTCGTGCGCCGGGTGTCCAGGCAGTCGGGGCGAGTCACAGTGAGATAATTCGCGCCATGGTCACGTTGGCGAATCCCCCGCTCTCCACGTCCGCCATCCCGCGCGGAGAAAACCCGCCGCGCGAAAATCGCGTGGTCGCCGCGTGGCTCCTCGTCTGTTGCGCGCTCGTATTCGCGATGGTCGTCGTCGGCGGCGTCACGCGCCTCACGCATTCCGGATTGTCGATCACCGAATGGCAGCCCATCGTCGGCACGCTGCCGCCGCTGTCCGCCGCCGATTGGGACTCTGCTTTCGCGAAATACCAGCTCACACCCGAATACGAGCAGGTCAACAAGGGCATGGCGCTCAGCGAGTTCCAGCGCATTTTCTGGTGGGAATATTTTCACCGGCTGCTGGGGCGCGTCATCGGCGTCGCATTCCTGCTGCCCTTCCTGTGGTTTCTCGCGCGCCGCAAGATTCCGCCGGGCTATGGCCCGCGCCTCGCGGGAATTTTCGTACTGGGTGCGGCGCAGGGCGCGCTCGGCTGGTACATGGTGCGCAGCGGTCTGGTCGACGATCCCCGCGTGTCGCAATTTCGCCTGACGGCCCATCTCGGGCTCGCTTTCCTGATTTTTGCCGCCATGCTGTGGGCGGCGTTGTCGTTGCGTGCGCATCCGCGGGTGAATCCCGTTCCAGCGAATCCCGAAAATGCATCGCTCCGACGATGGGCGGCGGCGATTGCGGGCCTCGTCTTCCTGCAAGCACTGGCCGGCGGCATGGTCGCGGGCATTCATGCCGGCTTTGCCTACAACACGTTTCCGCTGATGAACGGTGCGATCGTGCCCGCGGAAATCCTGTTGCTCGAACCCTGGTGGAAGAATCTCTTCTACAACATGGCGACGGTTCAGTTCGACCATCGCCTGCTCGCCTGGATCCTGGCGTTCGTCGTACCCGTATTGTGGTGGCGGGTCAGGCGGAAAGTCGACACACCACCAGGCGCGCGCGTCGGCGCGCACCTGCTGCTGGCGATGCTGGCCGTGCAGGTGGCCCTGGGCATCCTGACGCTCGTGCATGTCGTGCCGGTGCCGCTCGCCGCCCTGCATCAGGCGGGCGCGGTGCTGCTGTTCGCATTTGCGCTTAATCTCGCCCACGCGCTGCGCTGACGAACGCGCTGCTGGCCCAGGGATTGCCTCAGTTTGCTTCCACACGAGATAACGGCGATCATATGCGGCTCCGCGATTTCCACTTTTACCCGTAGCGACGCAAGGAAGGCCATGGCTGCCGAAACCCGCACTCTCGACGAACCGTTAAGCGACGCCGAACTCGACGAACTCGAGGGCTTTCTCGCGTCTGATGCGGTCCCCGAAGACTGCATGGACCTGGAAATGCTCGACGGTTTCCTCGCGGCCATCGTGAGCGGTCCGGAGTCGATCCAGCCGTCGGAGTGGTTGCCCCAGGTATGGAGCGACGGCGGCCGCAGCGCGACGCCCGCGTACGGCAACAGCGAGCAGGCGCAACAGATCATGACGTTGGTCCTGCGGCACATGGTGGGCATCCAGCGCACATTGGCCGAGTCACCCACCCGCTTCCGGCCGCTTTTGTATCTGCCGGAGGAGAAGAAGGCCAGCCAGAAGCCCGCCGAGCGCCAGCCACCCGAAGGCACGGCATGGTGCGAAGGCTTCATGGCCGGCGTGAAGCTGCGCGATGACGAGTGGCAGCCGCTGTACGACGCGGAAGACGCGCGAGACTGGATCTTCCCGATCGAGGCGCTGGCGTTCGGCGAGCAGGACCCGGAATTCGCTGAGTGGATCGACGACCATGAAAAGCGCGCGAGCCTGGTCGAGGAACTCGCTGTCGCGTCCGTGCTGATTTATCGCTTCTGGCAGGATCGCCGCAAATCGACGGCAACGCGTGGCAGCGGTGCGCGCCGCACATTGACGGAAACGGCGCGCAAGTCGCGCGAACGACTGCATTGACGGTTGCAGGCGCACGCTGCGCATCGGCATCCTTGCGGCAGCCGCCGCGCCAGCACCCATTGAACTAGCGAAACGCGCCGTGGCAATCACCATGGCGGACCTCGTCTTCCGCGGCCGGCCGTGACTTTCATTCCCGATTTGCGCGGCGTCGACTGGGGCTCGGTCTATGTAGCCAGCGAATGGGTTGTTCGCGTGCTTGCGCTGCTGGTCGTTCCGCAGCGCCGTGCACCGAGTGCTGCGCGCGCGTGGTTGCTGCTGATCTTTTTCCTTCCCTGGCCGGGCCTCGTTGCCTATGTCCTGATTGGCCGCGCGTACTTGCCGCGCCGCCGGTTCGAAGTACAAAGACGTATCTACGAAACCATCCACCGCATCGAGCCGCGCGCGCTGTCGGGTGAACTGGTCGCGGCGCCCGCCGTGTCGAAGGAGCTGCTGCCGGCGCTGCGCCTTGCCGAGCGCCTCTCCGAGTTCCCCGCCGTCGGCGGCAACGATTTTGAATTGCTGCCGGTCTATGACGCGGCCATCGACAGGATCATCGCCGAAGTGGATGCGGCACACCGCTACGTGCACATCCTGTTCTACATCTTCGAGAACGACGACACGGGCGCCAAGGTTGCCGTCGCGCTCGCCCGCGCCCGCCAACGCGGCGTGATCGTGCGCGTTCTGATGGACGCCATCGGTTCCCGCGGCGGGTTGAAGGGTCTTGCGCCCGGCATGCGCGCTGCCGGTGTGGAAGTGATCCCGGTGATGCCGTTGCGTTTGTGGGGACCGAACGCCGCACGTCTCGACCTGCGCAACCACCGCAAGATTGTGATCGTCGATGGCAGCGTCGGGTTCTTCGGTTCCCAGAACATCGTGAGCGCGCACGCCAATCGCGGCATGGTCAACGAGGAAATGCTCGTGCGCGCAACCGGCCCGATCGTGCGGCATCTGCATGCCGTGCTGCTCGGCGACCGCTATCTCGAAACCGGCGACCTGCCGCCCGAGTCCGACGACCTTACGCCCGCCGAACGCGGCCGGGAGAATGGCGGCCTCGCGCAAGTCGTTCCCAGCGGTCCCGGATACAACGAAGGTACGGCCGAAGCCGTGATGATCGCGCTGATGTACGGCGCGAAGGGCAGGGTGGTGCTCACAGCACCTTACGTCATCCCGAGCGAGGCGTTCCTGGCGGCGATATGCAGCACAGCGCGACGGGGTGTCGTCGTCGACCTCATCGTGGACAACGCATCGAACAAGCCGCTGGTGCAGCTTGCCCAGCAGTCCTATTACGACGCCATGCTCAAGGCGGGCGTGCGCATACACCGCCACACCGGCAGCTTCCTGCACGCCAAGCACCTTAGTGTGGACAACGAAGTGGCTCTCATCGGTTCGTCCAACTTCGACATCCGCTCGTTTGCATTGAATGCGGAAGTGAGTGTCCTGATCTACGATTCCGCGGTGGTGGCAGACCTGAAACGGGTGCAGGAGGGCTATCTGCGGGATGCCCTCATCGTCACCGTGGAAGAGCGCCTCCGCCTGACCTTCGGGCGCCGCGCGCTGGAGAACGTGGCGCGACTCACCGATTCACTGCTCTGAAGCCAATGCGACCCAAATTCTCAGGAACTTACTCCGCCAATGCCCGCCGAACCCGCTCGAGGTCGTAGCCGTCGCGGCGTGCCTCGTATTGCTCGATCAGCCGCACAAGCTCGTCGAAGCGATGCTCGCCTGGCGTGCCTGGGTCCGTCAGCATCAGGTCTTCCAGCTCATCCAGTGCGGCACCGTATTGAGAATCGTCGCGAAGCTGCGATGGGTCGAGTACGTGGGCCACTTGTTCCTCCGTGAAGGCAATGCGTCACGGATGATCGGCGCCACGAGCGCGCGGCCGCCATCGGCCATATGGCTGAACTGAGGACCGAACTGAGGACCGAATGAACGAACGGCCCCCACGCTCACTTCGTTCGCTGCCCCAGAGGTGGCGCGAATGCTACGAAGGTGGCGCTGCGGTGGCGTCGGCCATGGGCGCCGGTTCGGAAACGGCCGCTGTATCCGGCACACTCGGCGACTGGCGATGCGCGAAGGCGGTCAACGTCGCCGTTGCGAGCACGAACAGCATGACGGCGCCAAGCGGAAAGCCGTACAGGCTGCCCGAATGAGTTGCGGAAAGGAACAAGAGCACGGTAATGAGACCGCGTGGCGCGATCCACAATAATTGCGCCACCGATTCCTGCCGCAGCAGCTTCAGGATGATCCAGCGAGATCCGTAGACGATGACGATGCCTGCGCCGCCTATGAGCCAAGCCCTGCGTGAAGCCAGTTGCGAGATGTCGGTCCAGTAGCCGAGCAGGAGGAAGAAGAAGCTCTTGGTCGCGAACGTGAGTTCCGCCACCAGGCCCTTGAATTCCTTCAGCGTCTGGTCGTAGTTCGCGCTGTGGAACGAACGCAATTGCTTGTTCCAGCGGAGGAGGTGCGGATTGTTGATGAGTAGCCCACATCCCAGAACGAGGATTAGAGGCGACAGGTGCAGATACTTGCCCACTGCATAGAGGCAGATCAGGCCCGCGATCAGCGGCAGGAAGCGCACATGGCCTTCAAGCTGGTTGATGAGGTAGTAGAGCCCGAGCGCTGCAACGGTGGCGGCGGTCAGCGACACGGCGCCGCCACCCAGCAAGTCGAATGTAAACGATTGGAGCGAGCCGTTCGCGTCCAGCCAGGCGTAGAACACGAGCACGCCAAGGATGTCCGACAGCGAAGATTCGTAGATCACGAATTCCCGCGGCTGCGTGGCCAGGCCGTTCGCGGCGGGAATCGCAACGGCGCTGCTGATCACGGCGAACGGTATCGCGGCCAGCACCGCAATGGGAAGGTCGTAGCCAAGCATGTACTGGAACAGCACGATGAAGCCGGCCAGCGACGCGCAGAATCCCAGCATGGCCGAAGTTGCGGACATGGTGATCAGGCGCAGCCGTTCCTTTGACACGTCGAGGTCAAGGGCGCCTTCCAGCACGATCAGGATGAGGCCGATGGTTCCGATGACGGGCACGATCGGGTCCACCCATTTCAGGTGCAGGTCCGTCGAATCCAGGATCTTTCGCAGTGCGATTCCCGTGCCGATGAGAAGCACGACCGAGGGCAGTTTCCACCGCCGCCCGACGATGTCGAGCAGGTACGCGAAGAGCAACAGTCCGGAGGCCGCGAGTATTGCCGTATTGGTCATTGCTTTCTTCCGCGGATGCTCCCGCCAAGGTACCGGGTCAGCGGTTCAAGGGGACCACTAGGGCATCTGGATCTTCCCGCCGCCGGGAAAGCCGCCGCCCGCGAGCGCGCTGGCAGCGCCCGCCGGCGGCACGATCAGGCCCGATGATTGCTGCCGGCGCAATTCCTGCAATTCGCGCATCGTGCGTTCGATGCCCACCTTGGCCGCTTCGCCATAGTGAGCGACCGCTTCGGCGAGGTCCTTAGCCTCGATGTCGAAGGTGACCGGCAATGCGCCCATGTTGGTCATGATCTGCGCGTCGCCGGTGTAGATGGTGGCGCGCGCCGGATCGGGCGAGCCGTCGGCCTTGACCGGCACCATCAGGCGGATGGTGCCGACCTTGCGATCGGTGATGATTTCTTCGCGGTAGAGCGACGCGGCGTCCATCGTTGCGTCGGGGGAGCGGGGATCGGCGGGCATGGCAGTCCTTGCGGGGTTCGTGGATCCCCGATTTTAAGGCATTCCGCCCTCTGTCGATAAGCTAAACGACCGCCAGCGATTCCGCTGGCGCGAACGCGTACGAGTCCATGGCAATGGCTTCGGTGAGTGAATCGGCCAGGAAGCGCTGCGGCACGGCGTCATCGCCGGCTGCGCCGTAGGCCACGAAGAGCGGCAGAAAATGCTCCTCGGTCGGGTGCGCGCGCGCTGCTTCGGGCGCGCGTTCACGATAGGCCACGAGCGCGTTCGTGTCGTGCTCCGCCAATATCCTTGCGAGCCACGCCGAAAAATCGCGGACATAGCCAAGCGGCATCGGTCGCCGCGCGTTGTTCATCCAGTCGCGCAGGTTGTGGGTCGTGTGCCCGGAGCCGATGATCAACACGCCCGATTCCGTCAACGGCGCCAGCGCACGTCCCAGCGCGACATGGTGAGCGGGACCTAGCAAGGGCTGCACCGACAATTGCGCGACCGGAATGTCGGCGTCCGGAAACATCCACCGCATTGGCACCCACGCGCCGTGATCCAGTCCCCGACAGCCGTCCACGCCCGCCGTTATTTCCGCAACCTTGAGCAATGCGACGCACTCCGCCGCGAGTCCGGGCGCGCCTGGCGCGGGATAGGTCACGCGATACAGTTCAGGCGGGAAGCCGCCGAAGTCGTGGATCGTTTCCGGCTTCGGATTTCCCAAAAGCATCGGCACTGACGTTTCCCAGTGTGCGGAAACCATCAACACCGCGCGCGGACGCGGCAATGTCTTGCCGAGTTGCGCCCACGCCCGTCCGGCGACGCCGGGGTCCACCGCGAACATCGGGGATCCGTGCGAAAGAAACAGCGTCGGCAGGCGGGTGGTCACGGGCGCTTCGTTATTCGGTTCCCAGCTCATCTCAGTGTAGCCAACGACTCAGTTGACCGCTCACGCGGCGCTCGCGATGGGCTTGGCCAAGCCTTCGGTGACAAGTGTCGCGTGCACCATGGGGCGAGCAGCGACGCGAGCCTGGAACTGCTGCAGCGCGGGCCACGACGACAGGTCAATCTTGAGCATACCCGTCCAGTTCACGATCGTGAACAGGTAGGCGTCGGCAATGGTGAATGTCTCGCCCGTGAGGTACGAATGCGCCGACAACGTCTTGGAGATGAGATCGAAGCGTGTGGCGAGCTTCGCGATTTGCGCATCCTTGGTCGCGGCCGGGGTATCGGCATAGAAAAGCGGGGAGAACTGCTTGTGGAGTTCAGTGGCAATGAAATTGAGCCACTCCATCACGCGATAGCGCTCCATCGTTCCGACTTGCGGTGCGAGCATGCCGGGCTTGCGGTCGGCGATGTACTGGAGGATGACGCCGACTTCCGAAAGGCGCTGCCCGTCGTCCAATTCGAGCAACGGAACATAGCCCTTGGGATTGATCATGTAAAAGTCGGTGCCGTCTGCAAGTTCGTGTTTGCGCAGGTCGACCTTCACGGCCTCGTAGAGAAGTCCGGCTTCGTTGAGCGCGATATGGGAGGCCATGGAACAGGCGCCGGGAGCGTAATAGAGTTTCATGTGGTTTGTCCTCGAGTCGAAAATGGGGTGGGCAGACGCCGGAAGTTGGGTCCGCAGTTCGGTTGTCAGTGTTGCCGGATGACGGGACAGAGATTGAACCTTGCCCAGGACGAAATAAAGTGGCCTGCGCGATATAGACTATTGCGAAATATGCAACAATAACGGACATGGATCGGTTCCTTGCCATTGTCGCTTTCGTCAAGGTGGTCGAGTTGGGCAGTTTCGCGCGTGCGGCGGAGCGTTTGGACACGTCGGTCTCTTCCATTTCGCGCCATGTCTCCGAACTCGAAACGCACCTCAACGCGCGCCTGCTTAATCGAACGACGCGGCGGCTCTCACTGACCGAGACGGGACGCGTATTTCATGAACGCTGCGTGTTGTTGCTCGCTGACCTGGAAGAAGCCGAGGAGTCGGCGACGGCGGCGACGGTAAAGCCACGCGGCACGCTGCGCCTGACGGCCGCAATCACCTTTGGCGTGCGCCACCTGGCGCCCGCCATCGCGGAATTTGTCACGCGTTTTCCGCAGATGCGCTTCGACATCGAACTGTCGGATCGCGCCGTGGACTTGGTTGACGAGGGTTTCGACATCGCCGTGCGTATCGGCACGATCGGTACGCAGAACCTGGTGGGACGCAAGATCGGGACGACGCGCCTCGTGTGCTGCGCCGCGCCGTCCTACCTCTCGCAACATGGCATTCCAAACGAGCCGGAGGACTTGATCGGCCACGCGTGCCTCACCTACGAATACTCGAGCTTCAAGAATGTGTGGTCGTTTCGCGACGCCAAGGGTGTCGAGCGCAATGTGCGCATCAACGGGCCGGTGCAAGCCAACAACGGGCGCTTCCTGGAGGCGCTGGCGGTCGAGGGCATGGGCGTGGTCTACGAACCCGACTTCATCGTCGGGCCGAATGTACGCGCTGGAAAGTTGCGGCTGATCCTGGGCGGATTCGAGCCTCCGCCCGCGCCAATCTACATCGTGTATCCCAGCCGGCGCCACCTGTCGGCCAAGGTGCGCGCGTTTACTGACTTCCTGGCGGCGCGCTTCACTGCGCCGGCGTGGTCGCTCAACTCAAGCGGCACGCAGATCCAAATGATGACGGGCTGACGAAAGTCAAAAACGGCGGCGCCACGTCTGCCCGGCGCCTCGCCAATAGCGGAGCATGATGAAGCCGCCGACCATGCCGCCCAAGTGGGCGAAATGCGCGACGCCGGATTGCGCACCGGTCACGCCCAACACCAGTTCGATCACCGCATAGACGACGACGAATACGCGCGCCGGCATGGGAATGGGCGGAAACAGGAGCATCACGCGATTGTTGGGGAAGTAGAGGCCATAGGCGAGCAGCAGCCCGAATACCCCGCCGGACGCGCCGACCGTCGGGTAGTAGCCGTTCGTCAGCCACGCGACCAGCAATTGCGCCGCGGCTGCCGATACCACGCAGACCACGTAATACGCGAGGTAACGGCGGGTCCCGAAAACCTGCTCGATCGCGCCGCCGAACATGTAAAGGCCGAACATGTTGAACAGCAGATGAGTGAAACCGCCGTGCAGGAACGCGTAGGTCAGCGGCTGCCACGGTTCGAAGCCTACGTTCGGGAACGGCGATGCACCGAGCGGCCACAGCGCAAGCGGCAGGAGCATGTCGCCAATACTGGTGTAGAGAAGGAACATCGCAACGTTGGCGACGATGAGGGCGATGGTGACGGGGGGCATGGAGGCAAGGTCGGAGCGATGGAAAAAAGGCACAGTGCCGCGCGCGCCAGCATTGCGCAGCTTGGAGGCGAATCCGTGCAGGCGAACCCGCACACAGTATTACAACACACGCTTCGTGCCCGTCGTCGGCGGCGGACCGGCCGACATGTGTACGCATGAATCCTGGCGCAGCGCCTGGAAGGGGCCATGGCGCAGCCGTTTGTGATCGAGAGCCCCGCGCGGGATCGGTAACCGGAACCGACGCGGTGGCAAAAGCTGAACCGGATGGCTACACGTTGCTGGTGATGGGTCTGTGGCCTTGACGGTCCGGGTGTGTAATCCATTAGGATGGTTGGGCCGTTAATGGATATCAGCCCCGGTTGATCCAATAGTGCAAGAACTGCAAACTTTCAGGCTCTTGCGGTGTATTTGGCTTTGAACTCGGGAGGTGAATATTGGGTCGAAGGGGCACAGGTTGCGGGAGCCGTCCATGAAGAAACTATTTGTTACATTTGTCGCACTGGCCATCGCTATATTTGTCAGCGGTGCTTCGTTCGCCCAGGGACGTGGAGGCGGGGGTGGGGGTGGCGGAGGCGGACACTCGGGCGGCGGGGGCGGTGGCGGTTGGAGTGGTGGCTCCGGCGGTGGCGGAGGAGGACACTCGGGCGGCGGGGGCGGCGGCGGTTGGAGTGGTGGCTCCAGCGGTGGCGGAGGCGGCCATTGGGGCGGTGGCTCGGGCGGCGGTTGGAGTGGTGGCTCCGGCGGTCACTGGAATGGTGGCGGTTGGCGTGGTGGCTCAGGCGGCAACTGGAATGGCGGCGGCTCCTGGAACAATGGCTGGCACGGCGGATCCTGGAACAATGGCTGGCGTGGTGGCGCGTGGAACGGCGGCTGGCGCGGCGTGGGCTGGGGCTGCGGCGGGTGGTGCGGCGCAGGCTGGGGCGGATGGTGGTGGCCGGGCGTCGGCGTATCCGTCGGCTGGCCCGGATACTGGGGTTGGCCCAATGCCGGCTGGAACAACACGTACGTTACATCCAGCCCGGTGACCTACGTTTCCTCGCAAGACTTCTCGAGCGATGCCGGCGTTTGGATTCCACAAGATGCATCGTCCAGCTCGTTTTCAAACGTTTCCCCGCAGCCGGCGCCGGCCACGAGTAATTTCTGGTACTACTGCACCGATCCGGCGGGTTACTTTCCGTACGTGAATACCTGCAGCAGGGCGTGGATGCAGGTCGTCCCGCACAACAATCCCAACTCGCAGGTTGCGCCGCGCCTCGTGCAATGACGCACGCAACCAAACGAAGTTGAATCAGGCCGGATACGGAAATAGCAATGAACAAGCGTCTGCTGTTGTTGGCGTTGCCGATCGCCGCGATTCTGGGTGGTTGTGTGACGGTCCCGAACTCGCCGACGGTGATGGTCCTGCCCGGACCACAAAAGTCCTACGATCAATTCCAGAATGACAGCGCGGGCTGTCAGCAGCGGGCTTACGCGCTGCTTGCCCCGGAAGGCGAAGCGGCGGCAAACAATGCGGCCGCCAATGCGGTAGTTGGCACGGCGCTGGGTGCCGCCGCGGGCGCGATCATCGGGTCAGTCACCGGGCAGGCGGGTGCAGGTGCGGCAATAGGCGCTGGCACCGGTCTGCTCTACGGCGGCGCGGCAGGCGGCAGCGTGGCGAACATGTCCAATTTCCAGATGCAACAGCGTTACAACGCGGTATATGTCCAATGCATGTACGCGCAAGGAAATCAGGTTCCGGGGCAGGTCGTATCTCGGCGGCAGCCCGTCTACAGCTATCCGCCGTCCAATACGCCGCCGCCGGAGCCGCAGTCCCTGTCGCCGGCCAACTATCCCCCCGGCTATCCGGCGCCGTACTACGGGGGTCCGTCGGGCCCGCCGAATTATCCGCCGGCCAACTACCCGCCGCCGAATTACCCGCCGCCGAATTACCCGCCACCGAATTACCCGCCACCGAATACGCCGCCGCCGGCGGGCGTGCCGCCACAAGGCTGATCCGTCGGTTTGTGCAAAAAGGCCCGCGCGTTTCCGCGGGTCTTTTGATACGAGGTGCCACGCTAACTGCGCAGGAATTTTTCGATGGCCGTTGCCAAGGCCACCGGCGTTTCGTGCATCGGATAGTGGCCCGCGTTTTCCAGTATCTCCATCGTCGCGTTAGGAAACCACGCCAGGTACGTTGCCCGCATGGTGTCCGCATTGATGGCGTTGTCGTGCGCGCCCACGATGACGTGGATCGGCGCCGGCAATCCCTTCACTTCGGCGCTGAAGTCGCTCTTGGCCCACGCCAGAAGATAGGCGGCGAAAGCTGCGCGGGTCGAACTGTCGAGAGAATTCGCCACCATCTGGTCGACCCAGGTCTTGGCCAACCGATTGCCCGTGGTGAAGTCGATGATGCCGTAGCGGTTGCCGGGGTTTTCCGCCGCGCCGGAAAACAACGCCCAACCCTGTTCATCGAAAGGAACCTCGGCAGCAGGAACCGGCGTGATCGCCAACAGCTTGTTCACGCGCGATGGCGCGCGCGTCAGCACGCGCTGGATGGCCTTGCCGCCCATCGAGTGGCCGATCAGGCTGAATTGCTGCCAGCCCAGCGCGTCGGCCAACTCCAGCGTGTCGAGGGCAATTTCATCCATAGTGAAGCTGCCGGCGGCGTCTTTCATCCCGCCATAGCCGCGATAATCCATGAAAGCGTAGGTGAACTCGCTGCCGGTCAGCAGCTTTTCCATGGGGGCGAAGCCGTGGCGATCCGCAAACCAGCCGTGCAGCACGATCACCTTGTGTGGGCCGGTTCCAATCAGGTGATGTGTATTTGCCATCGTTACGCCTTCGTCAGGGTTGCCTCAGTTTTGTCTCAGTTTTGTAGGACCCACTTGCCATCCTTGATCTGTACCATCACGCGTGCGCGCGCATCGAGGCCCAGGTGATCTGTCTTGCTCATGTTCACCACGCCATTGGTGACGGGAAGTTCCTTGGTCGCTTCCAGCGCGTCGCGCAATGCACGGCGGAACTCCTTGGTTCCCGGCTGCGCGACCTTCAATGCGTGCGGAATGGCGTTCGCAAGTTCAAGGCAGGCGTCCCAGGTGTAGGAGCCGAATGCCGAAACGCTGCCCGGTCCAAAGGCGGCTTCATACACCTTGATGTAATCCAGCGCCTGCTTCTTTGCCGGGTTGCTGTCGGGCAGCTGGGACGCGACGATCACCGGGCTGGTCGGGACAAATCCGCCTTCGATATCCTTGCCGCCGACGCGCAGGAAATCCGGATTGGCGACGCCGTGATTGAAGTAGACCTTGCCCTTGAAGCCCTGCTCGGCCAGCGTGCGTGCCGGGAGCGCCGCCGGTGTGCCGGACGCGCCGATCACGATGGCGTCAGGCTTGGCGGCCAGGAGTTTGAGCGACTGGCCCACCACACTCGTGTCCTTGGGCGCGAAACGCTCGTTGGCGACCAGCGCAATGTTGCGCGCCTTGGCGGCCTTGTCGATCTCGGCGAAGAAGGCCTCGCCCAGCGCATCGTTGAAGCCGACGTAGCCGATCGTCTTCACGCCGTTCTTCGCCATGTGCTCGAGAATCGCGCTGGCCATCATCACGTCGGTCTGCGGCGTTTTGAACATCCACGCGCGCTTGGCATCCATCGGCTCGATGATGCGGATGGACGACGCGAGCGAAATCGTCGGTGTCTCGCCGTCCGAGATGACATCGAGGATCGCCAACGTGGTCGGCGTCGTGGTGGTGCCGATGATCGCGTCGACCTTGTCCTCGCCGATCACCTTCTTGGCGTTCTGCACTGCCGTCGTGGTGTCCGAGGCCTCGTCCAGGAGGATGAACTCGACGGCCTTTCCACCCATCGTCTTGGCGCACAGGCCGACCGTGTTCTTTTCGGGAATGCCCAGCGACGCCGCGGGGCCTGTGGCCGACACGATGACGCCGACCTTGACCTGGGCCGTGGCGACGCTGGCCATTGCGAACAGGGCGCACAGCAGCATGCTGCCGACGAATGCTTGTTTCATGGTTCCTCCGGGAATTTGTAGAAGCTGGCCCTGGCCGATCCGTTGCCGGCCATGGATGCGCAATGATAGCGGAACTGCCCGGAAACTGCCGCCGCTTGCGGCGATCCGGCGAATGGGCGCTGATGCATAATCCGCAGCATCAAAGTCTTCCGCATGAAAGTCGTCGGCATGACAGTCTCCTGCGTGATAGCTACCTTTGGCTTCCGGTCGCTCGTGGTCGCGTGCTTGCTGGCCGGTGGAATTGCAGATGCCGCCGATCCGGACAAGGTCCTGCGCGTGGCGTCATTCGACATCGGGACGTTCGATCCGCAGCAGTTCACCGACAACCCATCCTTTGAACTTTTTGCCGCGATCTACGAGGGTCTCTACGAATACGACTACCTTTCCTCGACGCCGCGCCTTTCGCCCGTCACCGCGACGTCGCAGCCGATCATCACCGACGATGGCAAGACCTGGACCATCCGCATCGCACCAGGAATTCATTTCACCGACGACCCCGCGTTCGGCGGCAGGCCGCGGGAACTGGTTGCCGCCGACTATGTGTATTCACTCAAGCGCTGGATCGACCCCAATCTGCGTCGCGGGGGTTCCGCGGTATTCAGCGACCTGGTGGTCGGCGCGCGCGAGGTGGTCGACGCGGCGCAGCGCCCTGGCGGGAAGTTCGACTACGACCAGCCGATCGAGGGCCTGCGCGCGCTGGACCGCTACACGCTGCAATTGCGCCTGACCGAGCCCAACTATCCGGTGGTCCACGACAATCTCGTCCGCGGAGCGGTCGCACGCGAAGTGGTCGAGGCGGCAGGCGGGGACATTCGTGCGCGTCCCGTTGGCACGGGTCCGTATCGCTTGCGCGAGTGGAAGCAGGGCTCGCGCATCATTCTGGAAGCCAATCCCGGCTATCGCACCATCCGCTTTCCGGATAGCACCGAACCGGCGAAGGCTGCACTCGTGCGCAGTATGAAAGGCAAGACGTTGCCGCAGATCGGCGTGGTCGAAATTGCCATCATCGAGGAAGATGCCACGCGCCTCCTCGAGTTCGAGCGCGGTGGCTTGGACTACGTCGTCGTTCGCGGCGAGGCGGCGACCCGCTTGCTGGCCAATGGCGAGCTCAAGCCCGAGTACGCAGCCAAGGGCGTGGTTCGCCATAATTTTGTCGAGCCGGTGGTGTTCTCCATTTACTTCAACATGGAAGATGCCGTGATCGGAGGAATGGGCAAGGAGCGCATTGCGTTGCGCCGCGCGATTGCCCAGGGGATAGACACCGAAACGATGGTGCGCGTCGTCTATGCCGGGCAGGGTATTGCCGCCAACCAGATGGTAGCGCCGGGAATGACCGGCCACGATCCGGCGCGCCCGCCAAAGCCCCCCTACGACAAGGACGCGGCAAAGCGCCTGCTCGACCGTTTCGGCTTCGACAAGCGCGATACCGACGGTTTCCGCAAAGGTCCCGATGGCAAGCCGCTGACGATCACGTTCACGCTGCGCTCGGGCGCCATCTCGCGCGAGATCCAGACACTGGTCAAGCGCGACATGGATGCCATCGGCGTGCGCATGGAGTTCCGTGTCACGCCATTCCAGGACGCCGTCAAGGAAATGATCGCCGGCAAGTATCAGCTGGCGTTCGTGGGACAGGGCGGCGCGCCGTCCGGATATGTCGTGCTGATTCCGCTCTGGGGCGGGGCGCAGCCTAGCGTCAATATCAGCCGGTTCAAGCTCGCGGAGTACGACGCGGCGTTCGCGCAGTTCCTGCGCGCCGCGGAGCCTCCCGCGCAAATCGCGGCCGCGCGCACGATGACGGATCTGGCCCTGGCCTACATGCCCATGCTGGCCGCGATTTTCCGCACCGAGACCAACTACGTCCAGGCCTGGGTCTCGGGATTCAGTCCGCCCGTGTTCCGTCCGTACTGGAAGTATCTCGACATCGACCTCGCCCGGCGGCGGCAGGGCCTGGCGAAGTAGGTGCAATGCAGGGGCCCGAAGGAATGGCCCGATGTCAACCTGCGACGTTGCAGGGAAGGTGCAGGAAGCCTCGAAAGCGCGCGCGTCCGCCGCGCACAGGGTCGCCGGCCAGCGCGTAGTCGGGGAAGCGCGCCAGGAATTTGGCGAGCGCCACGCGCGCCTCGAGCCGCGCGAGATTCATCCCGAGACACGTATGGATGCCGAACGCGAACGCGATGTGCTTGTTCGGCTCGCGTTCGAGGTCGAGCCGGTCGGGATCCGGGAACTGCGCCGGGTCGCGGTTGGCGGCGCCGATGCAAATTGTGATTCTCGAATCGGGCGGAAGCCTGACGCCGCCCACGGTCGCTTCCTGCGTCGAGATCCGGTTGCCCAGCTGGTTCGAACTTTCGAAGCGCAGGAATTCCTCGACCGCCGATTTGATCAGCACGGGATCGGCGACACCGGCGACCAAGCGTGCCTTCTGCTCGGGCCATTCGCACAGCGCGTGCAGCGCATTGCCGATAAGGTTGGTTGTCGTTTCATGTCCCGCGTTCAGCAGGAAGATGCATTGGTGCAGGAGCTCCGTCTCCGTGAGGCGCTCGCCATCGGTCTCGCCCTGGATCAGCCGGGTGAGGACGTCGACGTCGGGATCGCGAGGATGCGTCCGGCGCTCGGCCACTAAACTGGCGAGATACGCGAGCATCTCGCGCACAGCGGCGTTGCCCGATGCCGCACGTTCCGGCGTGAGTACAGGTTCCAGCGCGCCCAGAATTGCCAGCGACCAGCCGCGCAGCGGCGCGCGTTCAAAGTGCGGCACTCCGAGGAGGTTGCCGATGATCTCGATCGGGATCGACGCGGCAAAGTCCTCGATGAGGTCGACCTGGCGTTTGAGCGCCATCGCGTCCAGCAGGCCGTCGACCAACGTCACCAATCCCGGCTCCATGACTGCAATGTGCCGCTGCGACAACGCGCCGAGGATCAGGCGCCTCACGCGCGTATGCAGCGGGGGATCGTTGAACACGAGGCTCGTCGTGTGGTGCTCGAGTAGCGGCGAGGGACCGTACTTGGGGCCGAACTCCTTCTTCTTGTCCGAACTGAAGGCCTTCGGGTCGCGATACACCGGCAGGACGTCCTCGTACCGTGTCAGGAACCACGATCCGTCCGGCATTTGCTTCACCGGCGCGTGCTCGCGCAGCGCGCGATAGTACGGATAGGGATTGGCGAAGTACGCCGGCGGAAGCGCGGCCAAGTCGAACTGGGCGGCGATGCGGACGGGATCGGTGGCCACGACCGGACTCTAGCGCATTTTAGGCGTGGGCGAGCCGCTGACCGTGTTCCCGCGTGGTGTGGAAGCCGACCTTCGGCCAGCGTTCCATTGCCGCCTGCAGGTTGAAGCGATTGGTGGCGAGGTATACCGGATTGTCGTCGACGTCCGTAGCCAGCGATGCGGCGCGGTCGCGCTCGAAATCGCGGCGCGTGATTTCGTCGGGATAGGTGAGCCAGCGCGCCGTGGCAATACCTGCGTCGTCGTAGATTGCATCCACCTTGTACTCGCTGGCCAGACGCGCGGCGACGACTTCGAACTGGAGTTGCCCGACCGCCCCCAGCAGCAGCGACTTGCTGGAGACTGCCTCGAACACCTGTATGGCGCCCTCCTCACCCAGCTGCTGCAGGCCCTTCTGCAACTGCTTGGCCTTGAACGGGTCGCGCGGACGTGCGACGCGAAACATTTCCGGCGCGAAATACGGAATACCCTTGAACCCCAGCGCCTCGCCTTCGGTCAACGTGTCGCCGATCTGCAACTGCCCGTGATTGTGGATGCCGATGATATCGCCTGCCACGGCGTCCTCGCTGGCGACGCGTTCGTTGGCCATGAACGTAATGACATTGCCGAGCTTCATCTCGCGCCCGATGCGCTGGTGCTGCACCTTCATGGCAGGTGTATAGCGGCCGGAACACACGCGGAAGAAGGCGATGCGGTCGCGGTGCTTGGGGTCCATGTTGGCCTGGATCTTGAACACGAAACCGGTGAAGGGGCTTTCCGCCGGATGCACGATGCGCTCGCCGCCGTCGCGCGGCTGCGGCGGCGGCGCCCAGTCCACCAGCGCCTGCAGGATTTCCTGCACGCCGAAATTGTTGATCCCGGAACCGAAGAATACCGGCGACTGCCGACCCGCCAGAAATTCGCCCAAGTCAAACGGCGTGCTGGCGCTGCGAATCAGATCGACATCGTGGCGCACCGCCGCCATTTCCTGCGGAAACAATTCATCCAACCGCGGATTGTCGATGCCTTCAATCAATTCGTTGTCCTCGCTGGCGGTACGCCGTTCCTCGCCGCCAGAAAAACGCACCAGGCGGTCCTGTTGCAGGTCGAACACGCCACGGAAGGCCTTGCCCATGCCGATCGGCCAACTCACGGGCGCGCAATCGATCTTCAGCACTTCCTCGATTTCCTCGAGCAGGGCCACGGGCTCGCGCACCTCGCGATCCATCTTGTTCACAAAAGTGATGATCGGGGTGTTGCGCAGTCGGCACACGTTGAGCAGCTTGATCGTCTGCTCTTCCACGCCCTTCGCGGCGTCGATCACCATCACGGCCGCGTCGACGGCGGTGAGCACGCGATAAGTGTCCTCGGAGAAGTCCTGGTGGCCAGGCGTGTCGAGCAGGTTGATCGTGTGGCCCGCATAGTCGAACTGCATGACCGAGCTCGTCACCGAAATGCCGCGTTGCTTTTCGACTTCCATCCAGTCCGACGTGGCGTGGCGCGAACTCTTGCGCGCCTTGACCGTACCCGCCATCAGGATCGCGCCGCCGAACAACAGCAGCTTTTCGGTGAGCGTGGTCTTGCCCGCATCCGGGTGCGAAATGATGGCGAAGGTCCGGCGGCGGGCCACGTCGCGGACGAGATCGGCAGGATAGGAGGTCGCGTTCATCGAAAAACAAAAGCCGCCGACCGGAATGGCTGGCGGCAATGTGGTGCGGATTATAGCAAGGCGCGGATCAGGAGCGACTTTCGAAAGCGCTAGTCCACGCAGGAAAAGGCCAGGAATTCGGCCGGGTCCTCCGCATGGGGATGGCCGAAGCAGAGGCGTCCGCGTCCGCGCAGGATCAGTTCTTCGCGGCGCAGCATGATCTCGGGTTCGCCGTCGATGGTGACATAGGTTCCATTGGAGCTCTGGTCGACGACGACGAACTTGTCGCGTCGCCGCTCCATGCGCGCGTGCAGGCGCGACGCCTTTCGTGCTGCGGTCACGATGTCGTTCTGGGCGTCGCGGCCGATCGTGATCGTGGTCGCGGATTCGTCCAGCACCAATTCCTTGGCGCCTTGGCGCAAGACGATGCGCGCCGGCAATGGCTTCCAGCGCGTTGCGACGGCGGTCAGGTCCGCTTCCTCGTCCTGCCACAGGAGCTCGAAGATGCCGATATCCTTGGACTTGCCCTTTACCGTCAGCGTGTCCAGTTCGCGGACGCGTTCGCGCAGCCAGGGGGAGAGTGTCTCGACTGTCGGCGCCGACGTGATGATCTGCTCGCGCTTCGCCAGTGCCACCATACGCGCTGCAACATTGACCGCATCGCCGAACACGTCACCATCCGCCTGAATCGTCGGGCCGTCGTGGAATCCGATGCGGATCGCGAGCCGGGCGCCGCCCACCGGGAGCTGCTTGGAAAGGCGCACATGCATTTCCGCTGCGGCCTGCGCGGCCTTGTCCGCCGAAGCGAAGACGACCATCGCCTCGTCGCCGATGGTCTTGACCACGCGGCCTCCGTGGCCGGTGGAGACGTCCCCAATGAGCGCGAGACAGCGGCCGATCGCGGCAAGCGCTTCGGTGTCGCCCAAGGTTTCATAAAGGCGGGTGCTGCCGCAGACATCAGCGAAAAGCACCGTCATTCCCGGCGTCGCGTCGATCATCGGTTGGTCACTTGCCTGAAGCGGCAGCCTGTTGGTGCGGATCGATGGTGCTGCTGAAATCCGCCTTGCTGACAATGGGTACTCCCAGGTCGAGCGCCCACCACTTCCATTTCGACACCGCATGAAACGGCACATTGGAATTGCCCGCTTGTTGCACGGGCCGGCCATCGATCAATTCATGCGCGATGGTGGGGGGCTCGCCGGCGCGCGGCGCACACACCCACCGGTCGCGGTCGGTGATATTGCAATCGATGAATTTACCCGACGGCGTGTTGGAGCCTGCAATCCAGTACACGACTTCGTGCCGGCTGCGGCTCGCCCGGAAGCGATGCCGGTCAGAGGCGCGCACCCGTCCGGAACAGCGCAGGCCGTCCCAAGCGCCCTGCTCGCAGGACACCGTATAGATGGTCCGCTGCCCTTCCATGGTGATGCGATCGCTCGCCCAGATGAAGATGCCCAGGGCCACGATGACGACGGCGGCAATGACGGTCATGCCTCGATACATTGCGCAAGATTACAACACGGGCTGCCCGGTGGCGATTCCATAGCCGGCAACGGGTGAGTCAGCGCTATGCGGTCTTCGCAGGCTGCATTGCGGCTTCGCAGGCTGCGCGCGCCGGATCGGCGGCCGGCACCTGGCTGCATACGCCCGCCATTTGCCTTCGGATGCGTTGCAGCGACGCGGTATTCGAATTTCCCTTGTTCCAGGCCTCGAGCCTCTTGCCCATGCGCTCCAGCGATTTCTGGTTGCGGCCAAAGAACGTGTCCGGCGTGGGCTTGAGTTCACCGATGACATGAGAGGCCGCAGCCTCGATGCGCGCGGCATCCTGCGGCGACATCTCGACCAGCGCGTTGACGTAGCTCGCGCCCCACTGCAGGCGGGTGGCCGGGCCGTCGGCGGCGGCATAGGCTTTTTCGTACCAGCCCAATGCGGCGACCTTGTCGCCACGCTTCTTCGCGTTGGCCGCAAGGCCCAGCATGTAGTAGTAGGGTGACGTCGAACGTGTGAGTTCGGCGGTGAGCAGTGCATCGGATTCACTCATCAGTCCGGCCTCTGCAAGGGCGTCGGCAGCGGCGCTGATGACCGCTTCGCGGGCGTAGGGATCGGTGGTCTCGCGGTCGGCGCGGGCCACCTGCTCGCGCACGTTTTTCGCAAGCGGAGCGGGCAAGGGGGCGTCGCCCTGGTCGACCTTGGCGATTTGTACCTGGGCGATGACGATCGCAAGTCGGTCTGCCGTCGACAGGCTGGGATCGGCGACAAGTTGGGCAAGTGCGCCATTCCAGTCTGCGACAAGCTGCGCACGCGCTGGGGATTTCGGTAATGTGACGTAGCCCGCCAGGTTGTCGGCGTAGTTGGTCAGCACACCGAAATTGGCGCGTGTTAGTTTGGCGTCGAGCAGGACCTTGCGCAGGAATGCGGCATCTTCCGTGTCGTCGCGCGGCTTGGCATCCTTGGCGGTGGCGAGTGCCGCGAGCGCCTGCAGCTTGAGCCGGGTCGCGGACTCGGGCTGATCGGCGGGGCACGCACTCGCAAGTCGCTGCAACGTGGGCGCGACGGCGTCTTTGGCAAGCAACTGCTGGTCGTCCACTTCCCAGGAATAGAAGGACAGCATGCGCCAGTCGTCCGGGGTGAGCTTGGCCGCATCGGGAGCCAGCGCACCGGCCAGCGTTTCCTTGATCGGTCGCGCGCCATTCATGCCCATCGCCAGCACCTGCATGTACTGATCGGCATCGACGTCGCCCGGCAGGCGCGTGATTTCGGCGCCCTCTGGCGTGAACAGGATCATGGTCGGGTAGCCGCTGACCTTGAAGCGCGAACCCAGGCGCTGCGCGTTCGGGCCGTCACCGTCCACGTACACCGGCACGAATTGGCGCGAGCGCTCGATGAAGTCCTGGCGATTGAATACCGTCGCCTTGATCTGGTTGCAGGGCGGACACCACTTGGCGCCCCAGTAAAGGAATACGGGCTTGTGATCCGCCTTGGCGGCCGCGAACACCACGTCAACGTCTCCGGTTTGCCAGGCGATGCCGTGGTCGTCCTGGGAACTGCCGGAACCTGCTTTCGCGGTAGTGACCACCGGGGTCGCAATCTTTGCGGCCACAGGAGGCGCGGATTCCGGCGCCTTCGAGCAGGCGGCCAGCGCGAACGCAACCGCGATGGACAGCGAAATGACGGGACCAAGGGAAGTGCGGGAAACGAAATTCATGGCGAAAGCGCAAGTGGAATGCGCGCAGCGAATGGACCGCCATTATACGTCTGCCATGAATCGGGCCGCGCCGGCCGCAGGCGCGCGGAATGGTCGCAAAATGCGGGTGTGGACCCTGACACCGACGGCACAATCGCCGAGACACCTCCGCCGCGCCTGATCGCCCATCTCGACATGGACGCGTTCTATGCGTCGGTGGCGTTGCTTCGCTATCCGGAATTGCGCGGCCGGCCCGTGGTCATCGGTGGCGGCAGTCGCCACCAGCCGGCCGAAGCGCACGATACGGAGACCGGAGGCGTGACCCGAACGTTCTCGACGCTACGCAACTACGTGGGGCGTGGCGTGGTGATGACCGCAACCTACGAGGCGCGCGCGCTGGGCCTGCATTCGGCATTGGGTCTGATGAAGGCCGCGGCGATCGCGCCGGACGTCGTTCTGCTGCCGACCGACTTCGATGACTATCGCAAATATTCGCGGCTGTTCAAGGCCGCCGTGCGCACGTTGGCGCCGCAAATCGAGGACCGGGGAATCGACGAAATCTACATCGACCTGACGGACGTGGAAATGCCCTTCCTTGGCCTTGCCGCGCACGAACCGTCGCCGGACCCATGGCAGCGTGCGCGCGACGTCGCGCAAGCCATCAAGAATGCAGTACGCGCCGCCACTGGCTTGTCGTGCTCTATTGGTGTTGCGCCCAACAAACTGCTGGCCAAGATTTCCTCGGACCTGGACAAGCCGGACGGGCTGACGCTGCTCAAGCCCGCCGCCATTCCCGCGCGCATCTGGCCTCTGGCAACGCGCAAGGTAAATGGAATCGGACCCAAGTCGAGCGCGAAACTGGAAGGCCTGGGCATTCGCACGATTGGCGAGATTGCACAAGCCGATCCCGCATGGCTGGTCGAGCATTTCGGCGCCAATTACGGCGCGTGGCTGCACGAGGTCGCGCATGGCCGCGACCAGCGGGCGGTCGTCATCTATAGCGAGACGAAGTCCATCAGTCGCGAGACCACCTTCGAGCACGATCTTTCGGCCACCCGCGACCGGGAGCAGCTGTCGCGGATCTTCAGCGAGCTGTGCGCGGGAGTGAGCAGCGACCTGCAACGCAAGGGCTACGTCGGCAAGACCATCGGGCTCAAGCTGCGCTTCGACAATTTCAAGACGGTCACGCGCGACCAGACGCTCGACCGGCCGACGCAGGACGCGCAAACGATCCGGCGCGTGGCCGGCGAATGCCTGAAGCGGGTTCCTCTCGATCGCCGAATTCGCCTCCTGGGCGTGCGCGCCAGCGCACTCTCGCCGGAGCCCGAAGCAGGCGCCGCGCCGTCGGACCCGCCGGTCGCTGCGACCGGGTCGCTCTTCGACTGACGCCCGTCCTCCCGTCGCCAGAAACGGTCCGGGCAAGTATAGTTAGAGACTATCGAATTCATTGAAATATACAAATTGCATTATAGATGCGCCTCCCCGATCATGTGGTCTGTACGCACATGCATGTCCCCATGATCAACCGAAGGAGTTAGTGCCATGACCCAAACTACCCTGCCCAACCGTGAAGGCCAACGCGTTCCCGACGTTACGTTCCGACTGCGTCGCAATGGCGAATGGGCGACCGTAACCAGCGATGACATTTTCGCCGGCAAGAATGTCGTCGTGTTCTCGCTGCCCGGCGCGTTCACGCCGACCTGCTCTTCCACCCATCTGCCGCGTTTCAACGAACTCGCGCCGGTCTTCCAGGACCAGGGCATTGACACCATCGTGTGCATTTCCGTCAATGACCCGTTCGTGATGGAGGAATGGGGCCGCGACCAGGAGGCCGAGAACGTCTTCCTGCTGCCCGATGGCAATGGCGAGTTCACGGAAAAAATGGGCCTGCTGGTCGACAAGTCCGACTTGAACTTCGGCAAGCGTTCGTGGCGCTATTCGATGCTGGTGCGCGACAAGAAGATCGAAAAGCTCTTCCTCGAGCCGCAGGAGCCGGGCGACCCATTCAAGGTCTCAGATGCGGATACGATGCTCAAATACCTGAATCCGGGTGCGCGCAAGCCGGACCAGGTCGCAATCCTGACGCGCGAAGGTTGTGCGTTCTGCGCCAAGGCCAAGCGCCAGTTGACGGAAGGCGGGTATAAGTACGTGGAAGTCCCGCTCGCGCATTCGATAAGGACCAAGGCGCTGGGCGCGATTGCGAGTGCCGCAACGGTGCCGCAGGTATTCATCAACGGTCGGTTGATCGGCGGTTCCGAGGCGCTCGAGACTTTCCTGCGTAGGGCCGCATGAGGGCGGGGTAAGCGCCGCACTTCCGGCGGCGACCAATGCGTGCGGGGACCGCCAGCGGCGGCCCTCCCACGCGAATGCAACATGAAGGCAATGCCATGACGAATGCAGTGACGATGCGCAACAGGACGGCCGATGTGGCGATTCTCGGCGCGGGCACAGCTGGACTCGGGGCCTATCGTGCCGCCAAGGCTGCCGGCAAGAACGCACTGCTGTTCGAAGGCGGCGTGGGCGGCACGACGTGCGCCCGCGTGGGCTGCATGCCGAGCAAGCTTCTGATCGCGCCCGCCGAAGCCGCGCACGTGCTGGCTCGCTTTCCAGGTTTTGGTCTTGAGCTCGAAGGCCGGGTCAAGGTTGACGGGAAGGCGGTCATGGCGCGGGTGCGTGCGGAACGCGATCGCTTCGTGGGCTTTGTCACGCGCGGTGTCGATGCCATTCCGGAAGCCGACAAGGTGCAGGGTTACGCCCGGTTCGTCGACGATCGCACACTAGTTGTCGATGAGATCATGACCATTCACGCTGCGGCGATTGTCATTGCCACGGGTTCCTCGCCGTCGTACCCGCCGGCCTGGAAGGCGCTGGGTGAACGCCTGCTCACGAACGACGAGATTTTCGAGCTCGACGACTTGCCGGAAAGCGTGGCGGTTTTCGGCCCCGGTGTGATCGGCCTGGAACTCGGCCAGGCGTTGCATCGCCTCGGCGTCAGGGTCAAGGTATTCGGTCGTGGCGGTGGGGTCGGTCCGCTGTCTGATCCGACTGTGCTGGGCGAAGCGAGAAAAATTTTCGGCGAGGAGTTTTATCTCGATACGAACGCGCATGCGGAAGTGGCGCGGGAGGGCGACGAGGTCGTGGTCAGCTATCGCGCGCTGGATGATAGCGCGCAAGTCGAGCGCTTCTCCTACCTTCTCGCCGCCACCGGCCGGGCCGCCAACGTCGCCGGACTCGGGCTCGAGCACACGACGCTCCAGACGGACAAGCATGGCGTGCCGCTGTTCGACCGGACCACGCTGCGTTGTGGCGATTCATCCATTTTCATCGCGGGCGACGTGAACAACGATGTTCCGTTGCTGCACGAAGCTGCGGATGAGGGCCGCATTGCCGGCGAGAACGCAGCGAGTTATCCCCTCGTTCGCAAAGGACTGCGGCGCGCGCCATTGAGCGTCGTTTTTTCCGATCCGCAGATCGCCATCGTGGGCAATGGCTTTGCACGGCTACGCGAAACGCCCCATGTCATCGGGGAAGCATCCTTTGCCGACCAGGGGCGCGCCCGCGTGATGCTGCGCAACCAGGGATTGCTTCATGTCTACGCGGACGCGCGTACCGGATTGTTCCTGGGCGCGGAGATGCTTGGGCCCGAGGCCGAACACATCGGGCATCTGCTCGCATGGGCGCTGCAGATGAGGCTGACCGTTCCGCAAATGCTGGAAATGCCGTTTTACCACCCGGTCGTGGAAGAAGGGCTGCGCACGGCGCTGAGGGATGCGCAGAAGAAGTTGAAACTGGCAGCGTCCGCACGTCGCGCCGCGTGAAATTAGCTGAGGGTTCCTCGGTGCACGCAAGCGTTGAATCGGTTTCGTGTCAGGCCGCCGGTCGGCG
This sequence comes from Betaproteobacteria bacterium, assembly GCA_039932755.1. Classification (GTDB taxonomy): domain Bacteria; phylum Pseudomonadota; class Gammaproteobacteria; order Burkholderiales; family Casimicrobiaceae; genus VBCG01. The sequence continues at coordinate 43,562 of JBDTPJ010000002.1, forward strand.
CAGATGCCAGTCCGTGGCGCGCTGCACGGCACGCCCGATCCGGACGAGCGTCGCTTCGGCGAACGGCGCGCCGAGGAATTGCAAGCCGATCGGCAGCCCGCTTGCGTCGAACCCTCCCGGCAGGGACAGCGCACAAGCCCCAAGGTAGTTAGCCACGCGTGTATAGGTTGCCAGCGGAGTGGTTTCCTCGTCCACATCGACGACCGGCGGCGCGGTGATGGGCAGCGTGGGGGTGAGCAGCGCGTCGCGGCCGCGCATCCATTCGACAAAATGCGCGCTTGCGGCACGCTTGAAATCCAGGTCGTCGATGTAGTCGGCCGCGCTGATCGCCTTCCCGCCGAGCAGGCGTTTGCGCACCCATGGGTCGATCGGAAGTTTTTCATCGGCGATATAGCCGCGGTGAAACGCATACGCCTCGGTCGCGATCATCCGTCCATTGCGCACCATCAGGTCCTCGAAATCGATCGGCACGCGCGACTCCTCGACCACGGCGCCTAAGTCGCGCAACACGGTGAGCATTGCCGCGAATGCGCGGCGAACCTCGGGTGTGACGTCGGACGTCAACTGTTCCGCCGGTAGCGTGGTGATGCGCATGCCGCGAATATCCGGCTCGCCGTGAAGGGCGGCCGCAAAGTCAACTTGTGGCACGCCGAGGGTGGCGAGGTCGCGTGCATCCGGGCCGGCCATCGCGGCGGCGAGGAGCGCCGCGTCATCGACGGTATGCGTGATCGGGCCGAGCGAATCCAGCGTCGTGGACAGCGGCACCGCCCCATACAGGCTGATCAGGCCATAAGTGACCTTGAGGCCGGTCAGGCCGCACAGCGAAGCGGGGATGCGAATCGAGCCGCCCGTGTCCGATCCAATGGCCGCGGGGGCCAGTCCGCCGGCAACCGCCACCGCCGAACCACTGCTCGAGCCGCCCGCCACGCGATGCGTGGTCATGTCCCAGGGATTCCATGGCGCGCCCATCGGCTGGTTGCGGCCCCAGCCTCCAAAGGCAAACTCGACCATGTGGGTCTTGCCCAGCGGAATCATGCCCGCGCCCAACAGGCGCTCCAATGCGGTCGCGGTCAGGTCCGACCTGCGTCCCAGCCAGCTCTTCGAACCCGCGGTCGTCTGCCGTCCCTTGAAGTGGAGGAGATCCTTGAGTGCGATAGGCAATCCATGCAGCGGCCCGCGAACATAGCCGGCGTTGCGCTCGAGGTCGGCCGCACGAGCGAGTGCCTGCGCGCCGTCGCGATAGACCTCGATGAATGCATGCAGCTTTTCGTCGAGGGATTCGATGCGCGTCAGGCAGGCAGCGACGATTTCCTGCGACGTTGTCTCGCGCGCGGCCAGTTTGCGCGAGAGTTCGCTGAGCGATTGCCACGGCAGCTCTCTATCTTTATCCACACTCATTTTCCATATCATTTCCCATACGCCGTTTTCACGATCATCTCTGCTGCGCATGCAAGTGCGTCGATGCAATACAATGTTCGACGTTGCATTCTAGTCGCGATGCCGATTTTCCCGCAAACGCAAACGTTCCAAATGCCTTCCTACCCGAATCTGCTGCGTCCCCTGGACTTAGGCTTCACCACGCTCAAGAACCGCGTGCTGATGGGCTCGATGCACACGGGGCTGGAGGAGGCGCCCAATGGCTTTGCGCGGATGGCTGAGTTCTATGCGACGCGCGCGCGCGGCGGCGTGGCCCTGATGGTCACCGGCGGCATCGCGCCCAATTTCGTCGGCCGGCTGGAGCCGCGAGCATCGCAATTATCGTGGTCATGGCAGGTCGCCAGGCACCGGATCATCACCGACGCCGTGCACTCAGCAGGCGGAAAGATCGCGATGCAGATCCTGCACGCGGGACGCTATGCGTATCACCCGCTGGCCGTGGCGCCGTCGACGTCGCGTTCGCCGATCAGTCCGTTCCGGGCGCGCGGCCTGACCGGCTGGGGCGTACGCAAGACCATCGCCGACTACGTTCGCTGCGCGCAATTGGCCAAGCGCGCAGGGTACGACGGCGTCGAGATCATGGGGTCCGAGGGCTATCTCATCAACCAGTTCATCGCCCCGCAGACCAATCATCGCGATGATGAATGGGGCGGCAGCTTCGATCACCGTATCCGTTTTCCGGTGGAAATCGTGCGGCGTACCCGCGACGCGGTGGGTCCCGACTTCATCATCATCTACCGCCTGTCCATGCTCGACCTGGTGGAGGGTGGCAGCACGTGGGACGAAGTGGTGCAGTTGGCGCAGGTGATCGAAGCCGCGGGCGCCACGATCATCAACACCGGCATCGGCTGGCACGAGGCGCGCATCCCGACGATCGGCACAATGGTTCCGCGCGCGGCGTTTGCGTGGGTCACACGGCGGCTGAAGGGCGCGGTGAGCATTCCGCTCATCACGACCAACCGGATCAACGACCCGGCGACCGCGGAGTCGGTTCTTGCCCGTGGCGATGCCGACATGATCTCGATGGCGCGGCCGTTTCTGGCCGATCCTGAATTCGTCAACAAGGCCATGCTGAATCGCGCCGACGAAATCAACACGTGCATCGGCTGCAACCAGGCTTGCCTCGATCACATCTTTGCGCGGCAGATCGCCTCGTGCCTCGTCAATCCCTTTGCGTGCCACGAAACGGAAATGAAGGTGCAACCGGCAAAGGAACGGTTGAAGGTCGCCGTGGTGGGCGCAGGTCCGGCAGGCCTAGCCTGCGCAACGGCGGCCGCTGCGCGGGGTCACTACGTCACACTGTTCGAGGCGGCCGGCGAAATCGGCGGTCAATTCAATCTGGCGCGCCGCATTCCCGGCAAGGAGGAGTTTGCCGAAACGCTGCGCTATTTCCGCACGCGCTTGCGGCAACTGGGCGTGCGAGTCGAGCTGAATCGCCGCATGGTCGCCGACAACCTGCGCGGCTTCGATCGCGTGATCCTGGCCACGGGTATCGTGCCGCGCATTCCGGACATCCCCGGCATCGACCATCCCAAGGTCGCGAACTATGTCGAGGTTGTCGCGGGACGCAGGCACGCGGGGCGGCGCGTCGCGATCGTCGGCGCGGGCGGCATTGGGTTCGATGTCGGGGAGTTCCTCACTGCGGGCGAAGCGCCACCGGATGGACATGCGAGTGTCGGCCTCACCGATGACGTCGCGATTGCCGCGTTCCGCGACGAATGGGGAATAGACGTCACTTATGCGGAGCGCGGTGGCCTCAAGCCGGCCGGGGAGCACGCGCCGACCCGAAGGCTTTGGCTGTTGCAGCGCAAGGACGAGAAGGTCGGCGGCGGATTGGCGAAGACGACCGGCTGGATTCGCCGCGCGCTACTCAAGAAGCGGGGCGTGGCCATGATCGGCGGTGTCCGGTACGACCGCATCGACGATCTCGGGCTGCACATCACGGTCGACGACCGGCAGGAGGTGCTCGACGTGGATACGATCGTGATCTGTGCGGGACAGGTGCCTCAGCGCGAACTGGTTGCGGGCCTCGACGCCGCCCGCATTGTCCACCAGCTGATCGGCGGCGCGGACATTGCGCTGGAATTGGACGCCAAGCGCGCAATTGAGCAGGGGACGCTGGTGGCCATGGCGCTTTGACCAGCGCGCCTGGCGGCTCCACGATCAGGCGTTACTGCGGATTCGGAGCGCTCTCCGCGCGATACTTGCGCCGTTCAAGTACGCGCTGAACCGTTGTCTGCAATCGCGCTTGAAGTTCCGGCGTCATGGCCAGCGGTGGTGCCGTTGCGGCGCGCAGCGGAGCCATCGCCGCGGATCGGGCAGCTGCTGCCTTGGTCGCATGACCTGTGGAAACGATCCTGCTCGCGTACACGGCGGTGCGATCCGCAAAATCACCGCTGTTGGTTTGCACATAGAACGGCAGGAACGCGGTGTCGATGCCGACCAGCGCATGGTAGTCGCCCAGGAAGAGACCGCGCGCGTTCGGCGCGGTACTCAAGTCGAATGGCCCGGACACGTGGGTCTCGCGCCAGGTAACGCCGTCGGCCGACTGCGTCAGCCAGAGGTCGGTGAGTAGCGTCCCCGGGTCGCTGGTGTTGTTGCGAAAGTCGTAGTAAGTGACGCCGATTGTGCCGTTGTCGAGAACCGCGACCGTGGGCGAGAATGCGGCCACGTCGGAATAGCGGTTGATGTTGACCGGCGCGGACCAGGTGAGGCCCCCATCGCTGGAGCTTGACAGGGCAATGCCATCCCGTGCGCCTGCGGTGAAGCGCGAGTCCTGCCATGTCGCATACAGCGTGCCTTGCCTGCTGACGGCGATGGCGCCCAGCATTGCGCTGTCGCGAACTTCGGTTCCAACTTCAGGATCCTGCACGCCCAGGGCCTGCACCAAGGCGATAGTGATCGGCGCCGACCAGGTCGCCCCCTTGTCCAGGGAGCGAATGATCGCCAGCGTGGGCATGGGATTGAACAATGTGAAAAAATTGATCAGCGTGCCGTTCGGCAGGACGACGATCTGATTGTTGAGCGTCTGCGCATTCGGGCCCGGATCATAGATGGGCCGCGCGACTTCCCACGAAAGCCCGCCGTCGATGCTGCGGCCCAAATAGGTTGGACCACGATCTCCTGCCAAGCGGTCCCATGTCGCGTAGACATAGCGCGCGTCGGTGGCGTCTGCCGTGATGGCATTCTTGTCGTTGAATGCCGTCGCGCCGTCGCGTATCACGGCGGAAGGCATGCTCCAGGTGCGGCCTCCGTCCACTGACCGGCTCGCGAGGATGGCGGTGACCGCGCCCGGTTGGCCTTCCTCGCCGATGATCGCCAGCGCAAGTTGGTGGGCAGTGCCATCGGGAGCAAATGAAACCCATGGGTCGCTTGCACGTTCATAGTCGCCGCCGTTGGCCGCGCTGCCACCGGCGCAGCGCGTGAATGTCGGGCTGGCGTGGGTCCAGGTGCGGCCGCCGTCGAATGAGGCCCCGGTCCGCAGGCCTTTCGCGCCGCCGTTGGACCAGCGGTCCTGCTGCCACACGCCGACGATGTTATCGGGATTGAGGGGATTGACGGAGACCGTCGGCTCCACTTCGGCATTCGCGTAAGACGTGCCCGTTTGTGGAACCCCGTCGCAGCCGGGGGTGTAGGGCGTCGCCGCGGACACCAGGAACTGCGCGTCGCCCAGGATGGCGCTGACAGTGCACATCGCGACATTGTCGGGTCCGTAGCCTTCTGCGACGTAGCCCTTCGCCACCATCTGCGCCTTGACCGATGCGTCGGTGGTGAAACGATGGTTGGAATCGAAGCGCTGGTTCCACAGCCTGTAGACCGGCACAGTGCCAAGCGGGCAGGCGCCCGTCATCGTGTTCGGAAGCGCGATGTAGAACGCGGCCGGCGTTTCATGGATATAGCCGCTGAAGCTGGGGTTGGTGGCCGTCAGGATGAGTGCGTCGTTGCATTCCTTGGGCGAGGCAGAAAAGAAATGCGAATTGCCGTGCTGCGGCGGAATATAGAAGCGGCAGACCGGATTGACCCCGGCGCCGCCACTGGCCTGACTTGGGAAAGCACTGAAGTTGAGCCCGGTGCGGGTCCAGCCCTTGGTTCGCCCGGAGTCCAACGCATTGATATCCGGCGCCAGCGGGCTGATGAAATAGTGATCGAGGGCCGCTTCGAAGTACTCGACCACGGTGATGGGCGAAGGCGTGACCACGACGGATAGACCGGAGAAATTGGTGGCGACGTTCGGTGCGGCTGAACCCGGGGCAAAGAGTGCATTGACGCCGTCCGCGGGCAGGCTTGCATAGCTCAGCGTACTTACGCCGGCGTAATCCACCGAGCCGCCGTCGACCGCGACGAATCGATCCGGAAATGTGTAGTCAGGCGTGATGAGGTTCAGCGCGGCGAAGCCCTCCGATGCCAACAATACGTGCTTGCCGGCCGTCGCGGTGCTGGGCAGATCGTTAGGGAGCTTGAATGTCCTCGCGACACCGGCGATGGTGGAGGTCAGCACCTGGCCCGCGAGAAGGTTTTCGCCGTTCGCGTTCTGTGACTCGCGCAGCACGATGAATTGCACGGTCCCATCCGCGGTCGAATAGACCTCATCGATCACAAACGTGTGGTGCGCCGCAGCCGCATAGGGTGCGCTGGCGGCAAACAACACGAGTGCGGCAAGGCGTCGCAGCAGTTTTACGATCATGGTGGGTACCCCAAAACGGTGGCGTGCTCATGGTACGCCGCCGCGCGGCGCACTGTCCCAAGCGCATCCGCCGCCGGTGGATCCTTGTGGCGTCCTTGGCTGCGCGTTTCGCTCGCCGTTCAGTCTGCGCCGCGCATGACCTCGATGGTCAGTTTGAGCAACTTGGCCAGGCTTTCCGTGTCGGGAAGGCTTTCCTCGGTGACGCCGATAGCGCGCAGGTAGTTGGCCCCGGCGCGCAGCGCGCGTGCGCGGGTGCCGAGCGGCACGCCGGCATAGCGGGCACCATAGGCCAGCCGCAGGGCGTCGACCAGTGCAACGCTCAATATCTCCTGCAGCAGCGAAGCGTCGCGTTCGTCCATCCGCATGGCCCCGTGTCCGGTAAGCAGCCAGTGGAGATTGATGTTGCGAACGTCGGCGATGCGCAGCAGGCACTCCTGCGTGGCGGAATTGCGCCGCTCGGCATTGGACACCGAATTCTCGTGGATGCCGAGTTCGGCAGCGAAGGCCTTTTGGCTCGTCGTGCCCCGTACCAGCTTGAGGCGTTCACCCAGCGTCATGGCTTGCGCATTCCAAACGCTTGACTGCCCCAACCGACCTGCCAAATGTTGTGTGTTGCATTTTTGCCAATCACCAGGTGATATTTTGCGTCCGGACCTTGCGCTCCCGCGGCGCGAATATTAACATTGGCTCGGTTGTCACGCAGTTGCCAGCCAGTACCCCAGCCCTCAAAGGGCGCAACGTCGTAGCAGTCGAAAGCTCGGGAGAAACATGAAAATCGCTTCGCGCAAACTGTCGACCTTCGCACCGGACCTTCTCGTCCGTGGTGTCGGCATGCAGTTTGCCATCGCGGACATGTGTAATCCGATCCTGACGCCGGTCCAGACCGGCCGCGAAGGTAATTTCGCGACGCTGTAGCCTCACCTGACCGGACGACATTCCGCCAGGTGGAACGGCGGAACGCTCTGAAGGTCTCTTCACTCTCCTTCTTGCAGTTCCGCCCTACAGCGGGGCCTTGCATGACGTCGCCCGTGCGCATGGTGCGCGCGGGTGAAAGAAGGAAAGGAGACGTGAACCGCATGATCAATTTCTACCACATGACCGCATTCGTCCAGGCTTCGCTCGCGCGAACCTCGATGCACGTCCGCAAGGGCGCGCCGTGGAACGCCGCATCGTTCCTGGGCAACCCGCAAAAATGCGGCCGGAGCTTCGTTCCGGGAGGGGTCCGCTAAGGCGTACATTCTCCCGAGAGCGAAGCCCGGCAGCCGCAACGGCACCGGGCTTTTTTGTTGCCTGGTATCAGCAAATATGACGATAGTGAGGCACACAAAATGATTAAGCTCTGGGAAGAATTCGAAGTACCCCACCGGCGGGACGAGGGCGTGCGCTTGCGCGCTCCCAGCAAGGGCATTTACTGGCAGTTGCAGGATGGTTTGATCGTCCGCGTTGCGGCCGGTGACGCGCTGCAGGACGCGGCCGAGGCGCAGCGGGCATTGCTGGCGCTGGCGGTCCGCGATGCGGAGGCCCAATGAGGCCCACTGAGGTCCAGTGAGGAGCAATAGGCAGTATCGGGTTGATGAGGACCCGACGGGCAGTAGCGGCTTGAAGTTTGAAGTTGTAACGGCGATTTCGAGCGCTGTGCGCGGCGCTCCTAACCGACATTGCGGGATCGCCGCCGTATCCATACTCATCAAGGATACGGTTGGTAGTCGCGGCACCCTCGGCGGGGCAACCCGCCGGGGCCGTGGCGAAGTTGTCTGTCGGCTTCGCGGCGCCTACCCTTAAGGAACCCCTGTAAAGACAAATACATGCAAGGCAGTGCATACTTATGGGCACGTACTTTGCAGTTCGCGTTTTATTGACGAGGCTTGGGGCAAAGGGCTCCAAAGCATTCTCCACGATCGAACATGGAACCTCTGGTACTTACCGTAGACATGGCGGGACTTCCCCAGGCCTGGGTGGCGCTGGAGGAGGCGATCACCTATCACGCGAAGCAGATGGTGGCCTGGTCGATCGGGCGTGAAGTGCGCGAGTTCCGCGGGGGCTGGCAGCGCAATGGCGAACGCTCGCGCATTGCCACCAAGTCGATCCTCGCCATCAAGGGAACGGGCGCGGGCGCGCACCTGCATGCGCCAGGGCTCACCAATCCGATGCTCTTTGCCCGCGACCGGCAGCTGTGCGCCTACTGCGGCAAGCGCTATCTCGCGCGTGACCTGTCGCGCGACCACGTCGTGCCCGTCTCCCGGGGTGGCCGCGATACCTGGACCAACACGGTGACCGCCTGCCGGCATTGCAACATCCGCAAGGGCGGCCTCACGCCCGAGCAAGCCAACATGCCACTCCTGTACGTGCCCTACGTCCCCAACCGGCACGAGCATTTCATCCTGCGCAACCGCCGCATTCTTTCCGACCAGATGGAATATCTGCTCGCTGGCGTGCCGCGATCCAGCCGCCTGCACGCGTCCCCTGTCCTGCTGGCGTCGTAGCAGCCGCGCCTACAGAACGACCTGCGATCCCAGCTCGACCACGCGGTTGGGCGGCAGCATGAAATAGGTCGCGGCGTCGCCCGCATTGCGGAACATCGACACGAAAAGTTTTTCCCGCCAGTAGGCCATGTCCGAGCGCAGCTTCGGAATGAGCGTTTCGCGGCCCAGGAAGAACGACGTGTCCATCGAGTCGAGCTGCAGCCCCTGTTCGCCGCACCACTCGAGCGCACGGGGAAGGTCTGGTGTATCCATGAAGCCGAAGAACACTTTGACCTTGAGGAATTGCGCGTTGATCGGCTCCACGACGACCCGCTGCGCTTCCGGCACATGCGGCACATCGAGCGTCACGGCGTAGAGCAGGATCACCTGGCTGTGCAGGCTCTTGTAGTGCTTGAGACTGTGCAGAAGCGCGTGGGGCACGGAATCCAGGTTGGTGGTCATGAACACGGCGCTGCCAGGCACGGTCGAGCAGCCAAGCGACGCGCTGGCGATGAACGTGTCCAGCGGTATCGAGTCCGTCTCCAGCCGCGCGTTGAGCAACTGACGCCCACGCTTCCACGTCGACATCAACGTGAAGACACCCAAGCCGAACACCAGCGGGAACCAGCCGCCTTCGCTGACCTTGAGGACGTTGGCGCTGAAGAATGCGAGATCGATAAGCAGGAAGGCGCCGAACAGCGCCACGCTGGCGGGCAAGCTCCACTTCCACATCGACCGCGCGACGACGTAGGCAAGGACCGTGGTCGTGGCCATGGTGCCGGTAACCGCGATGCCGTAGGCGGCGGCCAGGCTGGTTGATGAGCCGAAGCCGACGACGAGAATCACGACACCCAGGAACAGCGCCCAGTTGATTGCGGGAATGTAGATCTGGCCGATCTGGCGGCTGGAGGTGTGCGCAATAGTCATGCGCGGACAATAGCCCAATTGCATCGCCTGCTGCGTCATGGAAAAGGCGCCAGTGATCACCGCTTGCGAGGCGATGACGGTGGCCACCGTGGACAGCACGACCAGCGGATACAGCGCCCATTCCGGCGCCAGGAGGTAGAAAGGATTGGCGATGGTCGCCGGGTCCACGATCAGAAGGGCGCCTTGCCCGAAGTAGTTGAGCGTGAGCGACGGCAACACCAGAAGCGTCCAGGCCAATCGCACCGGCATGCGGCCGAAATGGCCCATGTCGGCATACAGCGCTTCGGCGCCGGTCACGGCCAGCACCACCGCGCCCAGGGAAAAGAACCCCAGGGTTCCATGACGAAACATGAATTCCAGCGCGTGGCCCGGGTCGAGCGCTTCCAGCACGCGCGGAACGCGAACGATGTTGATGATTCCCAGAACGGCGATGACGACGAACCATAGCGCCATCACCGGCCCGAAAAATGTGCCGACGCGTCCCGTTCCCCACTTCTGCGCGGCGAATAGCGCTGAAATCACGATAAGCGTAATGGGGATGACAAAGGGCTTGAAAGCCGGCGTCGCGACTTCGAGCCCCTCGACGGCGGACAACACTGACACGGCAGGGGTGATCGTGCCGTCGCCATAGAAAAGCGCGGCGCCCGCGAGACCCAGCAGCATCAGGACCCGGGCTCGTCGGGAATCGGGTTGCGCGTGCAGGACAAGCGCCATCAGCGCCATGATCCCGCCTTCGCCCTTGTTGTCGGCGCGCATGATGAAGATGATGTACTTGACCGTCACCACCAGCATCAGCGCCCAGAACACGAGCGACAGGATGCCCAGGACGTTGTGCTCGCTGATGGGTACCGGGTGATGCGTTCCGCCGAAAACCTCTTTCAGCGCATAGAGCGGGCTGGTCCCGATGTCGCCGTAGACCACGCCCAGCGCGCCGAGCGAAAGAATCGCAAGGCGCTTGGGATCGTGGGTGGCGCGTCGACTCATGTGAAATGGTTACGGCGCTTGCGGGAACCGTCACGACGGCGGGTGGCCGTGGCGCGGAATGTCGATTCTACGCGGATTGCTGCAGTGCGGTACAGGCGGTGGGCCAGCAACGGTTGTACTGAACCTTGCGCGGACAAATTTGGCGAACGCCCGCGTTCGTGGTCAGCCCGGACTCAAGTCGTCGTCAAACCGCGCGAAAACAGTGCTTGCACATCGTTGACCCCGCGACCGCGCGGGTGCCGCAGAACGAACATTGCCGGGTTGGCGACGCGCGCCAGCGCCACATGCCGAAGACAAGTCCCATGACGACCAGACCCGCCGCGCCAATTTCAATGCGGCCAATGAGTTCCGAACGATCGGGCGCCACCACGACCTTTGGCGCTTCCGAAAGTTGCGCAATGGCGCGCGCCCGCGCGGAGGGAATCGGGAACTGCATCCACTGCTCGGAGACCTGGATGGGACGATGTTGGATGCGCGCCGGTTGCCGTAGCGGATTCGCCGTGGCCGGAGAGGCCGCTTGCGCATAGCGGTTTGCGCAACCGGCTACTGAGGCGTTGTCGCGCAACGTGAGACAGTCCTCGGGGCCGGCATTCGCGACGCCGGTGCAGGCAGCCACCGAGCAGGCCAGAAGCCAAAGGGTGGAGCGGTGGAGCTTCATGGTGGAGTCTCCTGTGCGGCGCGGTGCCGCGAATGTTCCTGTATTGCGGAGGCGACGCAATACCGTCGCGATACGCCGCAATCCCCTATCCACAGAGCAAGACACGCGCCAGAATTTCTGCCCGGCGATCCAGTGCACTCTGGCGAAAGCAGGGGTGGCCTTGTGCGCTACAGACGCATTGGCGCGAAGTGTGCATGTCATTGATGTCCCCACCCGGGATCGGTGCGACCCGCAGTGAAGATTGCGGCGATCTGCACGCGCCTGCACGTTGGAAGGAGTGGAATTGGATATCACTGCCAGTCTGGGACTGACGTTGATCGCGTTGCTGCTTGCGTTCTGGTCGCTCACCTGGGCGCGCCGGACTGCGGTGGCCGCCGAACGCACGGCAGTCGCCGCGGAAAAAAGCGCATTGGCGGCCGAGCGAAGCGCAATGGCCGCCCGGCGTAGTGCCGAAGCGGCGGAGGCGAATGCGATCAAGGCCGTTGCAACGGCGCCAGGTCATCCCGCGCAGCCCGCAAACCGGGAGTTGCAAGCCACGGCGGCGTGGGTCGATCTTTTCGTGCAGGAATTGGTGGATTCGTGGACCAAGGAGGCGAGCGCATGGCCACTCGTCGAGCGCAATCCCGGGTTGGCCGACGACGAAGTGGAGGCCATCATCCGGAAGGCGTTTCACTCCATGGGGCGCACTGAAGCCGAGTCAAAACACCACGCGGTGGCGGTCTTGAACATGCGCCACGATCGCAAGGTCTGATTCCCAATGCATTGCCGAACGGGCGTACGGCCCAACGCAAATTTCGTATGAAATGCCGCTGGCGTTCGCCGCAGAGCAGATAACCTACGTCTTCGTCTTCGCGACCGGCGTGACCTTGCGGAAGAACTCGTAGATGCCGTTTTCGCCCATGGTCCTCGCGTCGGCCAGCTCGCCGGCGCGGGTCACGTAGACAACCTGGTTGGTGGGCGAGAGGATCACCACGGCCGGAATGCCGCTCTTCAGCGGCACGCCATAAGCTTCCGCGATATCGACGTTGCGGTTGAACCTGCCGACATCGACCTTGACCACCTTGAACTCGCGCGAGAAGTAGGACGCGTTGGTGCCCTGCTTCATGGCCATATCGAGGATCTTGCAGTCGCCGCACCAGTTGGCGCCGAAGACCAACAATACCGGCACGCCGGAGGTGGCGGACTGCGCCAGGGCGTCCTTGATCTGCGCCTTGGCATTGGCGCTCTCGTCATAGGGCCCGTCTGCCGCATGGCAGGCGAACGCGAAGAGCAGTGCCGGAATCAGGAGAAATTTTTGCATGGTGCCGCCATTTTAAGCCATGCGGCGCCGCTGTCGATAGCGCGTCCGACGCGGCACTCATGGGTTCGCCTATCATGGCGAAAATCACGGTTCTCGTCGATACTGCTTTGCAGAGCATGACGAACGGCCCCACCTTGATAACGCAACAAAAAAGCGGAGCGACCACGTGACCAAAGGCATGCGCAAAGGGCTCACCAGTTATGGCGATCCCGAGTTTTCGCTGTTCCTGCGCAAGGCGTTCATCAAGGCGATGGGCTACTCCGACGAGGCGCTCGCGCGTCCGATCGTGGGCATTGCCGATACTTCCAGCGACTACAACGCCTGCCACGGCAATGTCCGGGCGCTGGTGGAGGCCGTGAAGCGTGGCGTGTTGATGGCGGGTGGCCTGCCGCTTGCGTTCCCGACGATTTCCATCCACGAATCGTTTGCGCATCCGACCAGCATGTTCCTGCGCAACCTGATGGCGATGGACACGGAGGAGATGATCCGCGCGCAACCGATGGACGCCGTGGTGCTGATCGGCGGTTGCGATAAAACCCTTCCCGCACAACTGATGGCGGCAGCGAGCGTCGATGTGCCCGCCATCGTGCTGCCGGTCGGTCCCATGCAGGTTGGACACTACCGAGGTGAAACGCTGGGTGCCTGCACGGACTGCCGGCGCTACTGGGGAATGCATCGCGCCGGGGAGGTCGACGCGGTGGAAATCGAACGCCTCACCGAACGCCTGGCGCCAACGACGGGTACCTGCATGGTGATGGGCACGGCCAGCACGATGGCGTGCATCGCCGAAGCCTTAGGCATCGCATTGCCCGGCAGCGCGTCCATCCCCGCGACCCACGCCGATCGCATCCGCTGCGCCGAAGCGTCGGGAAAGACCGCGACGGAAATGGCACAGCGGGGTCCACGTCCCGCCGACATTCTGACTTCGGCCGCAATTTACAACGCGCTGTCCGTGTTGCAGGCCATCGGCGGCTCGACCAATGCGCTGGTGCATCTGGCGGCCATCGCCGGGCGTTGCGGCATTGACATCGACCTCGACAAGTTCGACGACATCGGTCGCAGGGTGCCGGTGCTGGTGGACCTGAAGCCCGCGGGCAGGCACTACATGGAGCATTTCCACAACGCGGGTGGTATGCCGCGATTGCTGCGAGAAATTGCGGCCCATCTCGACCTCTCCGCGCCCACCGTCACCGGCGGAACGCTCGCCGACTATGCAGGAGGTGCCGAAGATGTTCCCGGGCAGGACGTGATCCGGTCGCTGGCCAATCCGTTGAGTGCTTCCGGCAGTATGGCCATATTGCACGGCAATCTTGCCCCGCGCGGTGCGGTGATCAAGCATTCAGCGGCCACGCCGGCGTTGCTGCAGCATGAGGGCCGCGCGGTCGTTTTCGAAAATGTGGAAGACCTCGCTTTGCGCATCGACGATCCCGATCTTGACGTGCACGCTGAAGACGTGCTCGTGTTGCGAAGTGCAGGACCGAAAGGTGCCCCCGGCATGCCCGAGGCCGGCTACTTGCCCATCCCCAGGAAGCTGGCACGCCAAGGAGTGAAGGACATGGTGCGCATTTCCGACGCGCGCATGAGCGGGACGGCGTTCGGCACCATCGTCCTGCACATCACCCCGGAGTCGGCCGTGGGCGGGCCGCTTGCGTGCGTGCGCACGGGAGATCGGATTCGCCTGGACGTTGCGGGCCGCCGGATCGACGCGCTGATCAGCGACGAAGGAATGGCGCAACGCATGCGTGCGTTGCCCGCCTCGACCGTGCCTATTCCTTCACGTGGTTATGCCGCGTTGTTCCAGCGCGAAGTGCTGCAGGCCGACCAAGGCTGCGATTTCGATTTCCTGCGGCCGAGGGCCTGACCCCCGGCAAATGCTGGCCGTCAACCCCGCGAACGCGGGGATCCAGCGACTTTCATGGTTGGCGGCGACTCAGGGCTTGACGAATCGAAGCGCGAACTTGTCGGTGGGAATCTTGGAGTCGCCTGACGATTCCACAAGCGTATCCGCGGGGTCGCGCCAGGCGTCGCCCTGCGCTTGCAGGACAAAACCCGCTTTCTGCACCTCGGCAATGACGATGGCGGGATCGATGCGATGCAGTGACTTTCCGGATGAAATGTCGGCGCCCGCTTTGGCGGAGTGATCGATCACGACGAAGTATCCGCCGGACTTCAAGGCGCCAAAAATGCTTTGATTCATCCTGGCGCGATCGACGGGAAGATAGCTGATGTCGTGGTAGTTGAGGATCAGCGTGACGAGATCGAGCCTGGGCGCGCCCTCGGGTACTGGATTCTCGAAGGAGCGTATGACCACGACAAAGTTGGCCTGTGGATTGTCCGCGAGGCGCTTGGCGAGTGCGTCTCCTGGTTGCTGTCGCTGTGCCCACACCATTCCCGACGGTCCCACGGCAAGGGCCAGCACTTGCGACGAGTAGCCTCCGCCCGCCGAGACGTCGAGCACTTTCATGCCGGGCTTCACTTGCGCGAATGCAAGCAGGTCCGCGGGTTTGCGCCCGGCGTCCATGCGTCGATCCTGGTCGGTCCGGATGGGACTTTCGATTACCTTCTGGTTGCGCTCGGCAGTGACGCGCGGGCCCTGCGATGGCGTCGACGCGCAGCCGCCAAGCACGAGCGCGATACCCGCGACGAGCGCAAACGATTTTGCTGCGGACATGGGTGCGGCGAGGGGGAAGCGGGACGGCATCGTGGCCTTTCAATTGGGGGACGGCGGGCAGCGGCAGGATACTACGATCTGGCTGGCGCCAGAACCTGCCGCGGATCCGGTCCGCACGAGAGTCGCGATGAAACCTTTGCTACCCCGCAGTGACGACCCAGGTTGTGGAACCGCTATCGCACCGGCGCATCCTGGACTCCATTCGACACTGAACGGTCAACCCAGACAACGGTCGCCAGCGGGTCGAAGTCGGGCCATGCGCCTGCGCGAATGTTGCCCTCGGCCCGCTCGATATCGGCGGCGCCGGCGCTGCGCAGCACATCGATTGCGCTTGCCTGCCGGGACAATGCGGTCGCCTCAACGGCTACCAGCATTCCGGATTTGCGCGGCTCCGGGGGGGCCGGCGCCGCGGTCGCCGAGTCGCTCGTTCCGCCGATTTTTTCCGTCGGGTCCATGTTGCCGAGCGCGCCGACAAACGAACCGACATAGGCACCGATGGCGGCGCCCGCGAGAGCCGAGGCGGGCCCGAGTATCGGCATCGTCGCCAGACCGACAACCGCACCGACCCCACCTCCGCCGACGGCAGTGCCGATCGCACCCGGCCCCGCGCTTTCCGTGCCGGGCGACTCGTCCTCGTCGCCGCCGATGGGATACTTGTCGTGCTGGCCGGGCGCGTTCACAAAGAACGACGTCATCGCGCCGGGTTCGAATCCCGCTTGCACGAGGCGCGCCATGGCGGCCGCTGCGTCATCCTGCTCTATGAATCGGCCTGCGATGATCGTGGTCATGATGGTCCCCGTAAGGTTTGGGCACCACCAGCATAGGAAAAACCATTTGCGCCGTCAGTTCGCTATCGCACATTCGGGATCAGGGCCGCCCGCTCGGCAACGGCACGATAATCCGCGGAGGCTTCTTCGACGGCGGTGTTGGATCGGGTGGTCGATACAGTTCGTAGAATTGCTGCACCAACTTTACGTATTCGCGCGTTTCCGGATAGGGTGGAATACGGTTCCGGTTATTCAGGACCGTCTGTTCGCCCGCGTTGTATGCGGCGAGCGCCAACGTGATATCGCCGGGAAACATGGCCTGTAACTCGCTCAAGTACGTTGTGCCAATGCGCAAGTTGATTGCCGGGTCCAGCAACTTTTCCCGCTGTGTGCGTTTCCTGTCGTCGACGACACCGTAACGTGCGCCGGTGTCCGGCATGACCTGCATCAGTCCCAAGGCACCCTTGGCGGAAACGGCCGCAGGTTCGAACGCCGACTCGACCGCAATCACGGCCTTGACCAGCGCCGTGTCGAGACCGCGCGCACGCGCACTTTGCTCTATCAATGCTTCGTAACGCCTGATGTTGGGATGATCGACCAGCCGTTTGTAGATGGGGGTCTCGCGCAAGGCGCGTAGCGACGGCCTGTCATCGGCCATCGAGGCAGAGCGCGGATCGGCTGCATTCTTGCCCTTGAAGAACAGCTGATAGCGCTCGTCCAGCTTTTCGGTCGCCACGTGCGCTGTACCGTCAGCGTCGACGTATCCCCATACCTCCGCACGCGCTGCGGGCGGATCGCCGGCGAGCGCCAGCACGAGCGCGAAAGGAATGAGAAGACGACGATGGGACATACCTGCATTTAAGGGCTAGGGAAGGAAGTGCTTCGCCTCGAGCAACGCTTGCAGCTTTGCCGAGTCCGTGCGAAACACGTCGGGATCGTACTTCGCCGTGCTCGTGTAGAACTGCGCGAGCGATGTGATCCCCAGTTCTTCGACTCGCGCCTTGAGTTCGGGAACCGACATGTAGCGCGCCCAGCCACGCACTTCACGCTGCTCGTAGATCGCCTCGAGTTCCGCTTCCGAGGGACGATGGTACTTCTCGTCGTGAAGGAAGGCGTGTCGCGGCAGCCGGTCGCGCTTTGCCGGGTCTTCGTCGGGCCACCCGATGACGATCGTCGTCACCGGAACGCAAGTGTCGGGAAGCTCGAGGAACTCAGCGATCTCGGTCATCGAATGCAAAGTCGTGCCCATGTAGCAGATGCCGAGCCCGAGCGCCTCGAAGCCCAGGCAGGCGTTCTGGGCGACGATCATCGCGTCGAATGCCGCGACGTGATAGCCGATCAGGTTGTTGAAGTTGTCGCGGGCGCCGCGCTTGCGCAGCCACTCGCGCGTTCGGAACCAGTCCGCGCAGAAGGTGACGACCAGCGGTGCCTGCAGAACGAAGTCCTGTTCGAAGTGCAGCTCGTACAACTTGCGTTTGCGCTCGGGGTCACGCGTCAGCACCATCGTCACGCTGTTCAGGTTGCCTGACGATGAGCCGCCCGCGATCGCGTCGCCACAAACCTGCTCGATCAGTGCGGGATCGATTGCATCGGGCTTGTAGCTGCGGATGGAGCGGTGGCGATTGAGAAGTTTTGAAGTATCGGTCATCGGGCGGGATGGAAGTGAAAACAAAACCGCCGCGCCCCATGGGCGCGGCGGCGTGCGGCAACCAGAATTTCCAGTGGTCAGAACTTGAAGTTGTCAGAATCTAAAATTGTAATAGGTCGCGATGAAGATGGAACCGATATTGTTGAACGATCCGACCACATCCCCGCGGCCCCCGGCCACGACGGGCAACCTGCTGTTGAGATTCACGTTAAGCGTTCCGCCATAGATGTATTCCATGGCAAAGCCCCAGTTGGAGTCCTTGGTCAACTGCTGCTGAGCGCCCGTTCCGAAACGCCAGCCCGAATTGAGCGGCAACAGCGGCGAGACGGTAGAGCCTTCCTGGAACGCCGAGTCGTACGCAATGCCGAAATTGACGAGCCATGGATCGCTCGGGCGATATTGCGCGCCGACCGCGACGTGCCAGGTGTCCTTGAACGGAATGGCCGTGGTCAGGCCGCCTTGCGGATTGCTCGTGTCCTCGAGGCCGACCTGCACCTGGCCGAATTTCGACCATTGCTGCCAGCCCACGCTGCCGAGCACCGCCCAGCGGTCGTTGACCTGGGTGAAGACACTGCCCATGACCCCCTGCGGCACCTTGATGCCGATGTTGACCGTGTTGTTGAGCAATCCCGCCTTGGCCAGTGCCGCGCTCACGCCGGGTGCCAAGTTGCTGAAATTTGCCGGCGAGCTGAAGTCCAGGTCCACTTGCGAATTCCAGGTAAGGCTGGCTCGCGTGGCCTTGTCGAACTCGTAGAGCATACCGAGGTTACCGCCGAATCCCCACGTCTGATTCTTGAGTTCGAGTCTTCCATCGCCGAAACGCGGGTCAATGTTGTTGATGGCCAGGTTGTTCTTGTAGATGCCGTACATCGCATTGAGCGAGGCCCCGAGTGACAGCTTGTCGGTGGCTTTCCACGCGATCGATGGCAGGAACGATAACCCGAGCAACGTCGTTTGCTGGACGTAATAGCGGCCCACCCAGTCGTTGTCGTAACTTAGCGGCGCGCCGAAGTTACCGGTCATGCCGAACCCGAGCTTGATGTCCGGCGACACGGTGTAGGTGCCAAATGCGCCTCCGCCCAGGAACCAGCCGCCCGAGCCGACCACGTAGCCGCCGTCGCCGCTGCCGAGCGCGGGCGACGTGCGGTCGCGATCGATCGAGAATTTGGTATTGCCCCAGAGCAGTTGCCCCGCAGCTGTCGCCTGATTTCCGTCGAGTCGCGTCATGCCTGCCGGATTGGTGAACACGGTCGATGCGTCCTGCGCGCGCGCGCCAAAGCCTGCGGAGGCAAGCCCGACTTCCGCCGTGCCCACCTCATAGAGCAGCAATCCGCCGGCCAGTGCCGTGACCGGCGCCATCGAAATCACCAGGGCTGCTGCCGCAGCGGACATCGTCGGAATTTTCGGTATAAGTCTTTGGGACATGGATCCTCCGATTGCTCGCTCGTCGGGATTATTTTGCAATGTGGGCGATTTTCCCAGATATTTTTGCGCGACGCAGCCTCGATCATGCAATTGTCGCGACGAAACATCTCGGTTGTGGCTTTTTGAGTTTGTTCTCGATTCTCTTTCCGAGCAGGAAGTTGGGCTGGCATCGCGAATTCCTGAACGGCGGGTTACTTGGCCGGCTTGACCGGTCCTTCAACAATCTTTGCGCCCGTGTCCTTCAGCAGCTGCTGGACATCGGGTGAGTCCTGGATGATCTGCGCCGCGGCGGCACGCAGGCGGTCCACCTGTTCGTCCGTGAGCACGAACGACGTAGGGAGCTGGTTCAGGTAGTCCCGCTCGGCCTTGTCTTTGAGCCCGCGGAACGACACGTCGATCGCGAAGATCTTGGCCTTTGGCGAATTCCTGAGGTACGCAATCGTCGGATCGTTTCCCGGGGGAAACGTCATGATCGTTTTGAGGTGATTCATGATTTTCCAGCGCGCCTCGATGTCCCGCAGCTGCTCGACCGCTTCGTACGAATATTTGTCGATCGGCACGCCAGAGGCCTTGATCAGCGTTTCGAAGACACCGGGTCCGGTTTCCGACTTGTCCCAGTCGGTGGATGGCGTCGACAGCGAGTTGACGATAAAGACAATGATGCGGTCCACGTGGTCCAGCGGCGTGGGCTGGCCCAGGGACTGCAGTGCTTCGAACGCCTCGATGATGTCCAGCACGCCGCGCAAGCCGAGGTTGTCCGAGATCCCGCCGTCAACCAGGTGGATGTAGGGGCGGTTCTTGCCGTCGGCGAAGTCCTCGAGTTCGCGCAGACGCTTGACGGCGCGCGCCGCCGGCCGTGGCGGGTCATCTGAGGCTGTGAAAAGCTTGGTCCAGGGCGGCAATTCGTAGCCGCAAGTGCCACCATAGTTGTTGATAGTGATAGACGACAGCACAACGGGCACTGCCGAGGACGCTGCCGCCGCGCGAGCGAGCCGGAACGGACCCAACTGTGCACACAGGATGTCGAAATTGGATGGGCTGAAGGCCAGCTTCGAGCCAGTTGAAATGTCAGTGGCACTCACGCTGATCATCGGGCCCTTCCTCTTGGCCATGTCGGCGAACGTTGCCCCCTTGAACAGGATTTCGTCGTAGTAATTGGCGGCAAGTTCGGAGCGCCCCCATCCGGTGGAGATCAGGTCGCCCCAGTTGAACGGATTGAACGACCGCGCGATCAGTTCGCCTTGCACGTTGCGCTTGAGGAACGCAGTCTCGTAAATGTCGAATATCTTGTCGCCATAGAGGCCATAGGCAAGTGCGGTGAAGCTGCCACCGGAGATTCCCGTGATGGCGTCGACCTGGTCGATCACGCGAGACTTCTCGCCACGTGGCGAGAGGATCTCGATGCGCTTGAGCGCCTCGAGCACACCGTAGGAAAACGCGGCGGCGCGGGTTCCCCCGCCCGAGAACGCCAGAATCACCAGATTTTTTTTCTCAGCGGCGGTCTGACCCGCCCGTTCAAACTGCAACGGCTGGGGATCGTAGTGCGCGAGCGGGGGGTTGATCGGGCGCGTCGCGCAGCCAGCGATCAATAACAGGCTGGCCATCGGAAGAAGCTTGGCGATTGCTTTAAGATTCATTGTTAGATCCCGACTTGAAAAAGTTTTCACTTCGGCGGCAATCCTCGACGAGGCCGATTGCGCCGCATGAACCGCCGCTGGCGCCAAAACAAGACTGTGGACAGCGGCCAGCGATCGCGGCCGTAGCCATCGGCAATGCGCCGGGACAGTGCCCGCAGAGCGCCCCGTATTGGAAAACTCGGCCTCGCGCCGTTGTCTTCGCTCACGTAACGCGTGAGAACTTCGCCGAGCAGGTCGCGCTCGACGTCGAGTGGTGTGGCGGCAATGCGCTGGAGGTAACCGGCCTGGGGATGCGGGCGGGAACGATCGTAGTTTCCCCACCAGCCTGAAGGAAACTTGAGCACCGACAAGCGCTGATGGTGAATGCAACGAAAGCCCGCGAGTGCAATGCGCCGTTGATAGTCGAAGTCGATGCCGTAGCTGAGTTCTGCCGCCGGTCGCCATTTCCCTACGGTGGCGACGACGTCACGCCGATGCAGCCAACTCGACGGGGGTGTGTACTGGTCGGCGTGCGTGCGGCCCGAGCCTACGGGTCCTGTGACCAGGTGACGGCCATCGGGTCGCAACATGAAGCACGTCGACGCGACGAAGTCGGCACGGTCCCCGGCGGCGGCTTGGACAAGTCCGGACAGGTGCCAGGGAAACCAGAGGTCGTCATGCCCGAGATAGGCGATCCATTTCCCTCGCGCGAGCCGCAATGCTTCGTTGTTCGGCTCGCTTTGACTACCCGAATTGGGTGCCAGGTTTCGCCAGCTTATGCGAGCATCATTGAACGACGTTACCACCGCTTCGCTTTCGTCTGTGCAGCCGTCGCCCATCACCAGCGCTTCGTAGTCCGCGCAATCCTGAGCGACGAGACTTTGTAGCGCACATCGGAGCGTTTCGGCGCTGTTGTACGTTGGAACGATGACCGTAATGAGGGGATCGGGGGATTGCATCTGGAACCAAGTCGCGGAAACGCTTGTCCGAACCCGGAATGCGTGACAGGATTTCGGACTGAGGAAGGTTGCCCTGCAGCTCCGGGCGTTTCGCAACCATGGAAAACAACTGATGTTGCAAGGCGCCAAGAAGGATTCTGCCCTCGTCGATGACAAATGGCAAAAGTTGGAGTCATTGATCGACGGTGTGGTCTCGCGCGAAGTGCTCCACGTGCCGCGCGACCATGGAGTGATTACCGAGCTTTACCGGTCTGAGTGGGACGCTACGGGCCTGCCCGTGGTGCATGCTTACCAATCACGCCTCTATCCTGGGGCGATCGGCGCCTGGAGTTGCCACGCGCATACCATCGATCGCCTGTTCGTCAACCACGGCCACCTCAAGGTCGTGCTCTACGACGGGCGCGAGGGCAGCAAGACGTATCAGAAGATCAATGAAATTCACGCCGGCGATGCCCGGCCAACGCTGCTGATCGTTCCGGTGGGCGTCTGGCACGGCCTGCAGAATCTCGGAAATACGGACGCGTTGGTCATCAACTTTCCGACGCGGGCGTATGACTATGACGATCCGGATCACTTCCGGCTGCCGTCCGACACCCCCGAAATTCCGTATGTCTGGAATCGTGCTGCCGGCGGGGCGAGGATGCGCCATGATGCCAACCGTTCCTGAGCCTTTGTCATGGTCAGGTCGCCCAACGCGAAAGTTGTAGAATAGGCAAATGAATCGGGCAACAAGACAATTCGTGTCGCGCGCGCTTCTCGCCGCACTGCTTTTTGCGCAGGGCGCAATCGCTGCCTACGCCTGTCCGGCGTTGGCGGGCACGATGACGCCGACACTTAAGCCGGTCTCGACGGTGCCGATGCCGCCGGACTGCGAGCACGTTGTCTCCATGGCTGCGGCAGATACCGACACGCCGAACCTGTGCCAGGCCCACTGCCAGCTCGGCCAACAGAGCAACGACCACCCGGCCGCGCCGACGGTGCCGCCGGTCGTCGCCAGCATTCTCGTGATCGTGCTGCCTGACCCGGCGCTGATGGTGTCAGCAGGACGCCCCTTCACTATTGAGAATTTCACCGCTGCGGCTTCAGTTCCGCACACCATCCTGCACTGCTGTTTCCGTATTTGATTCTCCAGGCCGCGCCGTCACTGGCGCATCGGTCGGCGCGTTTGCTCGCCGGTTCAGGCCCATGCCTGATCGTCGAGCAACGGCGCCGGGTTCCGTTTGCCGTCTGGAGATTCCATGTCGAATTGTTCTCGTTATTCCACCCAGCCAGCGCGTGATTATCCTGGGGCACTAACCCGAGCTGCGGCGATGGCCATGTTCTGCGCCAGCCTGGTGGCGCCCGTCAACGCTCAGGGCACGCTCAGTCTCGAGCAGGCGCTCATGCTGGCGCGAAACCGATCGCAGTCGCTCGTCGCACAGGATGCTGCGGCGTCGGCGGCGCGCGACCTTTCCGTGATCGCCGGCCAACTGCCTGACCCCGTGCTGACCGTTGGCATCAACAATCTGCCGGTCAATACCAGTGACCGGTTCAGCCTCACCGACGATTTCATGACGATGCGGTCCATCGGCGTGATGCAGGAGTTCACGCGCGAGGATAAGCGCATGGCGCGCATGGCGCGCTATGACCGCGAAGCGGAAGTGGCGATGGCGGGGCGGGAACTCGCGCTTGCCAACCTGGAACGCGACACCGCCGTGGCCTGGCTGGACAGGTACTACCAGGAGGCGATCAGGTCGCTGCTCACGCGTCAGCGCGACGAGGCGAAGCTGCAGGTTGAAGCTGCCGAGATCGCCTATCGCAGTAGCCGAGGTCCTCAAGTCGATGTCATCGCGGCGCGCGCGGCGGTGGCGATGATCGATGACCGGATTGACCAGAGCGATCGCCAGGTCCTGACGGCCAGGACGATGCTCGCACGCTGGATCGGAGCCGCCGCCGGGGATACCCTGGATGCGGCACCGGCGACCGAATTCGTGCCCCTGCGGACCACCGAGCTGGAGACGCAATTGGCTCACCACCCGGCCATCGCCGTGCTGGCGAAGCAGGAAGAGGTGGCGAAGGCCGAGGCCGACATCGCGCGCGCCAGCAAACAGGCGGACTGGAGCCTCGCGTTGACGTACAGCCAACGCGGACCGAGCTACTCCAACATGGTATCGGTCAACGTATCGTTCCCGCTGCAATGGGACCAGCGCAATCGGCAGGATCGCGATGTTTCGGCCAAGCTCGCGCTAGCGGATCAGGCCCGCGCGCAGCGCGAGGAGCTGTTACGCACGCATACGGCCGAGACCGAGGCGATGCTGCAGGAATGGCAGAGCAATCGCGAGCGATTTGTTCGCTATGACCAAACGCTGATCCCGCTCGCCGCGCAGCGTACGCAGGCGGCATTGACCGCCTATCGTGGCGGCAGTGGAAACCTTACCGCGGTGCTCGACGCGCGCCGCAACGAAATCGACACGCGGATCGATCGCGTCAAGCTTGAGTCGGATACCGCGCGCCTGTGGGCGCAGCTCAACTTCCTGATCCCTTCGGACCATCCGACGCGCAGCGCGCCTCGCTAAGGAACACCGATATGAAACCCAGATCGATTGCATTTTCGATGCTCGCGCTTGGAGTCGTCGCCATCATTGGCTATGTCCTGTACTGGATGGGCATGAATCGCGGGATGGCCATGTCAGCCATGTCAGCGGCGGTACCCGTGCCACCGATGGTGGCGCCGACCGCCGAGCCGTCGGACGGAATCGCCGCCGGGGAGGCGGCGACGCGCCGACACATCAAGGAAGGGTTGAAGGCCGGCGATATGGACCCGGCGACCGGCAAGAGGATTCTGTTCTATCACGATCCGATGGTGCCCGGAAAGAACTTCGATGCTCCAGGCAAGTCGCCGTTCATGGACATGATGCTTGTGCCCAAGTACGCAGGCGGCGAACAGGACCAGGGCACCGTCATCGTCAGTCCGCGTATGCAGCAGAATCTCGGCATTCGCACGGCGGCCGTCGTGAGTGGCGCATTGAAGGCCGGTGTTTCAGCGGTCGGGACGATCGCCTACAACGAACGCGATCAGGTATTGATCCAGGCGCGCGCCGCCGGCTATATCGAGCGCCTCCATGTGCGGGCAACGCTCGACCCGGTGCAAAAGGGCCAGCCGCTTGTGGAGATCTATGTTCCGGATTGGGTGGCCGCGCAGGAAGAATATCTCACCGTGCGGCGCATGCATGGCACTGACCTTGGGGGATTGATCGACGGCGCGCGGCAGCGCATGCGGCAAGCAGGCATGAATGACGAGCAGATTCGTGCCGTCGAGGCGAGCGGCACGGTTCGGCCTCGTTTCACCTTGGTCGCACCCATCGGCGGCGTGGTGACCGAACTCATGGCCCGCGAGGGAATGGCCGTGACGCCTGGTGCCACGTTGTTCCGCATCAACGGGCTCGGTACCGTTTGGGCCAATGCAGAAATTCCTGAGAGTCAGGCCGGGCTGGTTCGTCCCGGTGTACCGGTGGAAGCGCGCTCGGTCGGCGTTGCGGGCGCGGTTTTCAAGGGCCGCGTGCAGGCCATTCTGCCAGAGGTAAGCCCCGGCACCCGTACGCTCAAGGCCCGCATCGAACTCGCCAATCCGCAGGGACGCTTGTCGCCAGGCATGTTCGTCAACGTGGCGTTTGCCGATGCGGGCGAGCACGTGGTGCTTCTCGTACCGAGCGAGGCCGTGATCCAGACAGGAAAGCGAAGCTTGGTCATGGTGGCGGAAGCAGATGGCAAGTTTCGTCCGGTCGAAGTTGAAGTCGGGTTGGAAAGCAACGGGCAAACCGAGATCAAACGAGGACTCGAACTCGGCCAGAAGGTGGTCGTGTCTGGTCAGTTCCTGATCGATTCCGAGGCGAGCCTCACCGCGACGCAAACGCGTATGGGCGATAGCAGCTCTGACACTGGCGGCGCGACGCCGAAGCATCACGGAACAGCCAAAGTGGAAACGGTCGATAAGGATTCGGTAACGCTATCGCACGGTCCGATTCCGTCGCTGCAATGGAGCGACATGACCATGAGTTTCAAGAATCCCGCGACCGGAAAACTCCCCAAGCTACAACCAGGTGACCGGGTGCAATTCGAGTTCGTTATGGGAAGCGATGGCCCGCAGTTGACCGCGATCGTGCCGCTCGCTGTCGGATCGGCCGCCCGTGAGAACAAAACAGACGGCGTGCGTGACCCGTCCAAGGGCAATGCCGATGGGGGCGCCAAATGATTGCTCAGGTGATCCGTTGGTCGATCACGAATCGCATGCTCATCCTGCTCGCCACTGCGCTGATGGCGGCATGGGGACTGTGGGCGGTCAAGCAGACGCCACTCGATGCGTTGCCCGACCTGTCGGATGTCCAGGTCATCATTCGCACGACCTGGCCGGGGCAGGCGCCGCAGATCGTCGAGAACCAGATCACCTATCCGCTTACTACAACCATGCTTTCGGTACCTGGCGCGAAAGTGGTTCGCGGTTTCTCCTATTTCGGTGATTCCTTCGTCTATGTGATCTTCGAGGACGGCACCGATCCGTATTGGGCGCGTTCGCGGGTCCTGGAATACCTGAACCAGGTGCAGTCGCGTCTTCCACCCACGGCAAAGGCGGTGCTCGGTCCGGATGCCACCGGCGTCGGGTGGATCTTCGAGTACGCGTTGGTGGACCGCACCGGCAAGCTTGATCTGGCTCAACTGCGTTCACTGCAGGACTGGTTTCTCAAGTTCGAATTGAAGTCTGTACCCAACGTGTCCGAAGTCGCCAGCGTGGGGGGCATGGTAAAGCAATACCAGATCGTGCTCGATCCGGACCGGCTGCGCGCCTACAACCTGACGCAACAACGCGTGACCGACGCGATTCGAAAGTCAAACCAGGAGGCCGGCGGCTCGTCGCTGGAGATGGGCGAGGCCGAGTATGTCGTACGAGCTTCGGGCTACCTGACTTCGCTTGAGGACATGCGCAAGATACCGCTTGTGACTACGGATGCAGGTACTTCCGTCCGGCTCGGCGATGTGGCGCGGGTGCAATTGGGGCCGGAAATGCGCCGAGGCATTGCAGACCTCAACGGTGAGGGCGAAGTAGCAGGAGGCATCATCGTCATGCGTTTTGGCAAGAACGCGCAGGAAACCATCGAGGCGGTCAAGGCCAAGCTGAAGTCGCTGCAGTCGAGCCTGCCGGCGGGGGTGGAGATCGTGACGACCTATGATCGATCAGAACTGATCAAGCGGGCGGTCGATAACCTGAGTCAGAAGCTGCTGGAAGAGTTCCTCGTCGTGGCGATTGTATGCTTAGCTTTTCTGTTCCACCTCCGCTCCGCCTTTGTGGCGATCGTCTCGTTGCCGCTGGGCATCCTCGCCGCTTTCATCATCATGCGGTACCAGGGAATTAACGCCAACATCATGTCGCTCGGCGGCATTGCCATCGCCATCGGAGCGATGGTGGATGCGGCCGTGGTGATGATCGAGAACGCGCACAAGCACGTCGAACGCTGGAGGCATGCCCATCCCGGGGCGAAGTTGGAGGGCGACGCGCAATGGCGGGTCATCGGCGACGCGGCGGTGGAAGTCGGGCCGGCGCTGTTCATTTCTTTGCTGATCATCACGCTCTCCTTCATCCCGGTATTCACGCTGGAGGCACAGGAAGGCCGGCTGTTCGCCCCACTAGCCTTCACCAAGACTTACGCCATGGCCGCTGCGGCGGGGCTCTCGGTCACCCTTATCCCGGTGCTGATGGGCTACCTGATCCGCGGACGGATTCCCGATGAGCAGCGCAATCCGCTGAACCGCTTCCTGATCGCGGTCTACCGGCCGTTGCTGGACCGCGTGTTGCGCTTTCCCAAGACGACGTTGGCCGTTGCCGCGCTGATCCTTGGCGCGACGGTCTGGCCCATTTCGCAAGTCGGCGGCGAGTTCATGCCGCCAATGGACGAAGGCGACCTCCTCTATATGCCGTCAGCGTTGCCGGGACTTTCGACCGGCAAGGCGTCGGAGTTGCTGCAGCAAACGGACCGCCTGATAAAAACCATTCCCGAAGTTGCGACCGTATTCGGTAAAGCAGGCCGGGCCGAGACCGCCACGGACCCCGCACCGTTGGAGATGTTCGAAACCGCCATCCAGTTCAAACCGCGCGATCAATGGCGGCCCGGGATGACGCCGGACAAGCTGGTTGAGGAACTCGACCGCGTCGTCAGGGTGCCGGGGCTGTCCAACATCTGGGTGCCGCCCATCCGCAATCGGATCGACATGATAACCACCGGCATCAAGAGTCCGGTCGGTGTGAAAGTGTCTGGCGCCAGTCTGGCCGAAATCGACCGCGTTACCGGCGCGATTGAACGCGCGGTGAAGAGGGTGCCGGGCGTGACCTCGGCGCTCGCCGAGCGCCTGACGGGCGGGCGCTACATCGACGTGAACATCGACCGCGACCGTGCGGCGCGGTTCGGCATGAACATCGCGGACGTGCAGGCCGTCGTTTCGTCCGCCGTCGGCGGCGAGAACATCGGCGAGACGGTCGAGGGATTGGCGCGCTACCCCATCAATCTCCGGTACCCGCGCGAGGTGCGGGATTCGGTCGAGCGGCTACGACAACTGCCCGTGCTCACGGAACGGGGCGCGCAGATCGTTCTTTCCGATGTGGCCGATATTCGCATTGCCGATGGGCCGCCGATGCTCAAGTCCGAGAACGCCCGGTTGTCGGGCTGGGTCTTCGTGGACATCCGCGGCCGCGACCTCAAGTCGGCGGTCGTCGAAATGCAACAAGTGGTCGCGGCGGAAGTGAAGATCCCGCCCGGCTACGCAGTCTCCTGGTCCGGCCAGTTCGAGTTCCTGGAAAGGGCGACCGCCAGGCTAAAGGTCGTCGTGCCGTTTACGCTGCTGATCATATTCGTGCTGCTCTACATCACATTCAAACGCTTCGACGAAGCCCTGCTGATCATGGTGGTCTTGCCGTTCGCGCTCATAGGAGGGTTCTGGTTGCTGTACTTGCTTGGGCACAACCTGTCGATTGCGAGCGCCGTTGGCTTCATCGCGCTCGGCGGCGTCTCCGCCGAATTCGGCGTGATCATGCTGCTCTATCTGCGCAATGCGTGGGACGAGCGCCTGGCGGACGGCAAAGCGAGTGCATCCGACCTGCTCGATGCAATCCGCGAAGGTGCGGTCTTGCGGGTGCGACCCAAAGCCATGACGGTTGCGGTCATTCTGGCGGGATTGCTGCCGATCATGTTCGGATCGGGGACGGGGTCCGAGGTGATGCAGCGGATTGCGGCGCCGATGGTCGGCGGAATGATTACCGCACCGTTGCTATCCATGTTCGTGATCCCGGCGGTCTATCTACTGATGCGGCGACCGAGGGAGCACAAGGCAGGCGTGCTCAATCCAAAGAGCACCGCAGCGGCGAAAACGGAGACGGCGACGCGGTTCATGTAGCCATCCAATATCGCTTAGGCCGGTACCTAAGTAATTACCGCATTTCAATGAGGTTGCCTTCAACTATCACATTGCCTTTCGAAGAGTTCGTCCACATCCAGCAGAATTCTTCTCGTGACGGGGCAGTGAATGTTCCGCGTTCTCCAATCGTCAACTCGACCTTGACGGGGTACTCAACGGCATTGCCTTTGTGAAAATGAACATTGAAAGCAACCGGTGCAGAGGCGGAGAATCGATAGTCCACTTTCGTCCCGGCGGTGACCGCGCGACACTCCTCCTCGATTTTCCCGGGTTTGATTTCGTGCTTGAAGTTGGTCGTATCGGAAGACTGTGCAGCGACGTTGAATGAGAAAGCGAGTACGACCGACAGCAATGGCAATGCAATGGAACGGTACCGTCGCATCATCGATATTCCCCTTGTATTCAAATATTGACGGGTCGAAGGAAAAAACTACAGTGTGGCATTTCGCAGCCGCAATGCGTTGCCGATGACCGATACGGAACTCAAGCTCATCGCCGCGCTGGCGATCATCGGACTTAACAGGACACCAAAGAAGGGATAGAGAACACCCGCCGCAATCGGCACGCCCACGAAGTTGTAGACAAAGGCGAAGAACAGGTTCTGCCGAATGTTGCGCATGGTCTGATGACTCAGGGCCTGCGCCTTGGCGATGCCCCGAAGGTCGCCCTTGACCAGAACAATGCGTGCGCTTTGCATTGCCACGTCGGTACCGGTACCCATCGCGATGCCCACATTCGCCTGGGCCAGCGCGGGCGCATCGTTAACGCCATCTCCTGCCATCGCAACAATGCGGCCCTGCGCTTGCAGTGCCTTAACCTTCTTGTACTTGTCTTCCGGCAGCACCTCTGCTTCGAACTCATCGATGCCAAGCTGTTTGGCAACAGCTGCGGCTGTGACAGCGTTGTCCCCTGTCAAAACTACCACCCGAATGCCAGCCTTGCGCAACTCCGCAATGGCCTCGGCTGTCGACGGCTTGATCGGGTCGGCCACGCCGAGCGCTCCGGCCGGCCTCCCATCAACGCCGATCAACATCACTGTCTGACCGAGTTCGCGCAGCGCCTTGGCTTGCGCGTCCAGATCGGCAATGGGGATACTGGCGTCCGCCATTAACCTGGCGTTACCTAGCATCACGGTCTTGCCGCCGATTTCACCGCGCACACCCTTCCCCGTCACCGACGTGAAGTTGGCGACCTTCTGCAATTCCACCCCTTGCTCCTTGGCGTGGTCGAGGATTGCCGCGGCCAATGGGTGCTCGCTCATCTTTTCCAGACTCGCTGCATATTGCAGTACTTGGCTTTCAGTGAAGCCTGGCGCGGCGATGACTTGCTGAAGACGAGGGCGACCTTCGGTCAAGGTTCCGGTTTTGTCGACGACCAAGGTGTCGACCTTTTCCATGCGTTCCAGCGCCTCGGCATCTTTTATCAATACGCCATCGTGGGCACCACGACCGACGCCCACCATGATCGAGATCGGCGTCGCGAGTCCTAACGCACAGGGACAGGCGATGATGAGCACGGAAACGGCGACGACCAAGGCATTGGTCATCGCCGGCGGCGGACCGACTATGGCCCAGACAATGGCCGCCAGCAGCGCGATCCCGATGACCGCTGGAACGAACCAGCTTGACACCTGGTCGGCCAGCTTCTGGATAGGCGCCCGAGATCGACTCGCCTCGTTGACCATCTGGATGATCCGCGCGAGCAGGGTGTCGGAACCCACTTTGTTGGCCCGCATCACGAATGAGCCTGTCTGATTGACCGTTCCTGCGGAGACCCGGCTGCCCTTTTCCTTGGCTGCCGGTATCGGTTCACCCGTAATCATGGATTCGTCAATGTTGGAGCGACCTTCGACCACTGTCCCGTCAACCGGGACCTTGGCGCCGGGTTTGACCCGTATTTGGTCGCCAACCTGCACCTGATCGAGCGTCACCTCTTCATCATGGCCATCGGTGCGGACACGGGTGGCGTTGGCCGGAGCCAGTTCGAGCAATGCTCGAATGGCGCTGTTGGTTCGGGAGCGGGCGCGCAGCTCCAGGACCTGCCCTAGCAGGACCAGTGTGACGATAACGGCGGCCGCCTCGAAGTACAGCGGCGTCATGCCGCCAACCTTGAATGCGTCGGGCAAACTGGATGGGAATAACAATGCGACCACGCTGAACACAAACGCTGCGCCCGTTCCCAATGCGATCAGGCTGAACATGTTCAACTTCCACGTTATAAACGAGCGCCAACCGCGGACGAAAAAGGGCCAACCGCCCCAAAGTACGACGGGAGTCGCCAGCAACGCCTGCAACCATGCGGCACGCATTTCGCCAATGCGGTGCGGCAGGTTCAGTCCGGGAATGAATTCGCTCATCGTGAGCACCAACAGCGGGAGCGAAAGTGCGACGCTCACCCAAAACCGTCGCGTCATGTCGCGCAACTCGCCGTCGTCCTCCGTCGCGGTGGCCTCCAATGGTTCCAGGGCCATACCGCAAATGGGGCATGCCCCCGGTCCGATCTGCCGAATCTGCGGGTGCATGGGGCAGGTATAGATCACCCCAGGAACCGCGTTTGCGGAGATGGGTTTGTTCGGTGCCGTCACTTCCTTGGCGCCCAGGTACTTTGCCGGGTCCGCACGAAACTTGGTCATGCATCCTTGGCTACAAAAGTAGTACCGTGCGCCGTTGTGCTCGATCAACTTTTCGGGGTTTGGCTCAACCAGCATTCCACATACTGGATCGGTGGACTTGGTCATTTCGTCACCTCAATTGAAGAGACCGTGATCTGCCCGCTTACTTTGCCAGCGGCAAAGCGCACTTTGTCTCCGGCTTGTACACGTTCGAGCATCGCGGGATCCTTGACTCGAAACACGATGGTCATACCAGCCGCGAGCGCACCCTTGCCGGGGACAGCCAACACAAGCAGCAAGATCATGACAAGGCGGGCGACGTGACGCATGGAAAGCGGTATATGGCAGTTCAAATTCCTACTTATAGCACTCGGGCGCAAAATCTACGACCCGGGAAGGCCAAGTCTGGCGCCCAATTCACGGGTGATCAGCGCACACTCTCCGGCGCTGCAATCGCTTGATCGACGATGCATTGCGCTTCGCTCTTGATACGTCGCAGGTGATCGGGACCACTGAAATTTTCGACGCTCAGCTTGCGCTTGACTCCGAGTGGATTGCGACGGCCGCGGCTGGAAACGACCAGGTCTTGCAGGATTTCGTTTCTGCATGCCGCGCGCGTAGTCCGGCGCAAGGTCGCCGCCTTCGTGGCGCCGGATGGAGCAGACTAGTCACCAGGCGATAGATCGGCGCGGCATCTGTCACGCCTTGCAAACGGTATTCGATGACGCGCACGGTCACGGCATCGCGTTGCTGTCGCCGAGCCGTCGCAGGAAAAACTCTTAAGCAATTCTCCTCAATTCGTCGTCGGGAACCAAATATGGAGTCCTTGCGAAACGCGCCGTTGCTGCCTACTTGGTCAACGGTTCAGGACCCTCGCCTCTGCTCTTGATCCGCTAGCTACGAAACGTGGCTACGAACCGGGTGATTCGTTCACTGGAAGTCACATCAATTTCTCCACCATGCGCTTCGACAATGGATTTGGTGATGGCCAACCCAAGACCGGCCCCGTCGCTCGCCTTCTTGCGCGACGGATCGACCCGGTAAAAGCGGTCGAACAGACGGGGCAAATGCTCGGCCGGAATCTGCTCGCCGGAGTTCTCGACGACGAGTTGCACGACCTCCGCGTTCCCCGCCGCAATCGTGACGCGTACAGTGCCACCGGCTGGAGTATGGCGGATCGCGTTGGAGAGAAGATTGCTGATCGCACGTCGGATCATCAGCGCTTCACCGTGGATGCTGCCTTCACCGACGAGAACGAGGGCGACTTTCTGTTCCTCGGCCAGTGCGCCATAGAAGTCAAGTAATTGCCGCGTTTCGGCCGCCAGATCCACCGTCTCGGCCCGGGGCACGACCATTCCGTTGCCGGCTTTCGCAAGGAAAAGCATGTCGGAGATCATGCGCGCGAGCCGACCGTATTCCTCGAGGCTGGAATGGAGCACTTCGCGATACTCGTCGGCGGACCGTGCTCGCGAAAGGGCAACCTCGGCCTGTGTCACCAGATTGCTGACCGGTGTACGCATTTCATGCGCCAGATCGGATGAAAAATCCGACAGCCGCCGGAACGATTCCTCGAGACGGGCGAGCATGTCGTTGAATGCCTGTGCCAATCCGCGCAGCTCGGCTGGAAAGGTGTCAGGCCCAAGGCGATCATCGAGTTGCGTGGCCGAGATCCGCTGAGCCACGGTGGCCATGCGGCGAACCGGCGCCAAGCCCCGACGGGCGGCGATCCACCCAAGCAACACCATCAGCAGCGCGCCCGAACCTATCGCAAGCCAGAGTTTGTCGCGCAGGGCCACCAAGAATACGTGCTGGTGGTCGATGTTGACCGCAGCGACAACCGAGAACGGGGCCATCCCGGCAATACCGGTGGGCGCCGACGCGACAATATTCCGGAACGCATGGCCATCGCTCTCCCAGACCGAGGGGCCGGAGCGCGCGGAGCGACCGTCTCGTACGCTGGTGTCGAGTATTGCCGAGGGAAACACGGCGTCTGAAGAAGCGAAAAGGACTCGATGGTCGGGTCCAAGGACAACAATCGAGAGTCCGGGGTGTCCGACCAACGCGTCATCGAGCGCCTGCGGAATGGCGTCGAGGTCATTTTGCGACGTTGCCTTTAACAGGGCATGGCGGACAAGTTCGAGTTTGCCATTCAACTCGATCAAATCAAGTTCAACGAAGTGCGCCTGAACTGCGGCAACAACCAGGTATCCCACCGTCAACAGAACTGCGGTCGAAACAATTGCAAAAAACAGCGTCAGCCGTAGAGTGATAGACACCGTTCGCATCAGGCGCGCTCCGGTACCTCGAGCACGTAACCCATGCCACGGACCGTTCGAATCAGCTTGGGCTCGAATTCGTCGTCGATCTTCGCGCGCAGGCGCCGGACCGCAACGTCAATGGCATTGGTATCGCTATCGAAGTTCATATCCCATACCTGAGACGCGATAAGGGACCGCGGCAAGACCTCTCCCTGGCGGCGGAGGAGCAATTCGAGTAGCGCAAATTCCTTGGTGGTAAGATCAATCTGCTTGCGCGCGCGCGTGACGCGGTGACGCAACAGGTCCAACTCCAGGTCCGCGGCCGACAATACGACGGGCTCAATGCTCTTCCCACGGCGCAGCAAGGTTCGCACGCGGGCCAGCAATTCGGAGAAAGCGAAGGGCTTGACAAGGTAGTCGTCGGCGCCCAATTCCAATCCCTTCACGCGTTCTTCGACACGATCACGGGCTGTGAGAAACAGCACCGGCAAATCTTTGCCATCAGCGCGAATTGCTTTCAACACCTGCCAGCCGTCCATGCCGGGCAGCATTACATCGAGCACGACCAGGTCGTAATCTTCGGTCACCGCCGTGTGCATGCCGTCGGTGCCGTTACGCACGAGATCAACGACAAAGCCAGCCTCGGACAGGCCCTGTTTCAGATAGTCGCCAGTCTTGTGTTCGTCTTCGATGATCAAAATTTTCATCGGCACGCCTCGCAAAGCTCAACCATGTGAATGCATTGTCCATCAATGGAGCGCCGGTCATGCAGGACATTACGCATTTGTAATCCGGCTGTCAGCCTCCGGTCGATTCCCAAACTGGGTTTACTTGATACAGAGTCCGGGGATCTGGCGCAGGTCTTCGAGAGTGTCGTTGTGGAGGAGAGGGAGGTTTCCGGACCATCGTGCGCCCAGCGACCGGTTCGCATCGCGCTGTGAACCCTTCAATGGGAAAGATGATTACCAATTCGTAATGGCGGCGTCAGCTTCGCGTGCGGCGCGGCCCCGCATAATTGGCACACAACACACCGAATGCAAAGACGACATGCCGGATCGGTGGGCGCCACGTCGCTTCGAATCCCGCCAACCGCAGACTTTTGACAGCGGGCCCGACCTGGGTTCGCCAAATAGCCGCGGTTCATTCTGTTGCGTTGCTTGACAAGGAGACGTTGATGAACAGGTCATTGATCGCTGTACTGGGTACTGCCGTTCTGTTTGCCGCCGGTACGACTTTGGCGCAGGACACGAAAGCGCCCGCCGGCAAGGCGGCGACACAAAACGCCATGGGCATGGATTCCAGAGCCCAAATGGGTCAGATGGATGAGCAGATCAGCAAGATGCAGGCGATGCACGACAAGATGGCGAGCGCCAAGACACCGGAAGAACGGCAGAAGCTGATGGAGGAGCAACGCAAGTCGATGCAGAGCGGAATGGGAATGATGAATCAAATGAAGCAAGGTGGAATGATGGGTGGCGGCGGAGCGATGATGGGGCAGCAGGCCGCGCCCTCCGATACCAATGCGCAGATGCAGCTGATGGGCAAGCGCATGGACATGATGCAGATGATGATGCAGACGATGATGGATCAGCAAGGGATGATGGGCGGCGCGAACTCGGCCGGAGGCGCGCCAAGGAAATAGCGTTTGCAGGCGGCGCTATCCGGGGAAGCTTGACGGCTATCGGCGGTTGCAGCGCATGACGTGGCCGCGCGGTCGGCCACAAACCACTGAAGGTGGCAAATGAACAGGCTGGATGCGCTGCGCTTGAACCGCGTGCGGGTCGACGGAAAGGCGCTTAAAGTCAGCCGACGAACTCCAAGTTGCGCATCATGCCGCCGTCTTCGTGCTCGAGATTGTGGCAGTGATACAGAAATCGTCCTTGCTCATCGGGCGTGAACGACACCTGGACCTGTTCGCCTGGCAGTACGAGAACCGTGTCCCTGAACCCGGTATCGAGAATGCCGTCGGCGAGGTCCCGCGCCGGACCGCGTCCCCGGCGCTCGATCACCCGGAAACGCACGCCATGGATGTGCATCGGATGCGGCATCGACATCATCATTGAGCCCGGGTTCGAGAAGGTCCATATCACCGGTGGCCTACCCCCAGGCGCTCGTCATGGGCGACCTCGTCCATCGCACTTCCGCCGAGTCCACATCAAGTATCAACCCCTTCCACCAGACGTTTCAGCTGCGCTGGCCGTGGTTCACTGCGCCAGGTCGCGCTTCTTCTTCTCGTACTCGCCATCGCCGATTTCACCGCGCGCATAGCGCTTGTCCACGATGTCGCGGGCCGATTCGCGCCCGCCGGCTGCGCGGTCTCCCCCTGCCTGTCGAAACAGGAACACGCCCGCGGCAACAACGAGGACGACGATCAGAGTCCACCCGAAGCCCATGCCGAACCAGCCTCCTCCCATGCCATAGTCACCCATCATCCTTCACTCCCTGACCCCGTCGTGGGTCGTTTGGCGCAGGC
>JBDTPJ010000003.1:0-73545 GCA_039932755.1 Betaproteobacteria bacterium
TCGTCGGCACCATCGTCTCGGGGCAGATGTTGTTCATCGGCGCCACGTTGATGCGAACCAGGTCGAGCGCGCCGATCTTCACCTGTTCGATCGTGTCCTTTTCACCGCCGAGCTGATTGCCGGTGTAGACCTTGATCGAATCCTTGCCGTTGGTCTTCTGCTTGATGTAGTCGCTCATGAACTTGACGGCCATCACGGTCGGGTAGTCTTCCGGATGCACGTCGGCTGAGCGGTATTCCTTGGCGGCCGCCGGCAGGGTTAGGGCAGCGGCCGCCAGCGCGGCGGCAATGCAAGTCAAATGGAGTTTCATGGTGTTGCTCCTCGTGGGTCAGGTTACGGACTGCGTGGTGGCATTGCGCTTGCGCAGGGCGATAACGTGGTGGGCGCCCTTCCCTGCTCCTTGTTGCGGGACGATGACGTCCCATTGCCGCTGAAACTCGCGCTCGACGCGCGCCAGGTGCTTGTGCATCGCATCGCGCGCGGCGTCGCCGTCGCGTCGCTCGAGCGCATCGATGATCGCGGTGTGGTCGAGCAAAACGCCGTCGCGCATCTTCTGCGTATGGAAATAGGCCTCGATGCGCGACCACAGTTTGCCTCGCCGTTGCTGCCAAAGTCCTTGCACGACCAGCGCAAGCGAACCATTGCCGGTGGCGGCGGCCAGGCGGACATGAAACTCCTGGTCCGCGGCGTCGCGCTTGCTGAAATCCGTCGCGTGATCGCGCATCCGGTCGACGGTCTTGCGCATGGCAGCAAGATCTGCCTTCTTGGCGTAACGCGCAGCCATCGCCGCGATCTCGCCCTCGATCAGGTGGCGGGCGGCAAGCAGGTCGAAGGGACTTGGGCCCTCATCGGTGTTGACCGGCAAGTCGGCTGCGCGCGGTTCCGCCACGAATATCCCCGAACCCACACGCACTTCGACGCGGCCGCCGATCTCCAGCGAGATGATCGCTTCTCGGACCGACGTCCTGGAAACGCCGAGCAGTGTCGCCAGTTCGCGCTCGGCCGGCAGCCGGGAACCGGACGGGAATTCGCCATTGTCGATGAGGGCCGCGATCTGACCGGCGATTTGCCGGTACAGCCGAAGTGGTTCGACCGTATGCAGTGGCACGGGGGATACTCTCCTGAACCCGCCGGCGGCCGTCACCCTCGTAGGGCGTCAGGTCCGCGCGATCGGCCAGCGAACTGTACGCGCGCGGGACGCTGGCGGTCAAGAGGTCCAACCACCGGACCAAGGCACTCCCAGAATCCAGCGCTAGGGACGGAGGAAATGGCCCGAATTGCCGCCGAATTTCTCGACCACGCGCACATTCTCGATGCGCATCCCACGGTCAGCGGCCTTGCACATGTCGTAGATCGTCAGCAGTCCGACCGCCGCGGCGGTGAGCGCTTCCATTTCCACGCCAGTGCGCGCCACGGTTTCGGCGGTGACCTCGATGGCCACTGAATTCGTTGCAGCGTCGAGCACGAATTCGACAGCGACGCGCGTCAGCGGCAGTGGGTGGCATAACGGGATGAGGTCCGATGTACGCTTGGCAGCCTGAATGGCGGCAATCCGCGCCACACCGAGCACATCGCCTTTCTTCGCGTCGCCACCGCGGATCAGCGCGAGCGTCGCCGGCAACATCACGATACGGCCCGCCGCGCGGGCGAGACGCCGGGTGACGTCCTTGGCGGCCACATCCACCATGTGCGCCCGACCGTCTCCGTCGAAGTGGGTAAAATGCGGCTGGCGAGCCTCAACGATGGGTGGGCCGGCATTGCGTCGCCCCGCCCGTGTTGCCGTTTTCGGCCTTGCCGACAGGGACTTCGCAGACGCTGCTTCGTTGCGCGCACGTGCCACAGAAATTGCCCTTTGTTGAACTTGATCGTTCAGCGGGAATCTTAGCATCCAGGCATGCATTCCAAATCCGAACCGGTGATCTACTGTCTCGTCCCCCTGCAGGGACAGGCACGGCTGCGCCTGTACGGCAGCGGACGGGCGTGGATCGCAGCATGGGTCGCGCTGGCGATGGCCGTCGCGCCTTGTTCTCCAGGGTCGCTGATCGGCGCGGCGGCGGCTCAGTCTTCATCGCAATCGCCACCTCAGTTGCCTTCCCAGCCGACGGCGCAGTTGCCCACTCCATCGACGCCGGCCAACACCAATACCGGTGAACTGCGCAAATACGGGTCGATACCGCCGGAATCGCCGCCCGCTCTTCCCGTTCCTGCCGCCAGCGACATACAGAAGTACGGATCGACCGCGGGACCGGGCGCGACACTGTCACCCGGCCAGAAGCTGCCCGATCTGGGTGACTCGTCGCAATCCGTCATGTCGCCCGCGCAGGAGCGCAAACTCGGCGAAGCCATCGTGCGCGAGATTCGCGGTGGCGGCGGCTACCTCGACGACCCGGAGGTCAACGATTACCTGAACGAACTCGGCAACCGCCTCGTCAACTCCACGCGCGATGCGCGGCAGGACTTCCTGTTCTTCGCCGTACCCGATCCCCAGATCAACGCCTTTGCGCTCCCAGGCGGGTTCATCGGCGTCAACACCGGCCTCATCGTGCTCGCGCAAAATGAATCGCAACTGGCCAGTGTGCTCGCGCACGAAATTTCCCACATCACGCAGCACCACGTCACGCGCGGCATGGTGAAACAGCAGGACGTGCTCATGACCACGCTGGCGGGACTCGCGCTGGCCATCCTGGCGTCCAAGGCAGGCGGCGGGGGCAACAGCGGCACCCAGGCAACCGCCGCCGCCATCGCCGGCACGCAGGCGCTGGCAATCCAGCAGCAAATCAACTTCACCCGGGAAAATGAATACGAGGCGGACCGCATCGGCTTCTCGCGTCTCGTAGCGGCGGGTTTCGATCCGAATGCCATGGCGGTGTTCTTCGACCGCCTGCAGCGCAACAGCCGATTCGTCGACGGCAACACGCCTTCCTACTTGCGCAGCCATCCGATCACCTTCGAGCGGATCGCGGAAGCTCAGGCGCGCGCGCAAGACCTCCCCTACAAACAGGTTCCGGATTCGCTGGAATTCCACCTGGTGCGCGCGCTGCTGCGCAGCTATCAGGGCGATCCGCGCGAGCAGGTCGCCAGTTTCGACTACGCCATCGCCGACAGGAAATTCAACAACGCTGTCGCCGAGCAATACGGGCTGGTCGCGTCGCTGCTGCGGGCGAAGGAAATACCGCGCGCGAAGCTCGAACTGGCCAAACTGGAAAAAATCGCTCCGCCGCACCCCATGGTGGAGGCCATGGCCGGCAATGTGCTGTTGGCGGCGGCGGAATATCCGGCGGCGGTGGCGCGATTCGAATCCGCGCTGAC
The DNA here is from genome assembly GCA_039932755.1 of Betaproteobacteria bacterium. Classification (GTDB taxonomy): domain Bacteria; phylum Pseudomonadota; class Gammaproteobacteria; order Burkholderiales; family Casimicrobiaceae; genus VBCG01. Next base: position 3,310 of record JBDTPJ010000003.1, read on the forward strand.
CCGGTACCCGAACAAGATGCAGCTGATCCACGACTACCCCGAGGCGCTGATCAAGGCCGGCCGGCCGGCGGACGCGTCCGCATTCGTCGAGCGTCAACTTGTACGCTTTCCCAATGAAGGTCCGCTGCACGAAATTGCGGCCCGCGCCTATGCGGCGCAGGACAAGCGCTTGAAGCAGCACGAGCAGCAGGGCGAGTACTACGCATGGCTTGGGAATCTGCCGCTGGCCATCAGCCAGTTCGAACTCGCGGCCAAGGCCGGCGACGGAGACTTTTACCAGCTGTCCGTCGTCGAGACGCGCCTGCGCGCGCTACGCCAGGAAATGTCCGAACAGCAGCGCCTGGGCTGGAGTCGCGCGGGCTGAGATGGATTCACGGCGGATCCTGATCCTTATCCCTATCCCGATTCGGCGCGGCAGCCATGCCGTGATTGTGCGTAGATAGATCGGCACGGTTCCCACCGCGCAAGCGTCCATCGCGTCTGGCGGCAATCCCATCTCGTCCATCAGAGGACGCCGACGCTTGCGTGCCAGTCGAAGGACGCAAGCTGATGGTCCCAGATGGTGAATATTTGGCGCGGTTCGGTGTGCGGACGGTGGCTCGCGTCGTCAGCAAGTCATGACGGCAGGCACATGCGCACGCCTTCGTCCACCCACCCCTGGTTGATCATGTCCTGCTTGTCGATAAGCGAGGTGACGAAGCGGTGGTTCGGCGCACCTCCCATGCCCTGGTTGTAGAGGCGATACAGAGGTACGGTCCCCCCTGCGCACGCACTGTTCACGTCCGGCAGCAGCGTGTTGAAGTACTTGTCGTACTCCAGTGTCCAGTCGGGGAAGAAGTTGATCGTGTCTTCGCATCCGAACCCGTGCAGCGCAAAGAAGTGCGAACTCTTCGACCCAAAGTTACTGTTGAAGAAGCGGCAGACCGCGACGGACGCCGCGGGCGCTGTGGCGTTGGGGTAGGCATTGAAGCTGCGCCCGGTCCGCGACCACGCCTGGAACGGCGGCGTTTTGCTGTCGAGCAACTGAATGTCCGTCGGGTTCGGTGTCATGAAATAGTGGTCGAAGTCGGAATTGCGGTACTCGATCACTGAGACCGTCCCGGCAGCGGCGCCGCCCACGTTGTAGGTGACGTCGTTGCAGCCCGACTGCGTCTGGAGCGACGTCACGTTGATCGGGGTGAACATGTTTGCCGTCGGGAACGTCACCGTCGGAACATTGGCCATGTTGGTGGTGCAGGGCAGCAGCGGCAGATAGTACGATTGTCCTGAGACCGTGACCTTGGCCGCCGCCATCACCTTCACCGACAGGGGCGAGGGTATCGAGTTGGGCGCCTTGAAGTTGAACTGGAAGTGGTAGAGCCCCGCACCGCCTGAAGGCACACTGCCGGGAAAGTCAATGATCAGGAATTTGCTGCCCGGATCCGGAACGAGCTGCTGGGTGGCATCCACCTGCAGTGGACCGGTCACCGTGGTGATACTGAGATTTCCAATCCCGGGACCCGTGAAGGACCCGGTGACGTCCGTCACGCCTGCCGGTACTTGCAGGATGATCGGGTCCAGCCAATTGATAAGTGTCGACGTGATGCCCGGGCTGAATCGCGCATGGATCGAAAAGCCCAAGTACCCGAACGCGCAATCGAAGAATGAATTCGCGAACGAGCATGGATGAACCTGAGCGTCGATGTCGACCAGGTGCGTGGTGCTGCTCCCCGTGTCGACCTGGTAGTGCTGTGCGAATTGCAGCAGGCAACCGGAAAGTGACAGCGAGAAAATCGCTACGAGTAGAACTCGCAACCCGTGGCTGACGATGTGCATGGCGGCTCCTTATCCGATAGGTTGAATGAATTGCGGGGCGCGTGTCCGTGCGGCTGCAAGCATCGCGCGCGCACCCCTCTATGACTTCGTCAATGGCTCGGCATCGCGGCTCGCCGCTTCGCTTGCTGCGGCGTCCAGGTCGGCCAAGGTGATCAGATAGTGGGTGACCTCTTCCGGGCGCGAGAAGTAGCTGGTCTCCTCCTCGTCGACGCGCCGCACCGAGGCACGAAAGCCACCGGCGATTTGATGCCAGATTCGGACGATGAAGAGCTCGGAGTGGGTCATGGATCGCTTTGCGGGTGACAGTGCTCGGACCAGAAGGTAGGCCCGCCACCGTTTCGCGACCGTTTCGCGGTCGCCGGGAAGGGTCAACCGCTTCGATGCCCTGAGGCGCCGCCGTCAGCCCGTAGCGTCGCGCTCTTGCTCCAATGCGTCCGCGAGACCGCTCAAATCGACGCGCTGCGCCTGCTCCTGCGCCCACGCGCGGTCGGCACCTGACAGCGCGGCGTTGTCGATGAATGGCCGGACACGCAGCCGATCGGCGTCGCTCGATTGCGGGTGCGCGACGAGGAACAGCCACAAGGTCACGGCGCCGCGCGCGTCGCCCGCCTGTACGCGGCACTCCGCGATGCAGTGCACCGTATCGAGCAGCACGGGCAAATTTTCGAGTCGCGCAGCCAGCCCCAGTGCCTGGTGCGCCAATCGCAGCGCCTGGGTTGCATCGTTCGCTGCCAGCGCGATGCGTGCCAATTGCATCTGGGCCTCCACCGCCACGTACGGCTCCCCGCTGGCCTGCGCGGCAACGAGTGCCTGCTGCGTGAGGTCGCGCGCAGCCGGCAACTGGCCGAGCGCCAGGCGCGCTCCCCCCAGTCCGAACAGACAATTGCCCCGCATCACCTCGATGCCATGTTGGGCGCACAGCCGCAGACCTTCCTCGTACAAGGGAAGCGCCTCGCCCACCCGCTTGCCGTCTAGCAGCATCAGCCCGAGATTGTTGAGCGCAGTCACCGTGCCCCGCGCATTCTGCAGCTCTCGGAATATGCGGAGCCCTTCGCGGTAGTGCGCCTCAGCGGCCGCCCTGTCTCCCGTTTCCTGTTCCACCATGGCCAGCGAATTGACGAGCGCGCCGAGGCCTGGCAAGTCGCGATCGGCTCGTGCCAGCGCGAGTGCCTCCTCGCAGCAGGTCCTGGCCTGATCGAGCTGCCCGCGCTGATAGTGCGCAAGACCCAAGTTGAGCAGGCAGCCCTTCAGCGCTGGCGATGCGCCCGCGCGACGCGCGAGGGCGATGCCGCGCGTGGCGGTGTCGATCGTCAACGCCATCTCGCCATTGAAATACCGCAGCGTCGACAGCGCCCGCGCCAGCATGGCCAGCGCGCCGGCGGCGGCTTCGTCGGCGGCGTCCAGCGCGCGCTCCGCCGCCGACAGGAGCGCGATACCGTCGGTGCGCCTGCCGCGCGCCTCGTAGTAGTACATCAAAGCCAAGGTTGCGCATTCGATGAATTGCGCGTCGCGCTGCTCCACGGCGTAGCCCCACGCGGCATGGCAGTCCGGCAGTTTCTGCTCCAGCTCCGCCAGCGCCTTGGGCTGCTCGGGGCCACGCAGCGCCTGCTCCGTTTCGGCCAGCCATCGCGCAAAATAGCGGGTGTGACGGGACATGAGGTCGTGCCATTCATCGACCGCTCGCATCTTGCTGCGGGCGAAGTGTCGCAGCAAGGGATGCAGGTGGAAGCGCGACGCCGCGTCGTCGGCCATGTCGACCTGCAACAGCGACTTGTCGACCAGCGAAGACAGCAACACGACCGGCGCCCCCGCGACCGCCAGCGCGGCCGACCGCGAGAATCCGCCCGCAAATACCGAAAGCGCGGCGAGGGCCCGTTGCTCGGCGGGGGCCAGCAACCGCCACGACTGTTCGAAGGTTGCGCGCATGCTGCGGTGCTCGGCGCGCTCCTCGCCTTCGTCGGCACTCTCCAGCACGTCGAGCGACTGCGTCACGTCGTTCGCGAGCTCGGCCATCGGCAACAGCCGCACCCAGCTGGCGGCAAGCAGGATGGCCAGCGGCAGGCCGCCTACAGCGCGCACCAGTCTGGCGATATGCGGCGCGTTCGCCTCGGCGTCGAAACGCGGGTCGGCGGCGCGGGCATGCGCCACGAACATCTGCATGGCGGCCGCCGAGTCGTGCGAAGCACTGTTCGGCGATGGCAGCGCCAGCCCCTGCAAAGGGAGCAGCCACTCATCGCGGATGCCGATGCGCGACCGCGACGTGGCCAGCAGCTGCAGCCGTGGCGCCGCACCGATCAGCGGATCGAGCAGAGCCGACAGGCAAGGCAGATGCTCGCAGTTGTCGAGAACGAGCAACAGCTGCCGCGAGGCGAGCTGGCCGGCGATGCTCGCGATCGGGTCTTTCGCCGGATCCAGTGCCAGCGCAAGTTCGACGGCGATGCGTGGCGCCACTTGCGCGGTGTCAGTCAAGTCATCGAGCGCGATCCAGGTCACGCCGTCGATGTAGTTTGCCGCGAGTTCGCGCGCCACCTGCTTGGCGAGCCGGCTTTTGCCCATGCCACCCGGTCCGATGACGGTCAAGGCCCGGCAATCGGGATTTGCCAGCAACGCTTCCAGCTCACGCAGGTCACCTTCGCGCCCGATGAAAGTCAACGCCGTAAGCGGCGCCTCGGCGGCAAGCGCCTGGGGTGTCGCGAGCGTTGCCCTGCGCGTTGCGGCCAAGCGCACGCGTGCCGATGGCTCGACACCGAGCTCTTCGATCAGTCGCTCCGCGTACCTGCGAAACGCGTCAGCCGCACCGCGGCTGTCGCCGATTTCGCCGTGCGCATCGAGTGCCGCGACCATGGCGTCCTCATCCAACGGGTCGTCGTCGAGCAGGCGCTGGGCGAGCGCGAGAGTCGCGGCCGGGCCGCGATGCGGCAACTGCGCGAGGGCGGCGTCGCGCCACGCAGCGTGAAGGCGCCGACGCAGGACCGTGAGCCAGGTGTTGAAGGCCTCGCTTTCGCCGCCTTCGAGACCGGGCAATGCCTGGCCCCGATACAGTGCCAGCGCCGCGTCCGTGTCCCCGCGACCGAGCGCCGCCCTGTATTCGGCCACGTCGGTGCTCACGGTCCAGCGAACGCTGTCGCGATCGGCCTCGAGCTGCGGCAGGGCGAGCGCGCGTGCTTCCTGCAGCAGCTTGCGCAAGTTGCTGCGCGCGGCGTCCTGGGTTCGATCCGGCCAGAAGAATGTGGCGAGTTCGTCGCGGCTCACCCACTCTCCGCGAACCGCCAAGTAGGCGAGCAGCCGAAAGCGGCGCTCGGGCAGGAACCGCACCAGGCCGGATTCGCCAGAGTGATCGTGCGCCAGCTCGGCGCGACCCAAAAGGTGCAACCTGGCCACGTCCGGGCGCCCGAGCGTTGACGTTTCAGTAGCGGTCACGGTTCATCATCGCGATGGATTCGCGTTGGCGTCGCGTCCGCCGCTTCGCCAGCGGATCAGCCTATCACGAACGCTGTGCGAAATTGCAGTCGGTGCGAAGGGCGGTGGCGCCCATGGCACCACTGTAGAAAATGACAGTATCGGCGGTACGCTCGCGGGCCTACAGTGATCCCCTGCGCGCATTGGGCACTCCATGCGCACTGCTCGGGGGGACACCATGAAGATTCTCATCGTAGACGATCATCCATTGATACTCCACGCACTGCAGCAGGTCCTGCCCCAACTGGATCGCCGGCTCGAGATGTTTGGTGCCAAGGACCGGTCGGAAACGCTAATCCTGCTGGCCCGACACCCCGACTGTGCCATGGTATTGCTCGACCTCACGCTGCCCGGCGCGCGCGGGCTCGATCTGCTGGCGGAGCTGCGCCGGGATCGTCCGCAATTACCGATCATCGTGCTGTCCGCAACGCATGACTCCGCGACCGTCAGCGCCGCCATCGCGGCGGGAGCGCGCGGCTTCGTGGCCAAGACCGCCAGCGTGATTACGCTGCTCGACGCCATCCGGACAGTACTTGACGGCGGCCGTCACATCACGACGGCGATACACGCGGCGTCGCGCACCATCAAGGGCGTGCCTGTCGACATTCTCGGACTCACACAGCGCCAGTCCGACGTGCTGCAGCTCCTGCTGCAAGGCAAGCCCAACAAGCTCATCTGCCGCGACCTTCATCTGTCCGAAGGCACGGTCAAGGTGCATGTCAGCGCCATCCTCCGCGCGCTGAACGTGCATTCACGTTCGCAGGCGATCGTGGAACTCGCCCGCCGAGGGATAGGCGTGGAAGCCAGCACAGCGCGCTGACGACGTCGGGCGTCAACTGGCGCACGGGCCCATGTCTCCACTCGCCGGCATTGCTCCCGCATTGATTGCGCGCGCACGCGCGGATCAGGTGGGCGAACTCTATGCAGGCTGGCGCCGCACATCCCTGTCGATGTTGCTCGGCGCCGCGCTGCTGTGCTCGGCGATGTGGGGCCAGGCGGCACCGTGGTTGATGGCCGCATGGGTCGCGCTCATCCTCGTGAACCAGTTCTGGCGGCGATTGCTGGTCAAGGCATGGCATCGCGCGCAGCCAGGATGTGCCGCGGCGCCCCGCTGGGGTCGGTACTGGGCTTTTGGCTCGACGATGGCCGGCACGCTTTGGGGCGCCGCCTCGGTCGCGATGTATCCCGATTCCCCGCCCCATCAGGCGCTACTCATCGTGTGCCTGTTCGGCGTGGTGTTCGGTGGCCTCAATCTCACCGCGGTATACAAACCGTCCTTCTACGGTTTCGTCATACCGGCACTGGTGCCGCTCATCTTGCGGGAAGCGATCATTGCCGACCAGGTCCACGCCTACACCGCGGTGGTGATGAGCGTGGTGCTCGGATTCGTGCTGGCCTTTGGTCATCACCTGAACAATGTGCTGACGCGCTCTCTCGCAATCCGCTACGAAAACATCGAGCTCATCAATGGCCTCAAATGCCAGACGCGCGCGGCGCACGAAGCACAAGTGAGCGCGGAGGCTGCGAATCGCGCCAAGAGCCAGTTGCTGGCGGCGGCCAGCCATGACCTGCGGCAGCCCTTACACGCGCTGGGACTTTATACGGCGGCCCTCGCCGCCCATGCCCACGAATCACCCTGGAGGCCGCTGGTCATAAACGTCCAGAATGCCGTCGAAGCGCTCGAAGGCCAATTTGCGCAACTGCTCGATCTTTCGCGGCTCGAGGCCGGCGCGTTGACGCCGGAGCGCTCGCGCGTTGCGCTGGCGCCGCTGCTCGCGCGCGTGGCCGCCGAGTGGCGTCCGCAGGCGTCGGCCAAGGGGCTTGTGCTCCGGTGCGCACCCACACGTCTGGCCGTCGACAGCGATGCCGCGCTCCTCGAACGCATGGTGCGCAATCTCGTGGCCAACGCAGTGCGCTATACCACCCATGGCGGTATCGTGATCGGCGGGAGGCGGCACGGCGCGAAGGTATCGGTCGTCGTCATGGATACCGGACGGGGAATCGCTCCGGAACATCGGGCCAGAATTTTCGAGGAGTTCTACCAGGTGCGAAGTGGCGGTGACCCCATGCCCGCGTCGGGCGGCATGGGCCTGGGCCTTGCCATCGTGCGTCGCCTGGCGGAACTGCTCGGGCACCCGGTCGCGGTCACCTCGCGCGTCGGGCACGGTTCGTCATTTCGGGTCGACGCACCGAGGGCGCCGGATGCTGCGCATGCCTTCGCGGGTCGCGGCCCGAGTCTCAACGTACCCGGTCGTGCCTCCCTCAAGGACACGCTGGTGGCAGTCATCGACGATGACCCGGCGGCGGTCGACGCGATGACCGAGCTATTCTCGGTATGGGGCGCCGCGGTCGTCGGCGGCCGCGATGCGCACACATTGCTTGACGCGCTCGGGCGCTGGGCGCGCTATCCGGATATCGTTGTCGCGGACCTGCGCCTCGCCCAAGGAGAAAGTGGCATCGTCGCAGTGCGCACATTGCGCGATGAGCTGGGCTTTGCGGTACCGGCATTGATCGTTTCGGGAGACACGAGCGCTGCTGCAGAACGCGCCGTCCGATCGGCCGGCATGACGCTATTGGGGAAACCCGTCGTGGCCACCGTTCTCGAAGCCGTTGCGACGGCCCTGGTCGCGCGAGCGGTGTCCTGCGCCGCATGAATTGCCGCTCGTGCGATAAACACGGCAAAGAAACGCCGGTGGGGATCGCGGCGCAGGCGACCCGACCGGCGGTCGGAGGAGCAAAGGTGGCGGTCCCGCGCCAGCCACGCGGGGGGGTGTGCGGCTGGATTTTCTTAACGCAGGACCGTTGTAAAAATCGTCGTTGTCGTTGTCAAATGAGAAGGCCTCTCGTTGGCAGCCCGTCTGTGCATCAGCTCATGAATCCAAGATCGGTCGTGGTGAAGTTGGCGAGATTGGGGAATACCTGGGCAATGTCCGATCCCGGCATGCCGAACCACTTGGCGAGCGTCCCGCCGACCTGGTCGACGGACGTCGTCGGAATCCACGCGCCGTTGCTGCCCGAATCATCGGGACCCTTGACGGTGAGGTCCTGGAATTTGCCGTACATTGCGCCGCCGTTGACCGCGCCGCCCAGGACGAGATGATGGCCGCCCCACGCGTGGTCGACACCAGCGCTGCCGTTGCCGATGAACGTGCGATTGAAATCCGAACTCGTGAACTGCGTCACACTGCTGGCGACTCCATCGGCAACTGTGTAGTCGTAAAACGCCTTCATGGCCGGCGCCAGTTGGTTGAACAGGTTCGTCTGGTTCGTCACCGTTCCGGAATGCGTGTCGAAGCCGCCCATGCTGACGAAGAAGAACTGGCGGCCCGCGCCGGTGACTGCGCGCGCATTGATGAGCCGCGCGACCTGGCGCAGCTGTTGCGCAATACTCGTATTGAGCAAGGTCCCGCCGACGGTGAACGCGTTGGTGATCACCGCAGGTTGGGCGGCCGTGAGAATCGGATTGGCGGTCGCGTTGGCAAGCAGGGCTTGCGCCATGATCGACGACGCACCGGATACGACGGTGTTGGACGTGCCTGTCGTCAGCATTTGCTGCAGGGCTGCATAGCGCGCCGCTCCATCCCCTGTGGCTGCCTGCCCCGATACCGTCACGCCACCACTTTGTGGAATGACCAGCGGTGAGGTCGAATTGCCGATGGTGAACAGTTGCTTGCCGGACACCGAAATCGTCACCGGAATGAGCGACCCCGTCGAGGCCGAGATGACACTCGGCTGATCCGCCGAGCGACCGCCCCAACCCGTAGCGACCGACGCACCCGGCACCTTGCCCATCCAGGCATTCTGCTGGTCCGAATGCGAGAACAACTGCTGCGGACGATTGGTGCCGGCCTGGTACTGCGCCTTGGTAAGGGGCGCGATCAGCGTCCCGGCGTTGGCAATCACCGCGAGCTTGCCGCTCGTGTACGTCGGTGCCAGCGATGAGAATGACGGATGGAATCCATACGTCTTGCCGGCCGCAGGAAACTGCAGCAACTGCGCCTGGGTGATGGCCACGTTCGATGCCGCGGTTCGCGTTGCCGCGTACTGCGCATAGTCCGTGACCGGGATAATCATGTTGTTCGAGTCGCTGCCCCCGAACAGGAACACGCAGACGAGGGCCTTGTAGCCGCCCATCGCTTGCGCTTCGGCGCTCTCGACACCCCAGCGGAGCATGCTGCCCGCGGCCGCGCTCGCGGTGAGCGCGGTAGTCGACGTCAGGAATTTCCGGCGGTTGGTATTCATGTTAGCGCTGCACCTGGAAGTGATAGGACGAAAGGATCAGATAGGCCCCCATCTGCGCGCGGGCCAAGAGTTGCGCTGCCGTCGGCGTGGCACTCACCGGAACCGCAGTGACCGCAGTGACCACGATCGCCTGGGCCGCCGGGTCGAGCTGTCCACCCGTCAGCACATCGCTGTACCGCGCGACCATGGCGGTCGGATTGCTCGCGAGTGCCGAGAACTGCGACAGGTCAAGTCTGGTGCCGACAGCGCTTGGAATTGTCGGATCGGGCGCATAGCCGTTGTAGACCAGCGTGTACATCAGGTTGGCACGAGACACCGCCGAATTCGTCGTATGGATGGCGAATTCCGGTGCCAGCGTCGTCGTCCCTGGAATGGTCGCATCGGGCGGGAAGTAGTTGAACACCGTCGGCGAGAAGTACGGGTTCTGACCGAGATTGTTGGTCGCAGTCGCCAGGCGGTTGCCGTCGCTGATGCCGTTCAATGCACGGATTACCGCAGTGACGGCCAGGACCGGCTCGCGCAGGCTGCCGAAGTCCGCGGCCGTTTTGGCGGGACCACGTGCTTCGGTGTCCATCAGGATCGCCTTGACGACGGCCTTCATGTCGCCGCGTACCCCGCTGCCGTTGTTCTTGAACACCCCGGAGATGCGGGCAACGTAGGCTGGCGACGGATTACCCGTCACCAGGCGCTGGATCAATTGGCGACTGATGTAGGGAGGCGTGTTGGGATGGTCGAACACGTTTTGCACCGCGGAGTCCAGATCCTGTTGTGGGGTCTGGCCGGCCACAACGACGCCGGTGCTCGCCGGCACGCTGGAAGTGTACGAGAGAAGCTGCTTGGCGCTCATCTCGTGCCCGGTGGTACCCGTCGTCGGATACGTCACCATGTTCGCCGCGTAGTAGACCGGATTCTTCTTCGTCGCGGGCGCGGTCGGATTGGCAGGATCGGCGTACGTGTAACCCGTGAACACCTTGGCGAATTCCTTGATGGTGTTCTGGTCGTACGTCGGAATCGGATTGCCCATCGCGTCGTCGATCGTGCTGCCGTCATCATTCAGCTCATCGAGTCCTACCGAGAAGAGCTGCATGATTTCGCGGGCGTAGTTCTCGTTCGGCACACGGGTGCCGTTGGTCCGGTCGCTATTGACCATGTCGAGATAGTTACCCATCGCCGGACTCAGCGTGATCTGCTGCAGCATAGTCTTGAAATTGCCGAACGCGTTGTTGAACATGATGTTCTGGTAACGCGACATCACGTAGGCGTAGGACAGATCCGGCTCGTTGCCGGAAGTCACGAGGATCTGCGACAGCGCAAAGGCCACGCGTTGGCGCAACTGGTCCTGCGCGGTCAGGCCGTTAGTGAAGAAGTCACGCTGGATTCCCGTCAACGTCAGGTGGTCGCGAGCGCAGATCGCCTGCGGAGAGTCCGCCGGATAATTCTTGCCTTGCGGGTCCTGCGTGTTGCAGGTGAGCGTGGACTTGAGCGTGATCTGGTTGTACTTCGTGTCCGGATACCCGGAGATCGGCCTCGTGAACTGATTGTCGATCCAGTTGCCGATACCCATGCTGAGGACCTTCGCGGCTTCGGCCTGCGAGGCGCCGAACGTGGCCTGGTTCAGCAAGCGCCAGATATCCGCGCTCTGCGTCACCACCGGCGGTGGGCCGGAGATCGCGATGACGTTCTGCGGCAGCGTCGACGTGATCGTACCGAGAGCATCCGTGGCCGTTGCGTAGATGACGTGCGTCCCCGCCCCAAGTGCCGAAGTCGTGAACGTGTAGGGCGAAGCGGTCAAGTCGACGAGCTTGGCGCCATTCAGGTACAGCGACACCTTGGTGATCGTCCCGCCCGTTTCCGTGGCCGTGGCCGTGATGCTTACCGACTGTGGCGCGATCAGCAGCGTGTTGGACAGTGTGAACGCCACCTTTGGAACCAGGGCGGGCGGCGTGCCGGTCACAGTCTGGCTGAACGTCGCACTGGTCGAGGTCAGGTTGTTGGCGTCGCCCGAATACTTCGCCACGATGGCCGACGTACCGACCGGCAATGTCGAGTTGCTGCACTGGGCGATGCGTGAGTTACCCGTGCCGGCGGCAAAGGTTACCGCTCCGCAACCCGACAGCGTGGTGCCGCCGGCCGTGAAGAGCACCGAGCCCGTCGGGTTCGTGCCGTTCACCGTGGCCGTGAACACGACGCTGATGCCGACGGCCTGCGGATTCATCGAACTCGACAGCGTCGTCGTGGTCGTCCCGGGACCGCCGCCCCCCGAGGGGTTGATAACCTGGAATACCGAACCGCTCGACGCCATGTTGCCGGCATCGCCCGAGTAGCTGGCCATGATGTTGTGCGTGCCGACCGCCAGTGCGGCCGTAGCGCAGGTTGCCGTCCCGGACAACGGACGCGAATTACAACCGATGGACGCGCCTCCGTCCGTGAACGTTACTGTTCCTGTGGGAGAGTTGCCCGTCACGCTGGCGGTGAACGTCACCGTATTGCCGGCAGTCGCCGGATTGGCCGAACTGGTCACCGCCGTCGTGGACACGCCGGCGCCGCCGCTGCCGTTGATGACTTCGATCAACGTGGTGCTTGACGGGCTATTCGCGGCGTCGCCGCCGTAGCTGACAAGGATCATGTGGTTGCCGACCGTGAGCGACGACGTGCTGCAGGACGCCGATCCGAGCGTACCGTTGACCGCGAGTGGGAGCGATGAGCAACCGGCCATGGCCACACCGTTGTCGGTGAAATTCACCGTCCCCGAGGGCGCCGCACCGTTCACGGTAGCGACGAATGTCACGCTTCCACCTACCGTCGACGGATTCGTCGAACTCATGAGCAAGGTGGCCGTCGGTGCCGGACCACCACCCGGACCGCCACCGCCGCCGCCGCCGGGTGTCGCATCGGCAAAGACCTGGAATGCCACGCCTTCATCCGCGAACCATGGCCATGTGGCCTTGACGTAGTCGCGATCCGGAACGCTCGTTGTGTAGAAGTGAGCGCCCGTCAGCCGGTTGTAGAACCGGTAGAGATTCTCGCTTCCGGTGGCCGGGGTGGCCATCGCGTAGTAGGCCGATCCTTCAAAGGAAAAGACCGGAAAATTCGCGAGCACGTAGTCCTTGTCGGACTGCGAGATCGTATAGAAGTGGGTGTTGGTCGACCGGTTGTAGAAGCGGAAAACCGGCTTGCTGCCGGCGGACTGCGTCTTGTACGCGTAGAACGCCACGCCTTCGAACGCGAAGGACGGGTACAGACGAATGATGTTGTCCCGCTCCGCGGTTTCGATCGTGTAGAAGTGCGTGCCGGTCGCCGTGTTGTAGAAGCGAAAGACCGGGGAGAGTGGATCGGCAGTTGCCGCCCCCGCCGCCAAGCCCAATCCTATCGTCAGGATCGCCGCCACACATTTGAACCAGCCGCGCGAACGCGACACCACATTCTTGGACCTGCTTAGTTCGCCCTGCATCACCAGCCTCCGGCTTTTGGACGACGGATGTCGTGGTTGGCTCGCTCGGTGGGTTCGCATGGGCCCGTGCTGCTTGGCCATGTGGACTTCGGAACGCTCCCCTATGGTCCGATTATTCCCGGTCAAGTTAACTATTTCAAGTCTTTTTTTGATTTGGCGACAAACGGCAATTTTGCTTACTGTTTTATGCGCATGCCATGTTAAGTAATCTCTATAACTCTTTGTTTTTTATTACATCGTTGAAATAGTTATGTCGGTGTATTGTTGTATACTAAATATCTTAATGACGCATGTATGACCCGTCAATCGGCGATAACAGGGCAAATCTCCGGAACCGTCACTTGGGTTGTAAGTAGGTTTGCTTCGCTACCACCAATGAGGCCCAATCCACTGCGTTTTATGCCGTAGGAATGGTCGCGGAAGGATTCCAGGCAATTACTTTCAGGCGAGGAAGCCCAAGTCCGCGGACGCGAAGGCCTTGAGATTGGGGAACACCTGCGGGAGGGTGGCAGTCGGCACGCCGAACCATTTCGCCAGCGTGGCGCCGTACTGCTCGATCGCCGTGGTCGGTATCCACTGGCCATCGTCCCCGGCGTCATCAGGACCGCCCATCGCGAGGTTGGGGAACCGGCCATAGAATGCACCGCCGCGCACGCCGCCACCGAGCACGAGATGATGCCCGCCCCACGCATGATCGCTGCCGGCATTGGCGTTGATGCGGAACGTGCGGCTGAAGTCCGACAACGTGAACGTCGTTACCTTGTCGGCAACGCCAAGGGACTCCATCGCCTTCTGGAAGGCCGCAAGCGCGGGACCCAGGTCATTGAAGCGCGACGCCTGCTCACCACGTTGCGCGTTGTGCGTATCGTATCCGCCCATCGACGTGAAAAAACCATGGCGCGACACGCCCAGTTGCGACCGCGCCGCGACCAGCTTGGCGCATTGATACAGCTGATCCGCCAGTCCGCCATTGCTGCCCTGGAAGGCCGCATCGATCGCGCTATAGGACGCGTTGAGCGCATCCGACAGCGCTTCACTACTCTTGATGGCCAGTCCCATCACGTCGGCTGCCTTTGCTTGCAGCTGGTTCTCGCGATCCAGCATGAGTATCTTGTTCATTGCCGCGTAGCGGACGCGGCCTTCATCACTGTAACGATCGCCGGCCAAACCTGTTGCTCCGTTTTGCGAGAGCGCCACCGGCAATGACGTAGCACCGATCGTGTAGATCGCGTCACCGGCCAGCGAAACCATGCCTGGAATGGCGAGCGTGGCGTTGCCCGCGCCGGTGACATCGACGATCCGGCCGCCCCACCCGCTCGGAGTTGCCTGTCCCGGGACCAGACCCTGCCAAGTCGACTGCTGGTCGCTGTGCGAAAACAGGTTGCGCGGATGCGTGGCGCCCGCCATGTATTGCGCGCGCGTCAGTGGCGCCGTGAGTGCGCCGACGTTGGTAACCACCGCCATCTTCCCCTGAGCAAACAACGGCGCAAGGTCATTGAGATTGGGATGCAAGCCGAATCTCGCGAGACCCGATGGCGAAATGGGCACGAGTTCGCTGCGGTCAATGGCCGCGCCCGTCGAACCGCGCCCGGAAGCATAGGTTCCATAGTCGTCATAGGGAACGATCATGTTGTTGCTGTCGTTGCCGCCATAGAGAAAAACGCAAACAAGTGCGCGATAGTCCGCGACTTGCGCGTTGACTGCTGGAGACCATGCGGCAAGCGTGGGAAACAATGCGCCGGCCGAAAGCGCACCGCCCGCGCGCAGAAAGCGGCGGCGGTTCGGGTCCGCGCTCATCGGGCCAGAGCGTGGATAGTCATGGGTGTTCATTTCATCACCTGAAACTGGAACGACGAAGCCGCAAGGAACACCGCGGTTCGCGCGCGCTCATCGGGATCGTCCGCCGACAATGCGGTCACCGCGTTGGTGATCTCCGCCTTGATGCCGAGCGGCATGCCACCCCCAAAAAGGCGATCGTTCACCATCGCGACAAGCTTGGCGGGATCGGCGGCAACGCGGGCAAACGGGGCGAGATCGACCTTTGTCCCGATGGCATTCGGCACATCGCCATCCGGGTCCAAGCCGCCGTTGTAGATCATGTCGTAGACGAAATTCATCCGGTGGAGCACGGTATTTGTGTTGTGGATTCCGAACTGCGGCGCAACCAGGGACGTGCCCGGGATCTTGTATTCCGCTGGGTAGTAGTTGAATACCGTCGGAGCGTAGAAGACATCCTGGCCCATGGCCTTGGCTGGCTGATCCAGGCCCGCCCCATCGCTCCTCGCGGCCAACTGGCGTAGCAGCGAGATGATGTACAGGACGGGCTCCTTCAGCATGCCGTAGCTCGCGTCGGGCTTGGCGTCGCCGCGCGCCTCGGCATCGAGCAGGACGGCGCGCAGAACCGCCTTCATGTCGCCACGAACGCCGCCTCCGTTGTTGTTGAATGCTGCCGCCACCCGCCCGATGTACGCAGGTGACGGATTGCCTGTCACCAGTTGTCGGACCAGGTGCTTCGCAAAGTATGGACCGGCATTCGGATGCATGAAGACGTTGTGCACGGCGAGCCGCAATTCGGTATCTGCGGGTAATGCGCCGGGCACCGCTGCGCCCTTGAGCAGGACCTTCGGGTCCATGTCGTGTTCAGTTTGCATGGCCACCATCGGCTTGGCGAAGTAGCGGCGGTCATCGGGTCCTGCCGCTTGCGCTGCGTCAAAGGGCGGATAAGTCCATCCCGTGAACACCCGCGCAAACGACTTGATTTCGGACTGTCCATAGCTCGGGATCGGCTGCCCTGCGGCGTCCAGGATCGGCGTACCGTCGGTATTGAGTTCGTTGACGCCAATCGAAAACAGTTGCAGCAACTCTCGCGCAAAATTCTGATTGGGCTCCGTGCCTGCCTTGGGGTCGGCCTTGGCGTTGTCCACCATGTCGAGGTAATGCCCCATCTGCGGCGATAGTGTCACCTTCAGCAGCAGGTCCTCGAAGTTGCCGAACGCGTCGCCGAACAGGATCTGGTGATATCGCGACATGACATAGGCGGCCTCCATGTCCGGATCCTTCATGGCCGAAACGACAAAGTATTGCGACAACGACCATGCGACCCGTTGCCGCAACTGGTCGGGCTGGGTCAGGGCATTGTTGAAGAACTGGTTGCGCAGCTTGAAGAGCGTCAGCTGGTTGATCGCACACGCGTAGGCTGCGCCCTCCCGTTGCGCGCTGAACGAGCACGCATTCGATTCGTCCAGCGAGAGATAGTTGTAGGCGACTTCGGGATAGCCGCTGATGGGCTGCGTGAATTGTTCTTCGAGATAGCTCTGCACACCGACAGCCTGGATGCGGGCGAGTGTCGCCGCATTGGGTCCGAACGATGTCTGTTGCAGGAAGCGAAAGCCGTCGGACGAGGCAATCATCACCGGCGGAACGGGTATTCCAGTGGCGCTAAATACGTAGAACGCAACGCCTTCGTATTTGAACTGCGGCCACGTTGCCAGGACATAATCGCGTTCAGTCACCTTGTCGGTGTAGAAGTGGGTGCCGGTCGTGGTGTTGAAGAAGCGAAACAGTTCGGTCCGCCCATCCGTTCCGGCGACGGGCATCGCGTAATAGGCGGTGCCTTCGAACGTAAACTGCTTCCAGGTCGCCAGCACGTAGTCGCGGTCGGCCGTCTTGTTTGTGTAGAAATGCGCGCCGGTCGCGGTGTTGTAGAAGCGAAACACCGGCTGTGCGCCGGACGCAGGCTGCGCATACGCCGCGAACGCCGGTCCCTCGTAGGCCAACTGTGGGCTTCCCGCGATGACCTGGTCGCGTTCAGCAGCGACGATCGTGTAGAAGTGGGTGCCGGTCTGCTGATTGAAGAAACGGTAAACGGGGCTCAGCGTCGATTGGGCGCCCACCAATTGCACGAGCGTCAGCCACAGCACGACCACCAAAGCGCAACGCAACGGTTCGCTCCAGATGCGCAGTCCCGTTCGCAAGATGGAAGAAGCGCTGGCGGCCCCCAAGGCATTTGCGGCGGCGCGCAACGTTCCGGCTTCAACGGCGCGTCTGTTGGCGCGGCCGTTCCGAGGTTCGGTTGAGTATTCGCTTGCGAACCGCATGGTCCTCTCCCCTCGCGGCGAAACGCGCGATGCGCGTCATGACGCAAGCATAACATCGATAATGCCAATGTCATAGATGGGGATTGGTGTTGTGTCTAACTATTTGTAATAATTAAATAATCATCAGCCTACTTGGGAAGTCCTTGGGGAAAAAAGGGCGCGCTCGCGCACGCCCTGTCTAAAAAATGATTCGATCGTTTTCCCGGCCGGCACTCGTGATTTGCCGGCCGCTGAAGACCGAAATCCGGGTCTCAGCCTCCGCCGTGCATACGCTCGCGCATCTTGGCGCCGAAGGATTCCATGCGTGCCAATCGCTTCGACATAGCGTCCCGCACCACCGCCTTCTGTTCCGGCGAAAACGTGGCGTAGATCTGGAGCCACTGCGCGCGCACGCCTTGGCGCAAAGCCGCGTTGGTCGCATGCACGCTGTCCGCAACGGCCGCGACCGCAGCGAGATCGGGTTCCGGCTTGGCCAATTCAGCCGCCAACGCGTCATGCAGCTTTTGCCCATTGTCGCGACCCGCGACGCGCGCCGATTTGGTCTGCGCGACGGCGTTGTCCCAGGACAGCTGCTGCGATGTATTGAGGTTGAGCTGGCTCTTGACCTTCAACAGTACGTGCTCGATGTCCATTCCACCGGGCGACCCATGCGGATGTCCGGGGCCACCCGTTGGCTGCGCCGCGGCAGCGACGCCTGTGAGGCCCATGACGGCGGCCAACACCAGCGCAGCGAGTTTCGGGGAATTTCGGTTCATGATTGCTCCTCGTTCAAAGTTTTCCTGTCGGGTTTGCACGTCGCATGCAAGCAATTCCGGTCACCCGGGAGGCGTCAATTGCGGCCGCGTCCGTTGCGATGGTTCGAAACGAATTGTCCACGAGAGGTTCCCGCTGTTTCCGGCGGATTGCAACCGGACGTTGCCCCACGGCGTTGACGTTACAATTGCTTACCAAACGGCCGCGCCAACACGGGCTCTCAACCGTTCTAATGTCACACATGGTTACCAAGACCGCTCCCGCGAAAATACTCGTCGTCGATGACGATGTCCGTCTGCGCGACCTGCTCACCCGTTATCTGAGCGAGCAGGGATTCCAGGTTTCGGCGCTCGCGGATGCGCGCGAACTGGACAAGAGACTACAACGCGACCCGCCGCATCTGGTCGTCCTGGACCTGATGCTTCCCGGAGAGGACGGCCTCTCGATCTGTCGGCGCTTGCGCGGTGCGGGAGAAACCGTGCCGATCATCATGCTCACCGCCAAGGGGGAAGAAGTCGACCGCATCGTCGGCCTGGAGATGGGGGCCGATGACTACCTGCCCAAGCCATTCAATCCGAGAGAACTTGTCGCGCGAATCCATGCGGTGCTGCGCAGGCAGCTCGAGCGCATCGCGCCGGGAGCACCCGGCAACGAAGGCAGCGTGCCCTTCGGCCCCTACGCGCTCGACTTGTCGGCGCGCGCCCTGTTGCGCGACGGCGCAAGCATTTCGCTGACAACCGGAGAATTCTCCCTGCTTCGGGTTTTCGCACAGCACCCACGGCAGCCGCTGGCTCGCGAAAAACTGATGATGCTGGCGCGCGGCCGGGATCACGAGGTGTTCGACCGCGCCATCGATGTCCAGGTCTCAAGGCTGCGCAAGCTGATCGAACCGGACCCCGCCAATCCGCGCTTCATCCAGACCGTCTGGGGCTTTGGCTATGTTTACGTCCCGGACCTCGCAACGCCGAACGATGAGGTGCAGCCTGTGGCGGTCGGCGACCGCGACGGCAGCGCTCTCAAGTGACCTTGCTGCCACGCTCGCTGTTTGGGCGCCTGGTACTCCTCCTGATTGCGGTCGTCGCATTGGCAGTGCTGACCAGTGTCGTCATGTTTCGGCACGACCGGGCGGAACTGCTGGTCCGCCAGTTCAGCGACACCAAGCTCGCCCAACTCCAGGCGTTGCGCGCTGCGCTGGCGGGCGCCGACGGACCCGATCGCCGCGAAACGCTGCAGCGGTTGAACCGCGAGTACCAGGTGCGGATCATTCCAGAACACGAGCGGCCGAAAATCGGCCAGCCCGCATTGGGTCCAATGTTTTCCGACCTGGAAGAGCGGCTGCGCTCGAAACTGGGACCGGAAACCGAGGTCCGTGTTGCGCCGCGATTCAACCTCCTGCTGGTGCGGGTACATGCGGCCGGGGAAGGCTACTGGGTGGGCTTTCCCATGCCCGAGCGCCCGCAGGCCGAGGACATTCCCTCGCGTGCGCTGACGTGGACCCTGATCGTTCTCGCACTATTGCTGATCGCCGCCTTTGTCTTCGCGCGCTTTCTGGCGCGTCCGCTGCGCGAATTGACGAGTGCCGTGGAGCGCGTCGGCCGCGGTGAAACGCCGCCGCCACTGCCCGAATCCGGGCCGTCGGAGATCGCCGCAGTCAATCGCGGATTCAACGCGATGATGGGCAGCCTGCGCCAGATCGAGCGCGATCGCGCCGTGCTGCTGGCCGGCATTTCGCACGATTTGCGCACGCCACTCGCGCGCATGCGACTGGGAGTCGAGTTGGGAACGCGCGACGAGGCGACCCGCGCCGGCATGGTCGCCGATATCGAGGAGATGGACCGCATCATCGGGCAGTTCCTCGATTTCGCGCGTGACGATGCTGGCACGGCGCCTGAGCCGGCCGATCTCAATGCCATCGTCGCGACCTGCGCCGAACGCTATGCCCGGGCCGGGCGACCCGTGACTTTCGCGCCGGGCGACATCCCGATGTTGCCGTTGAAGCCCACGGCTATCTCGCGCCTGGTCGCCAATCTGATCGACAACGCTTTGGCCTATGGCGCACCGCCCGTGAATGTGGCCACCGCACGTTCCGGTGACGCTATCTGGCTCGACGTAGCCGACCGTGGCCCGGGCATTCCACTCGATCAGGTGGAACGCCTGAAGCAGCCTTTCACGCGGGCGTCATTTGCGCGCGCCCGCGATGACGGCGTCGCCGGCGCAGGCTTGGGGCTGGCCATCGTCGATCGCATCGCGCGCATGCACGGTGGCACGTTCGACCTGTCGCCGCGCGATGGCGGCGGCACAGTCGCGCGCATAAGGTTGCCGATTCCAGGCTAGCGTTGCAAATTCCCCGAGAGGATGGATTTGGCCTAGGGTCCGGCGTTGCGGTCGCGCATCTGCAGCAGCACGCAGGCTTGCGCAGCAATGCCCTCCTCGCGCCCTGTAAAGCCCAGTCGCTCGGTGGTGGTGGCCTTGACCGAGATACGCGACACATCGCAGTTGAGGTCCATGGCCAGATTGGCGCGCATCGCCGCAACATGAGGTTCAATCTTCGGCGCCTGCGCGATCACGGTCGTATCCACGTTGCCGATTTCCCACCCAGCATTGAACGCCAACGCGTACACATGGCGCAGCAAGGCACGACTGTCGGCCCCGCGCCACTTGGGATCGGTATCCGGGAAATGCTTGCCGATATCGCCCAGCGCGAGCGCACCCAGGATCGCGTCGGCAATCGCATGCAGCAGCACATCGGCGTCCGAGTGGCCCGCCAGGCCGCGCTCATGAGGAATGGAAACGCCGCCTAAGGTCAGGGGGCGTCCTGCAACCAACGCGTGGACATCGAAGCCATTGCCAATTCGCAGCGTCATGGTGGGGACTCGTCGTTTGCCTGCGCCGCAAGAATCGCGGCCGCCAGCTGAAGATCATCGGGAAAGGTGACTTTGATGTTCGCGCGGCTGCCCTGAACCAGCCGTGCCGAAAGGCCAAGCGCCTCCACAGCCTGCGCCTCGTCGGTGCATTCATCCGCGCCTGGACATGCCAGCGCGCGCATCAGTAACCCGTAACGGAACATCTGTGGCGTCTGCGCCCGCCACAACTGCGCGCGATCCTCGGTGCGCAACACACGTGGTGCATCGACCGCATCATCGCCGCGCTTCAATGTATCCGCGACCGGGACGGCAAGCAACCCTCCCACGGCATCGTGCTCCAGGATCGCGACCAAGCGCTGAAGTGCTGCGCGCGGGACGCAGGGTCGCGCCGCATCATGGACCAGGATCCAGTCGTCGTCAGCGCACGATGTCGCCAACAACTGCAGCCCATTGCGTACCGTTTCCCCGCGTGTGCGCCCGCCTTCGCGCAATACGGTCACGCCAGTTCGGACGCCGATCATGCGGTCGTAATGCGCATCGTCGGGCACGATGTTCACCGCGATGCCGGCCAGCGGGAGGGCATCACGCAGGCAATCGAGCGTCCAGGCGAGCAGCGGGCGCCCCGAGAGCGGTGCGTATTGCTTGGGCGTGGCGCCGCCGAAGCGCGTGCCTCCCCCCGCTGCGGGCACAAGAGCCCACAGCTTCGCAGAACGCGCACCTTGAGTGTTCACGGCCGCATCAGCCGGCGGGAATGAAATTGCACAAAATCATGGCGGGATCCTCACCATTCCATTCATATCAATCGCGCGATGCGTTCCTCGTCGAGAGGCGAGAACCCCATCCGCTCATAGAAACGCCAGGCGCCTGCGTTGTCGCGATGGCATCCGCAATCGATGCGCGTGACGCCCAGTCCGCGCAAATGCATGATCAGCGCCTCCAGCATGACCGTACCAATCTCGCGGCCCCTCCAGTCGGCATGGATCGAGACGTCGTCGAGCTTGACCACCAGCGAACCGCGAGACGTCGAAATGGCGTAGCAAACCACGCAGGCTCCCACGGTCCGCAGCGAACCGGCATCCTGCATTTGTGCGAGCCAGACGAATCCCAAGTCCGGCCGCGCAAGAAACAGATCGAGTGACCGATCCAATGCCGGTCCGCCGCCGTCTCCGTAAGCTGCCGCGGAGGCGCGATAGTGATTGTCATCTCCGAGAAACGCGCCGAGCAGTGCCCGCGCGCCATCGCGGGTTGCCGCGGTCATGGGAACGCAACGCAATGCCGGTACGGTAATCAAGGCACGACGACAAGCGCCTCAAGGGCCGCGCGAATCTGCGCCGGAACGGCGGTCGGCCTTTGCGTTGCGCGCTCGACCCACACGTGGACGAATCGTCCCGTCGCCGCTGCGGCCGCGTTTGCGTCCGAACTGCGGAACAGCGCAATTTCATAGCTTACCGAGGTGTTGCCGATCCAGGCCACGCGCAATCCGGC
Organism: Betaproteobacteria bacterium; assembly: GCA_039932755.1. GTDB lineage: Bacteria > Pseudomonadota > Gammaproteobacteria > Burkholderiales > Casimicrobiaceae > VBCG01. The sequence goes on from JBDTPJ010000003.1 coordinate 25,476, forward strand.
ATCAATCGTCTCGGGAAACGACAACGGCACGTGAAAGCGGCACGACGTTTCCGCGACCAGGCCAATGGCCGGGGCATGGTGGATGTCGAGTCCACCCGCGCGGACCAGGTGCTCGTTCACCACCGTATCGAAGTAGGAATAGTACGTGACGTTGTTCACGTGGCCGTAGGTGTCATTGTCCATCCAGCGCGTCGGGATGGACAGGAAGTGGCGATAGTCGCCGCGAAGGCGGCTCGGCTCCCCGGTCTTGGCAGCGGCCGTCATGCGGTGCGTGAGTCATTCGACGGTGGGCTCATCATGCGATTGTCCAGGAGCTCGATCCAGTGCCGCACCGGCGTGCGCGTGCCCGATTCCAGGTGCGTCATGCAGCCGATATTCGCGGTGGCGATGACATTCGGCCGCGATGCCTCCAGCGACTTCAGCTTGTTGACCTTGAGCTCGCCGGCGATTTTTGGCTGCAAGACCGAGTAGGCACCCGCGGAGCCACAGCAGGTATAGACGTCGGCCACGGGCAACAGCGAATGTCCGAGCGCCTGCAAGATCTCCTCCACCTGCCCCTTGATTTTCATGCCGTGGGTCAGCGTGCACGGCGGATGGAAGGCAATGCGCTGCGGGCCCTGGTCCATCGCGATCAGCGGTGCGATTTTTCGCCATTCCGCAGTGACAATCTCGATCGGATCGCGCGCGAGGTCGGCGACGCGGCGAGCCTTGGCCACGTAGGCGGGCTCTCGCGCCATGAAGTGGCCGTAGTCCTTGACCATGACGCCACAACCGCTCGCGGTCACGACGATGGCTTCCACGCCTTGCTCGACGAGCGGCCACCAGGCATCGATGTTGCGGCGAACCACATTGCGCGCTTCATCGTCCGCACTCAGGTGATGCGACAACGCGCCGCAACAACCACCGCCCGCAACGCGGATAGCCGAGATGCCGATGCGATCGAGGACGCGCGCCGCCGCTGCGTCGATATTGGGTTTCAACGCCGGCTGCACGCAGCCTTCCATCACCAACATCTTTCGCCCATGTCGCGGTTCCGGCCACGCACCAGCCCGCTGAATCCCGGGAATCCGGTCGCCCAACTCGCGTGGCAGGAACTTCTTGAACATCCGGGCCGAGGCAATCGCCGTAGCGAATAGCGAGCCCGACATGAGGGCACGCCGCAGGCCCCACCGCTGTGCGGCTTCCGTCGGTGTGCGGCCCACCTTGCGCTCGACAATGGCGCGACCTATGTCGAGGAGCCGTCCATACTCCACGCCGGAAGGACACGTGGTCTCGCAGTTGCGGCAGGTCAGGCAGCGGTCCAGGTGGAGCTGGGTTTTTTGGGTGACTTCGTCGCCCTCGAGTACTTGCTTGATGAGGTAGATCCGGCCACGCGGTCCGTCGAGTTCGTCGCCGAGCAATTGATAGGTCGGGCACGTCGCCGTGCAAAAGCCGCAATGCACACACGATCGGAGAATGGCGTCGGCTTCGCGGCCCTCCGGCGTGTCGCGGAATTCGAGTGAGAGGTTGGTCTGCATCCGCGACTTTCAGAATTCCGGGTACAGCCGGCCGCGATTGAGGATGCCCTGCGGGTCGAATGCAGTCTTCAGCCGCTGGTGCAGCGCCTGCAGTGTCGCCGTAAGCGGATGGAAGACGCCAACGCTCTTGTCCGTCGCCCGGAAAAGCGTTGCGTGTCCGCCATTCGCTGCGGCCCACAGACGCACACGCTGCGGATCGGTGCGGTCACCGGCGGCCAGCCAACGCAGGCTCCCGCCCCACTCGAGCAATTGTTCGCCGCCCAAGTCGGTGTATGGCGCCGTCGACTTGACCGACAACCGCCACAAGGGCACATCGGCGGCGCGCGCGCCGGCAAAGAACAGGTGGGAATGGTCACGCAAGCCCGACCAGTAACTCTCCGCAGAGGTCACGGGTTCGCCACCCAACTTCGCCATCGCGGCGGAAACCGCAGACTGCGCGCCCGACAGGCGAGCGCGCAATCGACCATGATGAAAGCACGTGGCCGACAATGGCAATGGCTGGGTTCCCCACTCGTTGACCATGCGGACGGCTTCGTCCGCCGAGCATTCAAAGCCGAGCGTAGCTTCGGCCTTCGGCAGCGGCAGGCATTTCAATGAAACTTCGGTGATGACGCCCAGCGTACCCAAGGCGCCCGTCATGAGGCGAGCGACGTCGAATCCAGCCACGTTCTTCATCACACGGCCACCAAAATTGAGGTCCTGGCCCATGCCATCCAGGATGCGCACGCCGAGCACCAGATCACGCACCGCGCCGGCGTAGGGTCGCCGCGGCCCGGACAAGCCACTGGCGATCGCGCCGCCGAGTGTTGCTCCCTCGCTGAAATGGGGGGGTTCGAACGCCAGCATCTGTCCTCTTGCACGCATGGCGCTCTCGATCGCGGCAAGGGAGGTTCCGGCCCGCGCGGTAAGGACCAATTCCGTGGGATGGTATTCGACAATTCCCGCATAGATCTGCGTTTCGAGGATGTCACCCTGCGGCTGGCCCCCAAAAAAATCCTTGGTACCGCCGCCGCGGACACGCAACGGCGTGCCGTCCTCGGCCGCCTTGCGGATCCGCGCCTGCAATGCTTCGAGCGCCGGGTCCATCAGGCTCGTCAAAGGCGTCCCGATACGGCGAGCTTGTCGCGATAGATCACGCGCGGCTCATCGGCTTCGATGATTTCGGTTTCGGCGAGGGCCGCCGTTTCCCATTCGCGCACGAACGGATGCGCGAGCAGTGCTTGCAGATAAGTCCCTGCGGCACCCGCGGGTTGTACGCCATAGGTTTGGAAGCGAAAAGCCACCGGCGCGTAGAAAACGTCGGCCAGCGAGAATGTGCCGCAAAGAAAATTGCCACCCGCGCCATGTCGCTGGCGCGAGTCAGTCCAGATTTCCTCTATCCGGGCGATGTTGGCCATCACCGCGTCGGACCAGGGCCTCACGTCAAGGCGCTCGCGAATGCACATGGTCATGTCGTTGCGCAGCGCGCCAAATCCCGAGTGCATTTCCGCAGCTACTGACCGCGCCCATGCGCGCGCCAGGGGGTCCGCAGGCCACATTCCCGGATGCCGTTCGGCCAGGTATTCGCTTATCGCCAGCGTGTCCCAGACGTGGGTCGCGCCGTCGTGCAGCGCGGGCACCAGCGCGGTCGGCGAGAACGCGCGGTTGGCGGGATTGTAGGTGCCGCGCAATTGAATGACGACGTCGCGAAACGGCGCGCCAGACAGCTTGGTCGCAAGCCAGCCACGCAATGACCATGACGAATAGTTCCGGTTGCCGATGTAGAGTGTGTACATGTCAGTACCGAAGGGCCGCCACGAGGTACCGACTACGCCCCCTTGGGGGCAGCGAGCATAGCGAGCGTGGGGGTTGTTTCCCGTACCGAAGGGCCGCCCCGAGGTACCGACTACGCCCCCTTGGGGGCAGCGAGCGTGGGGGATGTTTCATCCTAGGGCGGGACCGTTTTGCCGGGGTTCATGATGTTGTGCGGGTCGAGCGCGCGCTTGATCGTCTGCATAAGTTCGACCGCTTCGCCGTGCTCGACAACCAGCGCCTCGAGCTTGTGCACGCCAATGCCGTGCTCGCCCGTGCATGTGCCGCCCATCGCAATGGCGCGCAAGCTGATGCGCTTGGCCAGCGCTTCGGCTTTGGCGCGTTCCTCCGGCACCTTCGGGTCGAACAGCACCGTCAAGTGAAAATTGCCGTCGCCGACATGGCCGACGATAGGCGCCACCAATCCGGATGAATCAGCGTCGGCCTTGGCTTCGAGGACGCAATCGGCAAGTCGGGAGATCGGTACGCAAGCATCGGTGGCAAACGCCTCCTTGCCCGGATAACATGCCTTGGAGGCGTAGTAGGCAGAGTGCCGCGCCTTCCAGAGGCGGTTGCGATCCTCGGTCCGGCTCGCCCACTCGAAAGCATTGCCGCCATGTTCCGCCGTGATCGACTGCATCAGTTCCGCCTGTTCCTTCACGCCCGCTTCGGATCCGTGGAACTCGAAGAACAACGTCGGCGCGGCCTTGAATCCCTCGAGCTTGGAATAGCGGATGCAGACGTCCATCTGCACCTCATCCAGCAACTCGATGCGCGCTACCGGGATGCCTACTTGCATCGCCACGATCACGGTGTCTACCGCCGACCTCAAATCCGGAAACTGGCAGACGGCGGCGCTGATGGCCTCGGGAATTCCATACAGGCGCAACTGGATTTCGGTGATGATGCCCAGCGTGCCTTCCGCACCGACGAACAGGCGCGTGAGATCGTAGCCGGCACTGGACTTGCGGGCGCGGCCGCCGACCCGGATGATCCGGCCATCGGGCGTGATCACGGTTAGACCGAGGACGTTTTCACGCATCGTGCCATAGCGAACGGCGTTGGTGCCCGATGCCCGGGTTGACGCCATGCCGCCGATAGTCGCATTGGCGCCCGGGTCGATCGGGAAGAAGAGTCCCGTGCCCTTGAGTTCCGAATTGACCTGTTCCCGTGTCACGCCCGCCTGCACGCGGCAATCGAGGTCCAGCGCATTGATCTCGAGCATGCGATTCATCTGCGACAGGTCGATGCATACGCCCCCGTAGAGCGCGGCCACGTGGCCCTCGAGCGAAGTGCCGATGCCGAACGCAATCACCGGGATGCGCGCGGCATGGCACAAGCGGACGATGGCAGCCACTTCTTCGTTGGTGTGCGGAAACACGACGACGTCCGGTGCCGCCATGTCGGCCAGACCTTCCCCGTGGCCGTGTTGTTCCCGTATGGCCGTATTGGTGACAGCGCGCTCCGCAAAGTCCTGGGTCAGGCGCTCGACAATTCCAGCCACTGCTTCATCGGTCGGGCGTGCGCGCGGAGCGCCAGGAGCGTGCATGGCATCGCTCGAGTCATTGTGTGCCTCTCGCAGAGCAACGGGAGCATTCATCATTTACCTCGACTCGTTCTGCTATTCAGAACCTTGGAAGGTCCGGGTGCGGGACCTGCCCACCGTGGACGTGCTTGCGCCCGAATTCACCACATCGCGCAAGCGTGGGCACCGCCTTGCCCGGATTGAGCAGGCCCTCGGCGTCGAAGGCATGCTTGATCGCGTGAAAACGCTCGAGCTCGGCAGGCGTGAACTGGATGCACATTGACGACAACTTTTCGACGCCGACACCGTGCTCGCCCGTGATGGTTCCGCCCATTTCTATGCAAAGTTGCAGGATGCGGTCGCCAAATTCGATGGTCTTTTCGGATTCGCCCGGCTTGTTGGCGTCAAAGAGGATGAGTGGGTGCAGGTTGCCGTCGCCGGCATGGAACACGTTGGCACAGATCAGGCCGAATTCCTTCGACCACGCCGCGATTTCCCGCAGAACACGCGGCAGCGCACCGCGCGGTATGGTGCCGTCGATGCAATAGTAATCCGGGGAGATGCGACCAACAGCCGGGAACGCCGCCTTGCGTCCCGACCAGAGCAGCAGGCGCTCGGCCTCGTCCTTCGATACCCGGATTTCGGTGGCGCCCGCTTCCGTCAACAAGCGCTTGATCGCCGCCATCTCCGCGGCAACTTCCTCGATCGTTCCGTCGGATTCGACCAGAAGCACAGCCGCAGCGTCGAGCGGGTAGTCGGCATGCACGAACTGCTCGACCGCGCGGGTGGCGGGCTGGTCCATCATTTCGAGGCCGGCCGGGATGATGCCGGCGCCTATGATCGCGCCGACGGCGGCACCTGCATGCTCCACATCCGCAAACGCGGCGAGCGCGACCTGCGCCAACTGCGGCTTTGGGCAAAGCTTGACGGTAACTTCGGTGATGACGGCCAGCAGGCCCTCGCTGCCAGTGACAAGGGCCAGGAGATCGTACCCTGCGCTATCCAATGCTTCTCCGCCAAATTCGACAACCTCCCCCGTGATCAGCACGCCGCGCACACGGCGCAAGTTGTGCACCGTGAGGCCATACTTCAGGCAATGCACGCCGCCTGCATTTTCGGCGACGTTGCCGCCGATCGAGCAGGCAATTTGCGATGAGGGATCGGGGGCGTAGTAAAGGCCCAGCGGCGCCGCTGCTTCGGAAATCGCCAGGTTGCGTACTCCCGGCTGCACGGTCGCGGTACGTGTCATCAGGTCAATCGCCAGAATCCTGCGAAATTTCGCCAGCGACAAGACCACGCCGCGAGGATCAGGCAACGCACCGCCCGACAGGCTGGTGCCGGCTCCCCGGGCAACCACGGGTATGCGCGCCTCGCAGCAGGCTTTCAGTATGGCGATAACCTGCACTTCGTTTTCCGGCAGGAGGACGGCGGCGGGCTGCTCCCGGAACAGCGTGAGCCCGTCACATTCGTAGGGCCGCGTGTCCTCGGCGGACGTCAGCAGCGCCGCCGGCGGCAGGATCGCCGCAAATTGCGCATGAACGAGTTGGTCGAGCATGAAGGCGATACCTGCTTTGGGCCGTGGGGCTGCCGAAGGCGGTAGCCCTGCGTCGGGAGTAGCCGATTATTTCACAAAGCCGGCCCCTGGGCCCTATGCGCCTTGCACCCCGCTCCCTGCACCTTTGTTCCCTCGCCCAGTGTCCGGTATCCGTTGCAACCCACCACGATAGCCTGGCCGGACAACGCCATTGGTCAGCGGCGGCCCGGCAGCGGTATGATGTGCATAGCGCGCAAGGTGTTTAACAGACGCTGTTTAACAGACGCGCGGCCGCCACGAGCAATGTGAAAATGAACCTGGACGAAATCTACGGCAAGAGCGCCTCTTGATCGTCAACAAGAAGTAGGACGCGGGGCGCGATGTCCGTCACGCCCAAGGGGCCGCGCCCTCTCGCGGGGGTGTCCGTCGTCGAGCTTGGCGGACTGATTGCCGGCCCGTTCTGCACAAAGGTGCTCGCCGAATTCGGCGCCGAAGTCATCAAGCTCGAACCACCGGGCACGGGCGATCCGCTGCGCAAATGGCGACACATGAAGGACGGCACGTCGCTCTGGTGGCATGTCCAGTCGCGCAACAAGCAGTCCGTCGCCGTGGACCTGCGCCACGCGGAGGGCCAGGCCATCGCGCGCTGTCTGATGGAGCGGGCCGACATCGTCGTGGAAAATTTTCGTCCCGGGACGCTGGAGGCATGGGGCTTAAGTTTCGAGGATGTCGCCAGGTCCAATCCCGGACTTATCATGGTGCGCATTTCCGGCTACGGTCAGACCGGGCCCTATCGTGAACGGCCCGGGTTCGGCGTGATCGGCGAGGCGTTTGGAGGTCTACGTCATGTCACGGGCACGCCTGATCGTCCGCCGGCGCGCACCGGCATTTCGATCGGCGATACGTTGTCCGCCCTCTACGGCGTCATCGGCGCGATGATGGCGCTGGAGCAGCGCCGCAAGACCGGTCTCGGCCAGATGGTGGACGTCGCTTTGTACGAGTCGGTGTTCTCGGTCATGGAATCGATGTTGCCCGAATTCGATGCGCTTGGAATCGTGCGCGAGCGCACCGGCTCCATTCTGCCGGGCATCGCGCCGACGTCAGCGTACTTGTGCAGTGACGGCAGCTATGTGTTGATTGCGGGCAATGGCGACTCGATTTTCACACGCCTGGCACTAGCGATGGACCGTAGCGACCTGGCAAACGACCCCGCCCTTGCGCACAACGACGGACGCGCGGCGCGCCAGGCCTGGCTGGACAACGAGATCGAGTTGTGGACCTCGACCCGAACACCTGAGGTTGTACTGGCGGCCATGGAAAGGGCCGACGTTCCCGCGTCCAAAATTTATACGGTGGCCGACATTGCGGCCGATCCGCATTTCGCTGCGCGCGAGATGATCCGGGAAATCACCCTCCGTGACGGCTCAACTTTGAAAGTGCCGGGAGTCGTGCCCAAACTTTCGGCGACCCCGGGCGGCTTTGAACACGGTGGCCCGGCATTGGGCGAACATACCGACGCGGTATTGCGTTCACTCGGCTTCGACGACGCCAGCATTGCCAGACTGCGAACGGCCCGCGTAGTTGCCTAGGCGCCGGGTCGCGAAGAACCTGACAGCGCCAAACATTTTTGGAGTTTCACGCATCACCCGTCTACCCATCGCTACCGGAGACTCGCCATGAGTGAATCAGAACAGCGCGCCATCCTGACCATTGCCCTGATGACCGCATTTTCGGATGGGATGAACGACGAACGCGAACGTATCGCCGTCGAAAAACTGACCAAGGACATGAACGCGCCAGGATTGGACACCGCGTCAATTTACCAGGACGTGCTGCTGCGCAAGCCTGCCTTGGAGGACGTCGTCAAGCCGCTGGGCACGCCGCAATCGCGCCAGCTCGCCTATGAAATGGCTGTGGGCGTCGCCCACGCGGACGGCGCGACATCAGCCACCGAAAGCGCGTTCCTCGCGAATCTCGCCGCCGCACTAGGGGTGGCGGCGCCGGCTGCGCAATCCTATGTCGCGACGGCCAACGCCATTGCGACAACGGCCGTGGCTGCCACCATGGCCACTTCCGCGTCATCGGCAGTCACAACACCACCAACGGCGGCCCGCCCCACTCCGGACGCCGCGCAACTCGAGCAGCAAATCGTCAACGCCGCCATCACCAATGCGGCACTTGAACTGTTGCCGGAGTCGCTGGCCTCGATGGCAATCATTCCATTGCAGATGAAGCTCGTCTATCGCGTCGGCCAGGCTTATGGCTACGAACTCGACAGCGGCAGCGTCAAGGATTTCCTGGCCACGCTCGGTGTCGGACTCACCGCGCAATACCTCGAGCAATTCGGGCGCAAGCTGCTTGGCGGATTGCTGGGCAGCATTGCGGGTGGCATCGGCCGGTCCATCGGCAACCAGGTGGCAAGTTCCGGCATGGCTTTCGCATCCACCTGGGCGTTGGGCCAGGTCGCCGTCCAGTATTACTCAGGTGGGCGGACACTCGACGCCGACAAGCTGCGTGCCGCTTTCGGACCGATGGTGACCCAAGCGCGCGAATTGGGCACGCGCTACGCCAGGCAAATCCAGCAGCGCGCACAGTCGATCGATCTCAAGAACCTGCCGGCGATGATCGGCAGGGCCTGAGCCATGCCACGGCGCGAGGCGGATCAGATGCAGCGCCCGCCGTCGACCTCGAGGCAAGCGCCCGTGATGAACGCTGCCTCGTCCGAGGCAAAGAACACTGCGGCGGTTGCCACGTCCGACGGCTGCGACAGCCGTCCGAGCGGAATGGAGGCGATGAACTGCGCGCGGCGCTCGGGCGTGTCCTGTCCCATGAAATCCACGAGCATGGCAGTTTCGCCCGCAACGGGATTGATCACGTTGACGCGAATGTTGTCCTTGGCTAACTCCGCCGCCATCGAACGACTGGTCACGATCGCGGCGCCCTTGCTGCCGTTGTACCAGGTCAGCCCCGGCCGTGGCCGCACGCCGGCCGTGGAAGCAATGGTGATAAACACGCCGTTCTGCTTCGACCGGAAATACGGTACCGCGTGTCGCGCCGTCAGAAACAGACTCTTCACGTTGACTTGGTAGATCCGGTCGAATTGCTCCTCGGAGACATCGAGCATCGGCTGGTTCTTGTGGGTCGTGCCCGCGTTGTTGACCACGATATGAAGGCCACCGAATGCCGCCAGTGCAAATTCGACCAGGTGCTTCACATCGGCGTCCCTCGACACATCGCCACCACAAAACCTGGCCGCGCCGCCGGTAGCCACGATGTCCTCAACCGTGTGCTCTGCGTTTTCGGGGTTGAGATCGTTGACCACAACCTCTGCGCCCTCGGCAGCGAAGCGCTGGGCGATGCCACGACCGAACCCAGAGCCCGCGCCTGTCACGACGGCGATCTTGTTTGCAAGCCGCATGTCTTATCCGTGCTTGAGGACAACGGTTTTCAAAGTGGTGAAGGCATGCAGCGCCTCGAAGCCCTTTTCACGGCCGTAGCCGGAGTGCTTCACACCACCGAAGGGCAACTCGACGCCACCGCCCGCGCCGTAGTTGTTGACGAACACCTGTCCGCTTTCGACGGCGCGCGCCATGCGCAACTGCCGACCGCCATTCTGGGTCCACACGCCCGCGACCAATCCGAAATCCGTGGCATTGGCCAGTCGGATCGCGTCGGCCTCGTCGTCGAAGGGCATCGCGGCCAGGACCGGACCGAAGACCTCGTCGCAGGCGAGCCGGTTGTCAACGGGAACGTCGCGCAAGAGCGTGGGCGCGGCGTAGAAACCACCCGAGGGCGCATCGGCGACGATCGTTCCCTGCGCGACGATCGCGATGTGGTCATTCGCCGCATTCGCCAGGAACGTGCGCACATGCTGGAGTTGCGTGCCGCGGATGAGCGGCCCGCAATCAAGATCCGCCAACGCAGGTCCAGCCTTGAGCGCCGCAAATCGCTCGCCCAGTCGCGCCAGCACTTCTTCATAGCACGATTGCTCGACCAGCAGGCGGCTTCCCGCCGAGCACGTTTGGCCAGCGTTCTGCACGATGGCATTGACCAGCGCGGGCAAGGCTGCATCGAGATCGGCGTCCGCGAACACGATTTGCGGAGACTTTCCGCCCAACTCCAACGTCACCGGACAGTGCCGCCGCGCAGCCGTCGCAGCTACCCAGGTGCCCGTCGCCGGTGATCCGGTGAACGAGATGTGTTGAATGCCGGAATGCTCCACCAGTGCTGCGCCCGCCTCGTTGCCCAATCCGGTGACGATGTTCAGAGCACCGGCCGGAACCCCGACTTCGGCGGCGAGTTCGGCGACACGCAGGATGGACAAGCACGCATCTTCGGCGGGCTTGACCACGCAAGCGTTGCCCGCCGCCAGCGATCCGCCCGCCGAACGGCCGAAAATTTGCAGCGGATAGTTCCAGGGAATGATGTGGCCAGTGACTCCATGGGGCTCGCGCCATGTCAGCACGGTGAAGCCCTGAGGATAGGGAATGGTCTCGCCGTGCAGCTTGTCGCAGGCACCACCATAGAATTCGAAGTAGCGTGCACAGGCGGCGACGTCAGCGCGCGCCTGCGTCAGCGGCTTGCCGCAATCGCGCGCCTCGGTCAACGCCAGCTCGTCCGCATGATCGAGTATGGACCGTGAAAGCTTGCCCAGAAGCCTGCCTCGCTCGGCGGGTGAAAGCTTGCCCCACGCGCCGCCACGCGCAGCCTGCGCGGCGCGCACGGCGACATCCACGTCGGCCGCATTGCCGCGCGCAATGGCCGCGAATGGCGCGCCATCGGATGGGTCCACCATGGGCAGCTCGGAACGACCCTGCGGCGCATGCCAGCGATTGTTGATGAAGTGCTGCGCCGGCGTCGTGATGGCCGGCCAGTTCGTCTGGGGGGCGTTCATGGGAGTGATGACCTAACGCCGGGCGCCACGCAACGTGCCTGCACGTTCATGATTTCTTCGGGACGAACTTCCACGCGAGCGTGTTTTCGTCAGTGCGCGGTATGTACATGATGCCATCGCGGGTCGCCCAGAGGTTGACCTGGAAATGCAGCGGGATGACTCCGGTGTCGCCGATCGCGAGTTCAGTGGCGCGCTGCAGATAGGCTTCCCGCTTCACGTCATCGACCGTTTGCAGCGCATCCTCGGTCAGCGCATCGACCTTGGAATTGGAATAGCGACCACGATTGGCCGTTCCAAAGCCTCTGTCCTTGTTAAAGGTCATGAGCAGTGCCTTGAGGGAAGATGACGCTTCACCGGTGCCGGTGCTCCACCCCAGCAGCATGAAACTGAACTTGAGATCGGTCGCTTGCGCGAAATACGTCGCGGATGGCATGGCGATGACTTTGGTGTCGACGCCGATGCGCGACAACATCTGCGCGACCGCCTGTGCGATCTTGGCGTCGTTGACGTACCGGTTGTTGGGCGCGTGAATGGTCAGGCCGAAGCCATCGGGATAGCCGGCATCGGCCAATAGCTTCTTCGCACCCGCCGCATCGAAAGGTTCAACCTTGAGCAGCTTGGTCGAGCCGAACAGGAATTCCGGGACGAGCTGGCCGGACATCACTGCCTCCCCTTCCATCACCTTATCGACGATGGCCGGGCGGTTCAGCGCTTTTGACAATGCGAGGCGCACGCGAGGGTCCTTCAGGGGATTGCGTTCCAGCGGCTTGCCCGCCTTGTCGGTCACGAACGGCGAGATATCGCGGTTGCTATCCATGTGGATGTAGATCAATCGATCCGCCACCGTCCGGTACGTGTTCACCCGCTTGTCACGGCGCAGATTCGCCACGTCCGCCGGCGGTACACCTTCGATGACCTGCACGTCGCCCGAGAGCAACGCGGCGACGCGTGGCGCATCCTGGGGGAGCAGGCGCAGCGTGACTTTTTCCCAGGGCGTCTTGCCGCCCCACCAGGCATCGTTGCGTGCGAGTTCGATTCGGTCACCTTTGGCATATCGGACCAGTTTGTAGGGACCGGTCCCGATGGCCGCCTTGCCGGAATTGAAATCCTCGGTCGTGGCCTTGGCTGCGGTCTTGGAAATGATCGCGATCTGCGTCATGTCCGAGGGCATTAGCGGATACGGCGTCGCGGTCTTGAAGCGGATCGTATACGGATCCACCACGACCATCTCCTTGATCTGCTTGCTGTAAGCCGTGAACGGCGACGGACTGTTCGGCACCGTTGGCACGCGTTCGATCGACGCCACCACGTCGGCTGCGGTGAAGTCGCTGCCGTCGTGGAACTTGACGCCGCGGCGCAGCTTGAATTCCCACGTCAGCGGATCGACGGTCCTCCATTCCGTGGCAAGCGAAGGCTCGAGCTTGGACTTCTCGTCGCGCTGGACCAGGAAGCCGAAGAGATGCGCTGCCACGTTATTGTTGGGCGTGACGTTGTGATAATGCGGATCGATGGCGGTGACATCCGTGGCGAGGCCGATCGTCAGGTCCGCTGCGAGGACTTGTACTGCAACGCCGAGCGCCAGCGCGCTTAGTCCGAGGTTGCGAAGATATTGCATCGAGAGATTCTCCAGATATGCGGCGCGAAACGATCGCTGCTCGCCCGCCGCCTGACGCAACGGCGCGCCGGGCGCGAACGGTGTAACGCGCAGTTTAAAGCGTTTCCGTATGTAACAAGGGCCGGCGTGGCCGATGCCGTCGTCAACGTGGCACGGACGGGCGGCGTTAGTGGATGCATGGCGCCCCCCATGGCCTCGATCCTCCGGCCGAGGCGGCGTCAGCAAAGAGGAGGTTTCGCCATGAATCGTCGCATATTTTCAACTCTCGCGCTGTGTAGTGCAGCTATCGTTCTGGTGTCGGCCGCACCCGCGGCCTTCGCCGGCAGTGTTGCGTGGGGCGTGTTGGTCGGCGGACCAGGGTTCAGCGTGGCGGCTGGCCAGCCTGGCTACTATGGCGGCCGCGGCTACTACGGTGCGCCATATCGGCCGTATCTGCGTCCGTACGTCCGCCCTTATCGCTATCCCGCATTTCGCGGCCCGGTCGTTGTGACGGCGCCTGTCGTCTATCCGTATAGCCCAGTGGCGTATCCGTACTATTCGCCCTCACCGCTCGTCTATACGCCGCGACCCGTCGTCTACGGCCCGCGCGCGTATGTTTACGCCAACCCTTTCTACGCTGCGCCGGTCTCGCCGTTTCGCAGCTCGTATTGAGGGTTGAAGTCGGCATCTGCGCCGACTCCGCGCGCGGCGGCGTTCCGCACGAGGCAAATGTCCGTCCTCATTTCCGTCCTCATTTCCGTCCTCATTTCCGTCCTTAGCCGCCCACGTAGCGGATACGATATATCGCACCGGCATAGTCGTCCGAAACCAGCAACGAGCCATCCGGCGCGACCAACACATCGGCGGGGCGCCCCCATGCCGTTTGACTCTGGGTGTCGAGCCATCCTTCGGCGAAGGGCTCGTAGGACACCGTCTTTCCGGATGTGTCGAGCCGGACCAGCGTGACGCGATAGCCGACCTTCCGGCTGCGATTCCACGAGCCGTGCTCGGCAATGAACACCTGATTTCGATACGCGGCAGGGAAGCTTGTTCCGGTGTAAAAGCGCATTCCCAGCGCGGCGACATGCGGACCCAGCTGTTGCGCCGGCGGCACGAATTCGCTGCATGCGCGGCGGCTGCCGAACTCCGGATCCGGAATCGTTCCGCCATGGCAAAACGGATAACCGAAATTCTGTCCCGCCTGGGTCACGCGATTCAGTTCGTCCGGTGGAGTATCGTCGCCCAGACTGTCTCGTCCGTTGTCGGTGAACCACAGGTACCCACTGCCGGGCTGCCACGCGAAACCAACTGAGTTACGAATGCCGCGCGCGACAATTTCCCGGTTACCGCCGTCCGGATTGATGCGCACGATGATTCCGTAGCGTTCAGGATCGGGTTCGCAGATGTTGCAAGGCACGCCCACCGGCACGTAGAGCTTGCCGTCAGGTCCAAAGGCAATGAATTTCCGACCGTGATGGCCATCGGTAGGAAAAGTGTCGTTCACGACCACCGGCGATGGGGGACGGTCCAGGCGACGCTCGATGTCGTCGAAGCGCAGAATGCGGCTTATTGCAGACACGTACAGCGCGCCGTTGAGAAACGCGACACCGGCGGGGTCGCGCAAGCCGGAGGCAATAATGCGCACCGTGGCGCCCTTCGACGCTCCCCCGTCGGTTCCCGAACCACCAAGTGTGATCGCGTAGACGTTACCTGCGCCTGCCGAGCCGACAAACAGCGTTCCGCGCTCGCCAAAGACCATCGCGCGGGCGTTCGCAGCGCGCGCCACGGTCTCGATGACAAAACCGGGCGGCAACTTGATGCGCTCGAGCGGCAAGTCCGACTGCGCTACGGCGACAGGCGGCGTCGACAATGCCGCCGCTACCATCACCGCCAACATCGTTGCACTGTGCAGCCGCATAGCAGGTCCCATGGCAAGAATCCGAATTCCAGAGACCTCGATTGTCGCGCATTCCTGGCCCAACGTCGCATGCTGCGCGGCGAACAATTTCGCCCGGCGAATTTGGGAACACCGCGGGCCGGTGCTATCCTGCCCCTCTGCTCAAGGCTGCAAAGGAGTTCGCCATGAACGCACCCGCCACAGCGGCGCAAGTACGACCCGACGGTTCACCATTGCGCGCCGAAGACCTGGCGTCACTCGCATTGATCAAGAAATTGGTGAGCTTCGACACCACCAGCCGCGAGTCCAATCTCGCACTGATCGAGTGGCTCAACGCCTATTTTGCCGGATATGGAATCGCTTCGACGTTGACCTTCGACGACGACAAGCGCAAAGCCAACCTGTTCGCCACCATTCCCGCAACGGACGGCAACGCCACGACCGGCGGTATCGTTCTGTCCGGCCACACCGACGTCGTTCCCGTTGACGGCCAACCGTGGGACACCAACCCATTCGAGGTCGCGCAAGTGGGCGACCGACTGGTGGGACGCGGCGTGACCGACATGAAGAGTTTTTCCGCCGTAGGACTCACGTTCGTCCCGGAATTCGTCCGGCGGGGACTGAAGCGACCGATCCACTTCGCGCTGTCCTACGATGAGGAGACGGGCTGCATCGGCGTGCGGCGCCTCATCGCCGATCTCATGGCCAAGGGCATCAAGCCGGCTGGCTGCATCGTCGGCGAGCCGACCGGGATGCAACTGGTCGTCGCGCACAAAGGCAAGCAAGCCTGGCGCTGCCGGGTGCGCGGGTTCGAGGCGCACTCGTCCCTGACGCCCAACGGCGTCAATGCGGTGCAGATCGCCTGCGAAATCGTTGCCTGGATCGCCGAACGCGCGCGACAGTTCCGCGACACGGGCCACCAGGACGACGCCTATGATGTTCCGTTCACCACAGTGCATGTCGGCACCATCCACGGCGGCACTGCGCTCAACATTGTGCCTCGCGATTGTTCGTTCGATTTCGAGATCCGCCATCTTCCCTTCGACGATCCGGATGCCTTTTTCGCCGAAGTTTCCGAATACGCCAAAACGTTCTTGCCGGCCATGCACGCGGTCGCTGCAGGAACTCATATCGAGTTCGATCCTCTTTCGACCCTGCCGGGATTCGACACCCACGAAGGCAGCGAAATCACGGCATTGGGAGGCGCGTGCAATGGCACGCACGCATTCGGCAAGGTTTCCTTCGGCACGGAAGCGTCGCTGTTTCACAATGCCAACGTGCCGACGATCATTTGCGGGCCAGGTCACATTGCCCAAGCACACCAGCCCAACGAATGGGTCACCATCGACCAGATTGCGCGTTGCGAGAGTTTCATGCGCCGGCTCGCCGACCAGGTTTGCGCGACCTGAGCACTTTGGATACGCGCAGCACACTGCCGTCGATCGACGTCGAATTTCCGGACATTGAACGTTGGCGCGAAGGTAACACCGGCATTGCGTTTGCCTGGACATTCACGTCAGATCGACCTGGACCACGCGTCACGATCCAGGCACTCACGCATGGCAACGAAGTGTGTGGCGCCATTTCCAACGACTGGCTGTTGCGCGAGGGCGTCCGGCCGACACGCGGCGCGCTGACGCTGACGTTCGCCAATGTCGCGGCCTATCGCACGTTCAACGCCGCAGACCCCTACGCGTCCCGCTGCGTCGACGAAGACTTCAATCGGCTCTGGACACCGGAGATACTGGATGGCACGCGCCAGACCGCAGATCTCGTGCGCGCACGTGAGCTGCGTTCTCTGTACGACCGCACAGATTATCTGCTTGACCTGCATTCAATGACCGATCCTTGCGTCCCGCTGTCATTGGCCGGACAACAGCAAAAAGGACTGGAACTTGCGTTCGCGATCGGCGTCCCGCAACACATCATCATCGATGCCGGTCACAAGGCCGGCCGCCGGCTGCGCGACTACGGGGTGTTCGACGATCCGGCGGATCCTCGCAACGCGCTGCTGGTGGAATGCGGACAGCATTGGGAGCGCGCCGCACCCGAAGTGGCCAAACAGGCCTCGCTGCGCTTCCTGCGGCATTTCGGTATGGTCGGCGGCAATTTTCTCGACGCGCACCTCGATCCGCTTCCTTTGCCAACGCAACGGGCGATCGAGATCACGCACGTCATCACCATTGCGACGGACGCCTTCCGGTTCGAGTGTCCGGTGGATGGCCTTGCCGTCATTGCAGAGGCGGACACGCTGTTGGCACATGACGGCGAGGCCGAAGTGCGCACGCCCTACGCAGACAGCGTACTGGTCATGCCAACCCGCCGCCCGAAAAAGGGCGAGACGGCCGTGCGTATCGGTCGTTACGTAACCTAACCCGCGGTCTCGTCATCGCGGCGCTGCTGCGGCGGCCACTGCGGCCCTGGCCAGATCGACCAGGTCGTTGCCCACCATGACGGTCCAGGCGGCGACGGCCGTTTGGGCCGCGTCGCGGAAAGTGGCGCGCTGCGCGGACGAAAAACGCACGATGGTCACGCCTTCCTTGGTCAACTGGGCCAGCGCGGCTTCTTCGCGCGCCAACGCGTCAGACTCGCGCGCTGCCTGTTCGGCGGCGCTACGCACCTGCGCCCGACGCTCCTCGGGCCATGAATCCCAAACCTCCTTGCGCACCGCAAATACCATGACATCGGCAAATGCACCCCAGCGTGTGACAAATTTTTGGCCGGACGACGCGGCGCGGGTCCCGACAAGGGAAGTGGGCCGCGCGTCCTGGCCATCCAGCGTTCCCTTCGCATAAGCGGCTTGCGCTTCGGAAAAGTTCATCGATTGAGGCCGGGCGCCCAGCGCCATGAACACTTCGAGCATCGGGCGCAGCGGCATCACGCGCACGCGCAAGTCGTGCAGGTCGGCGGGCGTCATCACCGGGCCTTTGGTGGTTGCAAGCACGTGTTCACCCAGTGGGACGATGGCAAGCCCGATAACGCCCGCGGCCTCCAGGCGGGCGAAGATTTGCTCCCGCAGCGACCGGTCGGCGGCGAGCGCAACCTGTTCGCGCGCGTCGACTGTCAGCCACGGCACGGAATACACCGCGAGCGGCGGAAACTGTGCCGACCATGCCAGCGCCGAGCCGACGGCGAGTTCAGCTGGCCCATCCTTTAGCGCGCCGAACTCACGACCGGGGTCACGCATCGCCAGCGTCGCGCCAGGATATTGCCGGACCTCAACCGCGCCACTCGCCTTCTCTTTCACCAACTGGGCCCAGCGCTCGCCTGCACGTCCCAGCGGATAGGAAGGCGCTACCGCCGTCGAGAGCTTGATTTCCGGCACCTTGATATCCGCGCCAAGCGCACATTGGGTAATGGCGACAAGCATTGTGCCGACGAGCGCCAAACGGCCAACGACGCAGCGTATTGGAAAATTTCCCGTTAACTCGCTGGACATGCGCCGGAAGGCTACGCGGCAGGCATCGCGAGTCAACGTCGAATGGGGTACTTCGCGCGAATACAACACGGTCAAGGTATTCCCGGGATATGAGTCGTACTTTATATCGTTGATCACTCCGCCGGCGCAACCGGTTCATCCTTACGCAGCGCTTCCGGCGCGTCCATCCAGTAGCGCTGCCGCTGGTCGCGTGCGAGTATCGGCGCCAACGGTCGATCCGGCGCAAAGGACAGCGTAACCGCGCCGCCCAAATCGGTGCGTACCATCCGGACCGAGGCCGCTTCGTAGCGCCGGACAATGTCCGGACGCGGATGCCCGAAGCGATTGCGATAACCGCAGGCGAATATGGCGAACTTTGGCGCAACCGCGGCAATGAACGCCGGCGTCGACGAGGTGCGCGAACCGTGATGCGGGACGACCAATACGTCGGCGGGAAGCGCGCCGGGGTTGGTGCGCAGAAGCAGGGACTCCGACTTTGCCTCCAGATCGCCGGTGAGCAGCGCGCTGCCGTAGGCTGAGTCAATGCGCACGACGCACGACCGATCGTTGGTCTTGGCACGCACATCGTCGTACTCGGCGCGCGTGGGATGCAACACGGTAAATCGGACATCATCCCATTCCCACTGCTGCCCCGCCAGACACGCCATCGCGACGCCACGAGCCTGCGCGCGCACGACAATGGGGTGCTCCGCCGGCAACGACGAGGCGAACCACCCGATCGGCGTCGCCTGCATCAGTGACAGCGCGCCGCCGGAGTGGTCGAGGTCGGCATGGCTGATGATGAGGCCATCGGCGCGCCGCAGCCCCGCGGCGCGCAGGAATGGAGCGACCATGCGCCCCCCCGCATCGCTCGTTTCGTTGAAGCGCGGACCGGCGTCGTAGACGAGTGTGTAGTGATGGGTCTCGATGACGGCGCTCAGGCCCTGTCCGACATCAAGCACTGTCAGCCTGAAGGCGCCAGGCGGAGGCGGTTCCGGGCGCACCAATAATAATGGCAGGAGCCAGAGGAATCCCCACGCTCGACCAGGCATTCCACGCGGCGCGACAAGCAAGAATGTACCCGCGATTCCAGCGGCGACGGTCCAGGGCATCGGTGCATGCTGCTGCCACGTGGCGTCGGGCAGTGCCGAGAGGACCTCCAGCAAGCGCATCAGCATTGCCAGTACCGCGTGCGCAACCTGAAACAGCAGGTCGAGCGGCACCGCGATGCCCAGCAGGGCCAGTGGCACGACACCCAAAGTGACGACGGGAATGGCCACCGCGTTGGCAACAGGCGCGATCAGCGATACCTGCTGGAAGAGCGCCAGCGTCAAGGGCGTCAATCCAAGCGTCACCACCCACTGCGCGTGCAGACCTTCGCGAATCGCGGAATCCGTGCGTGCTCGCCATCCGGTTGTGAGTACCGGTCGAAGTCGCCCGACGGAGGCGTAAAGCAAGAGTCCCACTGCGCCGAAGGAAAGCCAAAAGCCAGGCGTCAACGTGGCCCACGGGTCCCACAACAGGACTCCAACGAGTGCCCATAACCATACGATGCCGGCCGTGCCCGGGCGGCCCCACCACAAGCCGAAAGCCGCGACGGCGAGCATGGCAAATGTGCGCACCGCCGGCACCTCGGCACCTGCCAGCATCACGTAGCCTCCCGCAGCCAGGACACCGATCACCGCTGCAATCTTGCGCGCCGGGACGCGCGCAGTAAGGCGGACGCTTCGGCGCGCAAGCGCATAGGCGATACCGCCGGCGAAGGCCGCGAATACGGTGACATGCAAGCCCGAGATGCTGACCAGGTGGGAGATCCCGGTGCGATTGAATATGACCCACTGGGCTTCGGGAATCGCTCGCTGATCCCCGATCGCCAGCGCCACGATCACCCCTGCATAGCGAGCCTCGGACAGCGCCGTGACGATTCGTTGGCGGATCCGCTCCCGCGCGCGCTGCACATAGTCGCCGGGCCGGCCGACAAAGATGTCGCTACGCGCATTAAAACCCTCCGGATGCACGTAACCTGTGGCTCGCAGACCCTGCTGCAGGAGCCACGCCTCGAGGTCGAAACCACCCGGATTGACGGTGCCGTGCGGGCGCTTCAGCCGGACCGTCAGGTACCAGCGTTCGCCGGCGTGGATGACCGGCATTTCCTCGTCCGCAATCGACGGCCGCGCAGGTGCAAACCACGCGAGTGAGAGACGGGATGGAACCGTCGCGCGCGGTGTGCGCACGCGTTCGACAGAAAATGCAAAGCGCGTTCCCTGGACGGAAAGGGAAGGCAGGTCGTCAATGACGCCGACGATTTCAATGTCCTCGCCTTCCCAAGCCTGCGGCAATGCTTCGGCGAGTCGAGATTCAGCGCGCCACGCAGCGTAGCCAAAGCCCGCAGTCGCCGCAGCGGTGAGTGCTATCACCATTGCCACTGGCCGCCGCATTCTCGCGCGAGCCGTGAACACTAGAACGAGCCCTACTGCGCCGAGCGCAGCGATCAATGCAGGGTGCGCCGGCAATGTCTCGCGCACTTGCAGCCAAGCCACGCCACAGGCGAACCCGATGAGAGCAATACCGACGAGTGAGCGCATCGCAATGCTCGCGCGCACCACAGGGTGTGCGCAAGACTGTAATCACTCTAGGTGTCAGGGACCAATACCGCGATGCACCTTTTGGCCGAGGCGCGAGGCGCACGTAGTAACGCCTGCCGGGAAAAATTATTTGGTCCAGAGGACCATCTGCGTGCAGCGAAAGAGCGCGATCGTCTTGCCATCGCCCTTGCGGGTCACGACGGCATCCCACAACTGTGTCGGACTGCCAAGATGCGCGATGCAACCGAAGCCGCAGGCCGTGTCAGCCAGCGCGATGATCGTCGCCGCATGCAGGAAACCATTGGGTGCCAGCAGGTCCGGCAGAATGTCGAGCTCGGCGGCCAGCATCCCTTCTTCGATAGCGGTCTCACGAAAACCGAGGAGGCCGGGCAGGCTGCCCGCGCTGCGGGCATTCAGGACATCGAGCGACGCGCCGGGGCGAAGAGTCATGGGGAAACCTCGCGAATGAGAGTAAAGCGGTCGCAGATGAGGCTAGGGAGTGCCCAAATGAGCGCGTAAGTCGGCCACCAGCGCGTCGACGCTCTCTTGCGGCGTATCCCACGCGCACATTAGACGAACGCCGGTTGCGCCAATGAATTCGTAGAAGCGCCAGCCGCGCTCGCGCAGGAACGCAATCGCCGGCAATGGCAGGTCGACGAAGACGCCATTGGCCTCGACGGGTGCCAGCAATCGCGTGCCGGGAATACCTCCGAGGGCACTGGCGAGGCGCCTGGCCATCGCATTGGCATGCGCGGCATGGCGCAACCAGACGTCGTTCTCGAGCATGCCCAGCCACGGAGCAGCCAGATAGCGCATCTTGGATGCGAGCTGCCCTCCCTGCATCCGGCGGCGGGCGAATTCCTCGGCGAGTCTTGCATCGAAAAACAGCACGGCCTCACCGAAGGGCATGCCGTTCTTGGTGCCGCCGAAGGACATCACGTCCACGCCGGCGCGCCACGAAATGTCGGCCGGCGCGCATCCAAGAGCGGCCACCGCATTGGCGAAGCGCGCGCCATCGACATGCACTTTCATGCCCAGCCCATGCGCGCAATCGGAAAGCGCGCGCATCTCTTCTGGCGTGTACAGCGTGCCCAACTCGGTGGCCTGCGTAAGCGACAGTGCACGCGGCCGCGCGGAATGCACGTCATGCGGCGTCACCGCAAGTCGCTCCACGGCGCCCGTCGTCAGCTTGGCGTCCGGCGTATCGGCAGTGATGAGCTTGGCACCACCACTGAAGAATCCCGGCGCGCCGCATTCGTCGACATTGATGTGCGCATTGGCATGGCACACGATCGCATCGGTACCGCGGCATAGTGCTGCAAGCGCGAGGGAATTTGCGGCGGTTCCCGTAAACACGAAAAACACGTCGCATTCAGTTTCAAACACGCGGCGGATGGCCACGGTGGCCGCCTGCGTCCAGTCGTCGCCACCGTAAGCGGGGGCATGGCCGGCATTGGCGGCCGCCAGCGTGGCCCAGGCTTCCGGACAGATCCCGGCCCAGTTGTCGCTCGCAAACTGCGCAGCGCCACCCTTGCCGTCTCTCACAGGCGCTGCTCGACAAACGCGCGTACCGATTGCAGCGCGGCTGGAAGTCCCGATGGATCCGTGCCACCCGCCTGCGCCATATCCGGTCGTCCACCCCCTTTGCCGCCCACCTGCTGCGCGACGTGGTTGACGAGTTCGCCCGCCTTTACCTTGGCCGTGAGGTCGCCGGTCACGCCCGCGATCAGCGTCACCTTGCCGTCGACCACACTGGCCAGCACGATCGCCGCGCTCTTCAACTTGTCCTTCAACTTGTCCATCGTCTCGCGCAGGGCCTTGACGTCAGCGCCGTCCATCGCGACCGCCAGTACCTTGGCGCCCTTGACGTCGACTGCCTCCGCGGAAAGGTCGTCCCCCGCGCTCGCGGCCGCCTTGGCCTTGAGCCGCGTCAATTCCCGCTCGACAGTGCGCGCATGTTCCTGCAACTGCGCAATCTTCGCTTCGATTTCGCTCACCGGCGCCTTGAGCACCGAGGCCGCACGTTGCAACGCGGCGTCGCGGGCCTGGACGTGCTCCAGCGCACCCCTGCCGGTCACCGCCTCCACGCGACGAATCCCGGCCGCAACACCGCCCTCGCCCACGATCTTGAAAAACCCTATGTCACCCGTGCGCGCGACATGCGTGCCGCCGCAGAATTCGCGCGATGTGCCAATATCGAGCACCCGCACTTCATCTCCGTATTTTTCGCCAAACAGCATCACTGCGCCTGATTTCTGCGCGTCCTCGATGGGCATGACGCGCGCCTGCGTCGCCGCATTCTCGATGATCTCGGCGTTCACCAGGCGTTCAACGCGCGCAATCTCGTCGTCGGTCATCGGCGCATTGTGGGCGAAGTCGAATCGCGTCTTGTCGGGGTCGACCAGCGAACCCTTTTGCTGGACATGCGCACCCAGGACTTCGCGCAGCGCCTTGTGCATGAGGTGCGTAGCCGAGTGATTGCGCACGGTGCGGCCGCGCGCCTCCTGGTCCACATGGGCCGCCACCGTGTCACCGACATGCAATTCACCGGTCTTGATCTCGCCCATGTGGCCGAAAACATCAGGTTGGATCTTCTGCGTATCCGCAACATTGAACAGCGTCAGGCACGCGCCGCTCTTCGAGAGTTCGCCGCGATCGCCGACCTGGCCCCCAGATTCCGCATAGAATGGCGTTCGATCGAGGACCACCACGCCATGTTCTCCGGTGGCGAGCGCATCGACCTTCGCGCCATCCTTGTACAGGGCGACCACGTAGCCCTCTTCGGCTAGCGATTCATAGCCGCGAAAAGAAGTCCTGGGCCCCGCATAGTCGAGCTGCGCGCCCGACTTGAAGGTGCTGGCAGCGCGGGCACGTACGCGTTGCGCCTCCATCGCCGCGTCGAATCCAGCTTCGTCGACCGCAATGCCGTGGCCGCGACATACGTCAGCGGTCAGGTCGAGCGGAAAACCAAAGGTGTCGTACAACGCAAACGCGGTCGCCCCGTCAAGGGTCTTGCCACCCATTTTGGCCAGCGAGTCGAGCGCCCCGGCAAGGATCTTCATCCCGTTTTCAAGCGTTTCGCCGAAGCGCTCTTCTTCAGCCGCCAGCACTTGTGCGACTCGTGCCTTGTCGCGGCGTAATTCCGGATAGGCGTCGCCCATCTGCACGTCGAGATCGGCAACCAGCTTGTGAAAGAATGGCCGCTTCTGCCCCAATTGGTAACCGTGGCGTATCGCGCGGCGGATGATTCGGCGCAGCACATAGCCGCGGCCATCGCTGGATGGAATGACTCCATCGACGATCAGGAACGAGCACGCGCGAATGTGATCGGCGATCACCTTCAGCGACGGATTGTCGAGGTCGGTCGTGCCTGTCTCGCGTGCCGCCGCGCGGATCAGCGCAGCAAAGAGATCGATCTGATAGTTGGAGTGCACGTGCTGGAGGATGGCGGCAAGGCGCTCGAGCCCCATGCCCGTATCCACGCAAGGCGCCGGGAGCGGGTTCATCGTGAATTGATCGTCCCACGCTCGCTCCGCTCGCTGCCCCTCAGGGGGCTGATCGGCGGCTTGGGACGTCCGTTCGCCGCTGACACCGGCCGGGGTCTTCTGCCGGTCGAACTGCATGAACACAAGATTCCAGATCTCGATGTAGCGGTCGCCATCTTCGTCAGGCGATCCCGGCGGGCCGCCCCAAATTTGCGGGCCATGATCGTAGAAGATCTCGGAGCACGGACCGCACGGGCCGGTGTCGGCCATCTGCCAGAAGTTGTCGCTCGCGTACTTGGCGCCCTTGTTGTCACCGATGCGCACGACGCGTTCCGCCGGGACGCCGATCGCCTTCGTCCAGATGTCGTAGGCTTCGTCGTCGTCGATGTAGACCGTCACCCACAATTTTTCGGGTGGCAGTCCGTAGTCCTTGGTCAGCAATTCCCAGGCGAACTGGATGGCGTCACGCTTGAAGTAGTCGCCGAACGACCAGTTGCCGAGCATTTCGAAGAACGTGTGATGCCGAGCGGTGTAACCCACGTTTTCGAGGTCGTTGTGCTTGCCACCGGCGCGCAGGCAGCGCTGCACCGAGGCCGCGCGGACATAGCTGCGCTTCTCGGTGCCCAGGAATGTGTCCTTGAATTGCACCATTCCGGAGTTGGTGAACAGCAACGTCGGATCGTTGCCGGGGACGAGCGACGAACTCGCCACGACCGTATGGCCCTTGGCGACAAAATAATCGATGAACTTACGGCGGATGTCGGCGACTTGCATGGCGGCAGGGGAAAGCGGGCGCCTACCGATTTCGCGGTAAAACGCCTCGCTGAATCAAAAACTTAGATTCTAACCGCTTTTCGCGCCCGGCCGCACCGTCACGCGTCGCCCTCGCCCTCTGGCGGATTGCGCAGCAGCTTGAATATCGCGGACAGGCCAAAGCCGCGGCTTTGCAGGAAGCGGACCTGCCGCGCCTTTTCGCGATCGTTGGCCGGCGGCGCGCCGAAGCGGCGGCGCCACAGCGCGATCATTGCGTCGTCATCATCGACCTCGTTCGACGCGAGCGCCTCCGCTGCAACATCGCCGCCCACACCGCTTGCTTTGAGCGAACCCGCGATTGCGCGTTTGCTGTAGGCACCGGTCTTCTGGCGCACAGTCGCGTTGGCAAAGCGCACGTCGGAAAGCAGCCCGAGCGCGGCAATTTCATCCAGCGTGATTTCGACGTCCTCACGGGAGACGCGCTTTTGCGCGAGTTTTTGAGCCAATTCGGCGCGGCTGTACTCGCGCCGAGCGAGCATTCGTATCGCCAACGTCTTGGGCGTCGCGGCCGGCATGGCCGCCTTGCGTGCCGCACCACCGCGTATGGTGCCGCGCGCAGACAATTGATCAGGTCGACCGCGCCCGAACACTCCGATTACTCTTCGACGTCCGGCATGGGCGTGATCCGGCCTGGCATGGGCACATCCACGGCAGCGCGAATCTTGGCTTCGATTTCCTGTGCCATTTCCGGATGCTCGCGCAGGAACTCGCGCGCATTGTCCTTGCCCTGGCCGATCTTCTCGCCGTTGTACGCGTACCAGGCGCCGGATTTTTCGACGATGCGGTGCGTGACGCCCAATTCCACGATTTCACCTTCGTGCGAAATGCCCTCGCCATACAGAATGTCGAACAGCGCCTCGCGAAACGGGGGCGCCACCTTGTTTTTGACGACCTTGACGCGCGTCTCGTTACCGACGACTTCCTCGCCGCGCTTGATGGAGCCTATGCGCCGGATGTCGAGGCGCACCGAGGCGTAGAACTTGAGCGCATTGCCGCCGGTGGTGGTTTCCGGGTTGCCGAACATAACGCCGATCTTCATGCGGATCTGGTTGATGAAGATGACGAGCGTGCCGGCGCGCTTGATGTTGCCCGCCAGCTTGCGCAGCGCCTGGCTCATGAGCCGTGCCTGCAACCCGGGCAACTGGTCGCCCATCTCGCCTTCGATCTCCGCCTTGGGAACGAGTGCGGCCACCGAGTCGATGACGATGACATCCACGCCCCCGGAACGCACCAGCATGTCGGCGATTTCCAGCCCCTGCTCGCCCGTATCCGGTTGCGAGATGAGCATGTCGCCCACAATCACGCCGAGCTTGCCCGCATAGACGGGGTCGAGCGCATTTTCCGCATCGATGTACGCCGCCACGCCGCCGGCCTTTTGCACCTGCGCCACGACCTGCAGGCACAGCGTGGTCTTGCCGGAGGATTCAGGGCCGTAGATTTCCACGACGCGCCCGCGGGGCAGGCCGCCGACGCCGAGTGCGATGTCGAGACCGAGCGAGCCTGTGGAAACCACCGACAGGTCGCTGGCGATCTGGGCATCACCCATTTTCATGATGGAACCCTTGCCGAACTGCTTTTCGATTTGGAGCAGCGCGGCCGCGAGGGCTTTGCCTTTGTTGTCGTCCATGCTTCCGGTCCTGGAGTCGAGTGGCATGATGGATTGGCCTTTGCTTAGGATAAAGGATTGAAAGAAGTCGGCGGTCAGGATGTCGTTGCGGTTCCGATTTCGCAGTGACCGCCACGGTGACCACCTCAGTGCTACCCAAGTCAACCGGAGCTTGCGAAAGAACGGACGTTCTATACTATGGGCCGATTATGCATGGAACGATCGTTCGGTGCAATGTACCTTCGGGCCTAGCCCCCTAGTCCTGGTGCGCCGGGTCGATACTGTCGATAAGTCCTTGTAAGGCAACGGAAACTGACGCCCGTCGGACAGCCTCACGGTCGCCGCTCAGGTATCGGGTGGCCGTCCTGGCCGTGCCGTCCCGGGCAAGCCAGGCAAAACACACCATACCGACCGGCTTGGAGGCCGTTCCCCCGCCCGGTCCTGCCACACCCGTCACGGCAACACTTAAGTCCGCGCCGCTCAACTTGAGCGCACCCTCCGCCATTTGCCTTGCGGTGGCCTCCGACACGGCGCCGTGTTCCCGAAGGGTCAGCGGATCGACGCCGAGCATGTCCACTTTCGCCTCATTGGAATAGGTCACGAACCCACGCTCGAACCAGCCGGAGCTGCCCGCGATCGCCGTGATGGCGCCGGCCAACAGGCCCCCGGTGCAAGATTCCGCGGCAGTTACGCGCGCATTGCGCGCGGCAAGTTGACGTCCCAACTCCGCCGCCAGCGCAACAATGTCGGCATCGGTCAGTGACATTCGCCGGGGAGCCCTCGGTAGTGATACGTGTAGGCGTCGACAAAGCCGAAATTGCGATACACCGAGATCGCATTTAGATTGTCGGCGCTGACCTGCAAATAGGCGTGGGTCGCACCGTGTTCCCATGCCCAGCGCAACATCGCGGCGAGCAATCCTCCTGCGATGCCGCGATTGCGCATGTCGGGCACCGTGCCCATGGTGAACACGCCGGCAATGCGGTCCTCGAGCATCACCGTGCCGGTTCCGACGGGCCGGCCATCCTGCACGGCAATCACCGCACGCGTCGTCAGTGGCGACTGAATCATGCGTTCGAGATACGCCGCCTGTTGCTCCCGCGTCGTTTCCTGGATCACGCCGACCGCCTCGGCAAACGCCGCCGCGGACGGCGTCATGAAATCGATGTCCGCAACCGGCGGCGCTTCCGGCGGCAGGTCAAGTCGTGCGATCTGCACCCGCGTGAGTTCGAAGGCTTCATACCCGCGTGCTTCGAGTTCCGTCTCGAGATTCAAGGGTTTAAGGAACGGCGTCATGCGAAAGAGTGCCGGTAATCCGCGTTCGGCGTAGATGCGCTCGCAATAGGCTATTTTCCGCGCCAGCGGCAGCGTAGAGCTGAAATGGGCATTGACGCTGCGCGCGCGCTTCGCCTTGCCCGGCGACACGCGCAGCAGCCAGCCGTCGTAGAACAACTGACGCTGGGTCTGCAGCGCATTGAGGCCGATCTCCTCGACGCGCGACAAGTCGAGTCCATCGAAGGGCTGGCCAGCGTTCACGCGAAAATCCGATGCACGACTGCCAGCACCAGCAACGTATAGCCCGCCGCCAACAAGTCATCGAGCATCACGCCGACGCCATTCTTCATCGCGGCATCGAGTTGCCGGATGGGTGGTGGCTTGACGATGTCGAAGGCGCGAAACAACGCGAAAGCCCACAGCACCGCGGTCCACGCGGGCGCGACAAAGAATAGTACGAGCAGGAATGCCGCGACCTCGTCGATGACGATGGCACCGGAGTCAGGCACGCCCAGATTGCGTCCGGTGACCTGCGCAGCCCACGCGCCCACTGCGAACAGCAGGGTAACAACCACGATGAATGCCACATCTCCCGCATAGGTGCGCAGCAACACCGCCATCGGAATGGCGACCAGCGTCCCCAACGTTCCTGGCGCCAGCGGTGAGAGTCCCGCGCCAAAGCCCAGCGCGATGAAGTGCGCCGGGTGGCGGAACAGGAACGCAAGGGTCGGTCGATCGGACATGATGTGAGCACTCCTACCCGAAGTGATCGAAGGCTTGCGGCGCCGCCGGCAACGGCGCGCCCTGTTCATCGCGCACGACAAGACCCGTGCCCGCGGTCACCGTGCCGATGCGTGTCAGTGGAACACCCGTGTGGCGGGAGATGTCGGCCAGCGTGTCCCTGCGGGCAGCATCCGCAGTAAAGCAAAGTTCGTAGTCGTCGCCCCCAGCCAGCAGGCAGGACACTCCCAGCGCGCGATGCTCATGGTCGATGATCGCCGCAAGCGCACCAGAGCGCGGAATCGACGCGAGGTCTATCGTCGCCCCAACGTGCGACTGGTCGAGGATGTGGCACAAGTCGCCCGTCAGCCCATCGGACAGGTCGATCGCCGAAGTGGCGATATCGCGCAGACACTGGCCCAGGCCCACCCGCGGCTCGGGCGATTCGAGGCGCGCGCGCGCCGTTGCAAGCGCTGCGCTGCCCAGCGACGCGCGGCCCTGCAACACCGCCAATGCCAGCGCCGCATCTCCCAGCATCCCGGATACATAGATGTCGTCGCCAATGCTTGCACCGGCGCGGGTCAGCGCCGTGCCAGCCGGCACCTCGCCTGCGATCGTAAGGCATAAATTGCGCGGCCCGCGCGTCGTGTCGCCACCGACCAACGCAACCTCGAATCGATCTGCCAGCGCAAACAAGCCGCGCGAAAATTCCGCAAGCCACTGTTCATCTGCATCAGGCAGCGCACCTGCCAACAGCGCCCAGCGTGGCTTGGCGCCCATCGCCGCCATGTCGGAGAGGTTGACCGCGAGCGTCTTGTGGCCCAGCGTCGCGGGGTCGACACCCGGAAGGAAGTGGCGGCCTTCAACAAGCATGTCGACGGACAGCACGAGGTCACATCCGGGCGCGGGCGACACCACCGCGCCATCGTCGCCGACGCCATGGCGCACGGCGGAATCGCGAACTGTGCGGCGAAAGTAGCGGTCGATGAGCGCGAATTCGTTCATTCGAAAGTCAACAGTTACTTGAGCGAGTCGCCGATTTCCTTCTGCCAGCGCGCAAGCAGGCGCCGGCGCATTTCCGGATCACCGAATTTTGCCGGGTCGACATCCACGGTCTTGACGTTGGCGAACGCCGCGGCCTCGCGTCGAATCTCAGCCTTGGCGTGCGCCGGGATGAGCAGATTTTTCGTACGGTTGGCAAGTTCCTGGGCGGACTTGGTCAAGGCCCAATCGTAGAACGCGCGCGCTTCATCCGGATGTGGAGCACCGCTGAGAATGGCCATGCCACCCAGCGCGTCCCCGGTGCCTTCGCAGGGAATCGTGATGTTCACGTCGAAGCCCGCCAGCTGCTGCGTGATGAATTCGTGGACGAAGGAAACGCCGACGCCCACTTCACCGCGGGCCACTGAAGGTCCCTGCGCGGTACCGGATTGCGTGAAGCGCACGACGTTGGGCCTGAGTTTTTTCAGGTACTCGAACGCGCCGTCTTCGCCGTATAGGGCGACGAGTGTGGCCAGGATGGTATAGCCGGTGCCGCTGGTCACCGGGTTGGCCAGCTCGACCTCCTTGCCATACGCTGGCAACACCAGGTCGGACCAACAACGGGGAGGCGACAGTTCCTTTTGCTTGAGGATCGTGGGGTCGGTGCCAAAGCCGATGATGATCCGGTAGATCGCCGCGACCTTGAAGCCCGCACGCTCCGTCGCCTGGCGCGCCCACGGCTGAAGGTCTGCCACGCGCGGGGAGCGATAGACGATGAAGAGCCTCTCGGCCGCCGCCTGCAGGAACGGGTCGATCGTACCGCCGTACCAGACATCGGCCTTGGGGTTGGCGCGCTCGGCGCGAATCTGGGCGTAGACCTCGCCCGTGGCCTTGCGCGTGATCGACGTCTCGATTCCGGTTTCGCGCTGAAACGTCTGCGCGGCCAGTTCACACGCATCCGGGTCGTGGCTGCAATAGATGACGAGCGAACGCGCGGACGCGCCGCTCGCGCAAATGAGCGCCAGGAGCAGTGGCGCAAGGACGCGAATCACGACGTGGCGGCGTTGCGCCGGAGTGCCGCGATTTCCGTGACGCGGACGCCGGCGGCGAATTTGTCGAGGACGCCATTGACGTAGCGGTGCCCGTCGGTGCCGCCGAAGGACTTGGCGATCTCCACGGCCTCGTTGATGACCACTTTGTAAGGTATTTCCAATCGGTGCGCCAATTCCCACGCGCCGATGATCAGGATGGCCTTCTCGACAGGTGAGAGCTCCGACGGCTTGCGATCGAGGTGCGGAGTGAGCGCCGTCATCAGCGCGTCACTGTCGCGCGTCACGCCGTCCCACAATTCGCCGAAGTAAGGCTGGTCGGCGCGCTGGTACCCTTGGCTCGCGGCCAGGTCGACGCGCACGATGTCGGCATTGTTGTGCGAAAGCTGCCGCTGGTAGAGGCCCTGCAGAACCAGTTCACGGGCGCGGCGACGAGGGGTGGTTCTCATCGATCAGTCATCCTCCAGCTTGACGATGAGGTTCGCCAATTCCAGCGCAGCCTGCGCTGCCTCAAAGCCCTTTGTGTCCATCCGCGCGACGGCCTGAGCCTCAGTTTCGCAGGTCAGGATGCCGTTTCCGATGGGGATGCCGAATTCGAGAGCGACACTCGATATTCCTGCTGCCGATTCGTTGGCGACGACTTCGAAATGGTAGGTCTCGCCCCGGATGACTGCACCCAACGCGACCAGCGCATCGAAGTCCCCGGTCTGCGCCAGCTGCTGCAACGCGAGCGCCGATTCCAGTGCGCCAGGAACACTGGCGACCGTGACGTCATCATCGACAACGCCTGCCTCCGAAAGCGCACGCAGCGCCCCAGCCAGCAGTCCGTCGCCGATGGTGGCGTTGAAGCGAGACAACACGATGCCGATGCGAAGGTGGTCACCGCGGTGGCTGGAGGCGATATGACGAATGGGCATGGTCGGAAGAAGAGTATCTACGTGAAAACTGCAGGAATGCGATCAACTGTGCGCCGATGGCGGCCGCACGCGGCCACGGCTTCAGGAATTCTTGCGCACGGGCGGCTCGACTTCGTAGCCGGTCACTTCGAGGTCGAATCCGGCCATGCTCGGCATCTTCCGCGGGCGGGCGAGGAGGCGCATGCGTCCCACATTCAGGTCGCGCAGGATCTGGGCCCCGATGCCGTAGTTGCGAAGGTCCATTTTCGCCGGCGGTGGTGGCGCATCGGCGATCGCCCGCTGGCGCAGGTCTTGCGCTGACTCGGGGCGGTGCAGCAGCACGATCACGCCGCGCCCCGCCGCGACGATAGCGCCGAGTGCTTCCTTGATGGTCCAGGAATGGGAAGCGCTTTCCACATCGAGAAGGTCCATGACCGACAGTGGCTCATGTACGCGCACGAGCGTCTCTGAATCCGGCGAAATGGGGCCGCGCACGAGTGCCAGGTGCGTCGCATCGGAAAGCTTGTCGCGGTAGACCACCAGCCGAAAGGCGCCATGGGCCGTGTTGAGTGGCCGCTCGGCAATGCGCTCGACGATGCGCTCGGTCCTGCTGCGGTAGTGAATGAGGTCGGTGATCGCGCCGATCTTGAGTCCGTGCGCGGTGGCGAACTCCAGGAGATCGGGCATGCGTGCCATCGTGCCGTCATCCTTCATGATTTCGCAGATCACCGCAGCCGGCGTCAGCCCCGCCATCGCCGCCAGATCACAACCGGCTTCGGTGTGGCCCGCGCGCACCAGCACGCCACCCGGCTGCGCCATCACCGGGAAGATGTGTCCCGGTTGGACAATGTCCGCCGGTCGCGCGTCGGGTGTCACGGCGGCGCGTACGGTGCGCGCGCGATCCGCCGCGGATATGCCGGTGGTCACCCCCTGCGCAGCCTCGATCGACAAAGTGAAATTGGTACCGTGTCCGGAGCGGTTGGCCGAAACCATGAGCGGAAGCGCCAGCTGCCGACAGCGCTCCTCGGTAAGCGTGAGGCAGATCAGGCCGCGCGCGTGCCGCGCCATGAAGTTGATTGCGTCCGGCGTGACAAAGTCGGCCGCGATGACGACATCGCCCTCGTTTTCGCGATCTTCCTCGTCAACCAGCACGACCATGCGGCCGGCCTTCAATTCGGCAATGATTTCCAGGGTCGGGGCGAGGGGCATGGTGGCGACAGGTGTTGGGCGCAAATACGCGGCCACGGAACCAGAGAAGTTTACAGCAAGGGCGGCGGTCACCGTCCGTGACGGGCTATGGGGTGAGGAGCACCGCCGTCTTGCGGTATTCATCGGTGTCAAGGTGCTCGACGATGAAGGCCGCCACATCCGCTCGCGATACCCGCCCGGCGCGCACGCCTTGCAATTCGGTAAGCGCACGCGTGAGGCCGGTCGCGGGTCCATTGGTAAGCGCACCCGGCCGGACGATGGTCCAGTCGACACTGCTCGCCCGAAGCAGCGCCTCCTGGCGGTCCTTGTCCTCATAAATGGATTTCATGAAATACGGCTGCAGGATTTTGTCGTAGAACAGCCCCCCGTGGCCTCGGCTGTCGCCCGCACCCACGCCAGTGACGCAAATGAGGCGCGGGACACCATGCCGGGCCATCGCGTCCAGCAGGAACCGCGTGCTCCGCGAAAAGAGGTCGACCGGCCGACGCGTCGGCCGTATGCCGACCGTCCAGACCACTGCGTTCTGTCCGGCGACGGCCCGGTCAATATCGTCGGCGTCACCTGCGTCGCCCGCAACGACGCGCACCCCCGTCACCGGCAGCGAAATCCGTTCCGCGTTCCGGGCCAGCAGTGTGAGCTCGTGCCCCGCCGCATGTGCGGCCTGCACGACTTCGCGGCCAATGCCACGGGTGCCGCCGATAACCAGGACGTTCATGATGGGGGCAATCCTCTCATGCTGAAACGGCGGCTTCGCTCACTTCGTCGGGCTGCACCCGGAACCACGCGGCATACATTGCGGGCAGAAAAAGCAGCGTCAGGCCGGTGGCAATGGTGATTCCGCCCATCATCGCCACCGCCATCGGACCGAAGAAGTCGCTGCG
Source organism: Betaproteobacteria bacterium (assembly GCA_039932755.1). GTDB lineage: Bacteria > Pseudomonadota > Gammaproteobacteria > Burkholderiales > Casimicrobiaceae > VBCG01. Next base: position 59,146 of record JBDTPJ010000003.1, read on the forward strand.
AATGAGTGGAATGAGGCCCAGCACCGCCGCGGACGCGGTCAGCACGATGGGGCGAAAGCGACGCACGGTCGCGCCGACCACCGCTCCCCACGGCGCGTGACCCGCGGTGATGTCCTGCTCGATCTGGTCGACCAGGATAATCGAATTGCGCATGATGATGCCGGCCAGAGCTATCGTGCCCAACAGTGCCACGAACCCGAACGGCTTGCCGAAGAGGAGCAACGCCAGCGCGACGCCGATCAATCCCAGCGGTGCCGTCAGCACCACCATCAGCGTGCGCGAAAAACTTTGCAGCTGGATCATGAGCAGCGTGAACACGGTGATGAAAAATAGCGGCGCGCCCGCGGCAATGGACTTCTGGCCACGCGCCGAATCCTCGATCGCCCCGCCCAATTCGATCCGGTAACCCAGTGGTAGCGACTGGCGAATCTTGTCGAGACCTGGATTGATCCGGTTGGCGACGTCCGGCCCCTGCGCCTCGCCTATCACGTCCGAGCGCACCGTAATGGTCGGCAGCCGGTCCCGGCGCCAGATGATTCCATCTTCCTGCTCATAGCGGATTTCCGCAATCTGGGTAATGGGTACAGCGCGACCGTTCGCCACGGGTAACGCGAGATCCTTCAAGAAGCTGATCTTCGCGCGCTCCTCCGTAGCACCGCGCAACAGCACTTCGACCTGCTTGTCCTTTTCCCGGAAGTACGTCACGGAGAAACCGGACAGGGAATTATTGAGGAAGAGTGCAAGATCCTGTGACGAAATTCCCAGGACCCGCGCCTTGTTCTGGTCGATCGCGACCCGGATCACCTTGGACGGCTCGTCCCAGTCGAACTGCACACTCGAGGTCCCGGGATCGGCGCGCATCACTTCCGCGACCTCGCGCGAAATGCGGCGAACCGTGGGAATGTCCTCGCCGGACACCCGGAATTGCACGGGGAAGCCGACCGGAGGACCATTCTCCAGCCGCGAAATTCGGCCGCGCAGCGAAGGAAAATCGGTTTCGAACAGCGCCAGCAGCCGCGTGCGGATGCGCTCGCGGTCGGCGATGCTGTTGGCGGTAACCACGACCTGCGCAAAGTTCGCCTGCTGCAGCTGCTGGTCGAGGGGCAGGTAGAAGCGCGGACTGCCGCTGCCGACGTAAGTGACGAAACTCTCGATGCCGGCCTCGCGCTCAAGCACCGCCTCAAGTTTCCTGGTTTCTGCGAGCGTGGCTGCGAACGAGCTGCCTTCAGCCAGGCGCAGGTCGACCAAAAGTTCAGGTCGCGACGACGCGGGGAAGAATTGCTGCGGGATGAATCGAAACAGCGCCAACGCGCCGACGAAGAGCACCAGCGTGGCCACGATAACGGTCTTGCGCCGATCCACACACCAGGCAATGACGCTGCGCAGGCGGACGTAGAAAGGCGTGCGATAGACGGCTTCCGGGTCGCCATGGTGGGTTTGCGCCGGAAGTGGCGCGGGAAGGTTGCGCGCCTTTGCCCACAGGCGTGCCCACAGCGACGGCCCGCGTCCTTTGGAATAGTCCGGAAGCATCTTGTAGCCAAGGTAAGGAATCACGATGACGGCCACCACCCACGAGGCCATCAACGCAATCGCCGAGACCTGGAAAATCGAGCGCGTGTACTCGCCGGTGCTGCTTCTTGCAGTGGCGATGGGCAAAAAGCCGGCAATGGTCACCAGCGTTCCGGTCAACATCGGGAACGCGGTACTGGTATAGGCAAAGCCTGCCGCCCGGAACCGGTCGTAGCCCTGCTCCAGCTTGATGGCCATCATTTCGACCGCGATGATCGCGTCGTCGACCAGGAGTCCCAGCGACAGGATCAATGCGCCAAGTGAGATCTTGTGCAGTCCGATGTCGAACAGGAACATGAAGAAAAAAGTCACGGCCAGCACGAGCGGAATCGATATCGCGACCACGAGGCCGGTGCGCAACCCCAAGCTGACCAGCGATACGGCGAGCACGATGAGCACCGCCTCGGTCAGTGAGCGAATGAAGACGTTGATCGAGCGCTGCACCGCGCGCGGCATGCTCGCGACCTGGGCTATATCCACCCCGACGGGCAATTGCTGCTGGATGCGCACCATGGCGTGATCCAGGCCGTGGCCCAGTTCAATGACGTCCCCGCCCTTGACCATGGTGATGCCGAGCCCGAGCGCCTCCTTGCCCTGCCAGCGCATCTTCTGCTGCGGCGGGTCGACGTAGCCTCGCGTGACCGTCGCGATGTCGCCCAACCGGAACACGCGATTATTGGCGCGAATTGAAATATCGCGGATCGCGTCGACATTGTCGAAAGCGCCGCTGGGTCGCACGTAGATCCGGTCCGTGCCGGTATCGAACACGCCGGCCGCGGCCACCACGTTCTGGGCAGCCAAAGTCTGAATGATCTGGGTTGGCGCGACGCCGAGCATGGCCAGCTTGGCGTTCGACATCTCGATGAAGATTTTCTCGTCCTGCTCGCCGATGAAATCGACCTTCGCCACGCCGGGAACGCGCAGCAGCTCCGCGCGCACGCGATCGCCGAATTCCTTCAGCGCGTGATAGCCAAAGCCGTCCCCGGTCAGCGCGAAGATATTGGTGTAGACGTCGCCGAATTCGTCGTTGAAGAATGGGCCCTGGATGCCGGCGGGCAGCGAATTGCGGATGTCGCCGATTTTCTTGCGCACCTCGTACCAGGTGTCGGGCACGATCGCCGAGGGCGCCGAATCCTTGATCGCAAAAAATACCAGTGATTCGCTGGGCTTGGAATAGCTGCGCACCCAGTCGACATTGGGGACTTCCTGCAACTTGCGCTCGATGCGGTCGGTGACCTGCTGTTCGACTTCGTGGGCCGTCGCACCGGGCCAGTTGGTCTTGACGACCATCACCTTGAACGTGAAGGGCGGGTCCTCCGACTGGCCCAGTTTTTCATAGGACAGGAATCCCACCAGCGCAAACACGATGATGAGGTACAGCACGAACGTGCGGTGCTTGAGCGCCCACTCGGAGAGGTTAAAGCGCGACGTCGGCAGGCTGCCGGGCGGATTAGGGGGCGTCATACGAACGGACCACTTGTCCCGGAAGCAGCTTGTGCACGCCGGCTGCGACGATCCATTCGCCGTCGCGAACGCCGGATGTGACGACGACGCCATCCTCTCGATATTGGCCGATGACCACCGGCACCAGGTTGACCTGCTTCGAGACGGGATCGAAGCGCCACACCGCGGGCTTGCCATTCTGCTGATAGATGGACGTCGGCGGGAGGAGCGCGGAATTCGGTGCGCTGTCGGCGAGCACGCCGACATTCGCGGTCATGCCCCACTGCACGGAGGGGTCGGGATTGACGATGGCGACGCGTACCGCGAAGGTGCGCGTCATGGCGTCGACTGCGGGCGAGACTTCGCGCACTTTGGCCGGATACATCTTCTTCGGGTCGGCCCAGAGCGCCACGAACAATTGCTTGGCGCCTGTCACCTCGCCGATGCGATTTTCCGGCACGCTGATCGCCACTTCGCGCTCCTCGGCGCGCGCCAGCTTGAACACGGCCTGTCCCGCCGTGACAACCTGGCCCGAGTCCGCGTTGACTGCCGTAATCACGCCGTCGTCGCTCGCGACCAGCGTGGCATAGCTCGCCTGGTTCTGTGCCACCGCCTGGTTGGCTTTGGCCTGTTCGTATTTCGCACGATTGGCATCGAGCGTGTTGCGCTTGGCGTCGAGGGATGACGCACTGATGAATTTTTCCTTGAGCAGTCCCTGGTACCGGTCGAATTCGGCCTGCGCGAATTTCCATTCCGTTTCGGTCGCGGCGACCAGGGCCTTGGCCGCATCGGCCTGCAGCGCGACATCGGCGGGGTCGAGTCGCGCGAGGGCCTGGCCCTTTTTCACGCGCGAACCGACATCGACCTGTCGCGCGACGATCTTGCCGCCGATACGAAAGCCCAAGTCGGCTTCGTAGCGTGGCTTGACATCACCCGCAAAGACAGCCGTGACATTGGCGCCGCCCAACTTGACCTGGGTCAACTGCACTGGACGGATCACCTCGGCGGGTTTGTCCTTGGCGCCACAGGCCGTGAGCAAACCGCCAAGCGCCAGACCGAGCAGCGCGAGTACCGCCACATTTCCTGGTGAGGACATGGAGATTTTTTCCGCCTTCATCGCATGGGGGACGATGGTCGGCCCACCGTGCCTTCCCAAAGTGCGCGAAGTGCGGCATCGAGTTCGTCTGCATAGCGCATGCCGAACACCGCGGGATGCGCGGCCGCGAGGTCCACCGTGCAACCGCCGCCCGCAGAATCCGCGGACATCTGCCACAGCCCGATGATCAGCGCGTAACTGTGCCGGAGCAACGCCACTCCCTCGCCCGCGGCGAGTTGCGGAAAATGCTGTTCCAGTCCACTGCCCGCGCGCTGCAAACGCTGCGCCATCCGCTGCTTGAACGCCAGGGCGGCCTCAGCCGGCACGCCCTGCCCCATCATGCCGAAGCAGCGCGCCGCGAGCGGAAGGAACAGGGGCGGTTCGACCATGTGGCGCTGCGTCAGGTCCAGCATGTCGTCGATCGCAACGGAACCTGCGGTATCGAGACGCATGATCAGCGCCGAGAAGAAGCCGTCAATGTTGCGCTCGTGGACGGCCAGCAACAGCTCTTCCTTGCTCGGAAAATAGAGATAGACCGTGCCTTTGGCGAGTCCCGCCTCGTCCGCAACCTCGGCGACATTCGCCAAGCGGTCGGGCGAGCGCAAAAGCAGGCGCTCCGCGGCATCCAGGATAGCCAAGTGCCGTTCGTGCTTGGCTTCGGCCTGAATGGCGCGCTGCCGGATGACCATTTTCACTGCCCCCCATTGTTTCCCGCGCGTCGCGCAACCCTGTTGCGCTACCAGACTTCGACGTGTCAGTTCAGCTCAACTGACTGCGGGTCACTTGAAGGAGAGCGTAAATGACCCTGGGTCAGTTGTCAATGGGGGCACGGGCAATACGGGCAACGCGGCCGAGCCGGAAATCGCAACGAGTCAGCGAAACAATGCGAGCGTGGCGAGCGTCAACTCGCTGGTCGGGTCGGCGTAGTCCAGGACGACACTGAAATGATGCTTGCCGGCGACGATCAGGGGTCCGGCCGCGGGTCGGCGATTTTCCGGCCAAGCGTCCCATAGCAGGTGTGACTGGCGGATGAACTCCGATGTCTCCGCCCCGCCGACCGCAATCAGGAGCGGCGCCGCGGACAGGCTGGCGTGATTGATAGGGGAAACGCGCGCGGCTTCCGCATTGGTTAGACGCAGGTCTGTATTGCCCGAAAACAGGACGAGGGGCTTCAGGTCGTGGACACCGGAAAGCGTGACCCCACCCACGAAAGGATCGGTAGCGAGGCCCAGGGCATCCCAGTCAGTGGCAAACAGCATTGCCGCCAGGTGCCCGCCGGCCGAATGCCCGCCCACCACCACGTTTTGGGCAGCGAGACCATGCCGCGGTCCTTCCTTTGCGATCCAGAGCATGAGCCTGCGACATTGATCGACAATCTTGGCGACGGATACCGCCGGACAAAGGTCGTAGTTGGTGACAACCACCGCCATGCCCTCGTCCACCATCGGACCGGCGACAAATTCGAAATCGAGCTTGTCGAGCATGCGCCAGTAACCGCCGTGGATGAACACGAACGTGCCACGCGGCTCGCACTCGGGCAGGAACAGGTCCAACGTTTCCAGCGGTCCCGGGCCGAAACGCAAATCCGACGAGTGGCGGTAGCGCTCGCGTGTCCTGGCCGAGAGTTGGGGATACTGGTCGAGCCAGAACTGGTGGTCGGCGACGGCTTCGCGATTGTTGTAGCCGCGCTCGACAAACTCCGGCGTGAGAACGGAACTGTCGACGGAATCGGGATCGGAACCGTTCATGCGTCACTCATGTCGCGCTATGAAATCACGATCGACAGCGGGGTCAGGCCCTCGATGTGGCCATCCAGCCGGTCGCCCGCCACCACCGCGCCCACACCTGCAGGCGTGCCGGTGAATACGAGATCGCCGGGCAACAATTCATAATACTGCGATAGAAATGCCAGTGTGTGCGGGACGTCCCAGATCATGTCGCGAAGATCGCCCTGCTGCCGTGTCGCTCCGTTGACGTCGAGCCGGATCGCACCATGATCGAGTATCCCGGTGCTTGCGATTGTGTGGATCGGCGCGATGGGCGCGGCTTGCGCGAAGGACTTGCCGAGATCCCAAGGCCGCTTCTTCTCGCGCATGTCGTTTTGCAGGTCGCGACGCGTCATGTCGAGACCGGTTGCGTAGCCGAATACGATGTCGTTGGCGTGTTCCGCGGCCAGCTGTACCCCACGTTTGCCGATGGCCACGACCAGTTCGATTTCATGGTGAAGGTTCTTTGTGGCCAGCGGGTAGCGCACCGTCCCGACCGCGGGTGGCACGACCGGCATCACGGCATCGGCGGGTTTGCAGAAGAAGAACGGCGGTTCCTTGGTCGCGTCGCCGCCCATCTCTTTTGCGTGTTCCGCATAGTTGCGCCCGACGCAATAGATGTGGCGCACCGGGAACATTTCGGCCGATCCGGCGATCGGCACCGCTGGGGCATCCCACAATGGAATAGCGTAGCTCATGCTGGCTTTCGGTGATTGAAGTACTTATTCAGCGTCGGGCTGCGCGGCCGGCGCCGCGGCGATAAATGCGGGCAGCGCGAGGCACGCCGCCTCGATGCGCATCAGCGCAGCAAACGGACTGATATCGAGGTTCATGCGCCGCGCGTTGGCGAGTTGCGGTACCAGGCAGATATCCGCCAGCGTGGGCGTGTCCCCGTGGCAGAAGCGCCCGGTGGCGGGATCGCGCGCGAGACGCGTTTCCAGCGCCTCCAGGCCGACGTCAATCCAGTATTTATACCAGCCGTCCTTCTGCTCGTCCGAGGTACCCAGCGTGTTCTTCAGGTACTGGAGGACGCGCAGGTTGTTGAGCGGATGGATGTCGCAGGCGATTTCCATGGCGATGCCACGTATCCGCGCCCGTTCGCCGGGTGTGCCCGGCAGCAAGGGCGGCGCAGGACAGGTTTCGTCGATGTACTCGATGATCGCAAGCGACTGCGTCAGCACGGCGCCGTCGTCCGACACCAGGGATGGCACCAACCCTTGCGGATTCAGCGCGAGATAGACGCTGCTGCGTTGCACGTTCTTGCGCAGATGAACGAATTCGCGCTCCGGCTGCAGGCCTTTGAGGTTCAGCGCAATGCGCACCCGATAGGCCGCCGACGACCGGAAGTAGTCGTAGAACTTCATTGCTTACTCATTGATCATTGTCCATCGTCGTCAAAAGGCCGAGATACCTGTTTGCGCGCGACCCAGGATCAACGCATGCACGTCGTGCGTGCCCTCGTAAGTATTGACCGTCTCGAGATTCAGCACGTGGCGAATGACATGGAACTCGTCGACGATGCCGTTGCCGCCATGCATGTCGCGCGCCATCCGCGCAATGTCGAGCGCCTTGCCGCATGAATTGCGCTTCATGATCGACGTGATTTCCGGCGCCGCGATGCCTTCATCCTTCATCCGCCCGAGGCGCAGGCACCCCTGCAAGCCGAGCGTGATCTCGGTCATCATGTCAGCGAGTTTTTTCTGGATGAGCTGGTTGGCTGCCAACGGCCGCCCGAACTGGTTGCGGTCCATCGTGTATTGCCGGGCCGCGTGCCAGCAGAACTCCGCGGCGCCCAGCGCGCCCCACGCGATGCCGTAGCGCGCGCTATTGAGGCAGCCGAACGGTCCCTTAAGTCCTTGCACGTTCGGCAGCAGGTTCTCCTCGGGAACGAACACCTCGTCCATGACGATTTCGCCGGTGATTGATGCGCGGAGGCTGAACTTGCCTTCGATCTTCGGCGTGGACAGCCCCTCCATGGCGCGCTCCAGGATGAAACCGCGAATGATCCCCTGGTCGTCCTTGGCCCAGACCACGAACACGTCCGCAATCGGCGCATTCGAAATCCAGGTCTTGGCGCCCGAGAGGCTGAATCCACCGGGCACGTTGCGCGCCCGCGTGACCATCGAGCCAGGATCGGAGCCGTGATTGGGTTCGGTCAAGCCGAAGCAGCCGATCCACTCGCCGGTCGCCAACCTGGGCAGGAACCGGCGGCGCTGCGCCTCGCTGCCATAGGTGTAGATCGGGAACATGACGAGCGAGCTTTGCACGCTCATCATCGACCGGTAGCCGGAGTCCACGCGCTCTATTTCGCGCGCGATCAGACCATAGCAGACGTAGTTGAGAGCTGAACCGCCATATTCGGCAGGCAGCGTGGCGCCAAGCAGCCCCAGCGCACCCATTTCGCGGAAGATCTCCGGGTCGGTGGTCTCGTGCCTGAATGCGTCCTTGATCCGCGGCATCAGCTTGTCGTGCGCGTAGGCTTGCGCCGCGTCGCGTACCATCCGCTCCTCCTCCGTCAACTGCGCGTCAAGGAGAAGCGGGTCGTCCCACTTGAACACGGCCTTGGCCGCGGGATGCGCCTGCGGGTGGCTTGCGGCCGGAACAGGTGTACTCATGAAGGACTCCAGGTGACATTGCGCAGGTCCACCGACGCCGTTGGATCGCGTGCATGCCTTGCAGTTTGGGAATAGTGCCGATTATCCGACGCGCGCGCCCCGCGGTCTAGCGCAGTTTGGTTCTACAGCACTCTCATGTGGAAGCCGCCGTCGACGTTGAACGCGTCCCCGGTATTGAAAGGCAACAGCCGCCGCGCCAGCGCCGCCACGGTGGCGCCGACATCGCCGGTTTCGCCCCAACGTCGGATGGGCGTGAGCCCGTCCTTGATCAACCCGTCGTAACGGTCGAAGGCGCGGGCTGTCATGTCGGTGCGGATGATGCCGGGCCGGATTTCGTAGCACATGATGTCTACTTCCGCGACCCTGAGCGCGAACAGCTGGTTCAGCATCGCGAGTCCGGACTTGGCCATGCAGTATTCGGCACGATTGAGGCCAACGGTGCGCGCGTTGGTGGACGAGATGGTGATTATTGAGCGTGGCGGATCGGACGGCGCATGCGATTGCGCAAGCATCCGCCTGGCGACCGCCTGCGTGAGAAAGAACGTGCCGCGAAGATTCACGCCCATGACTTCATCGAAGGAGTCCGTCGTCACGTCCAGCAGATCGCCGCGCACCTTTACCTGAATCCCGGCATTGTTGACCAGGCAGTCGACCGTCCCGAACGATGCAAATGCCCGGTCGACAAAGCCCGCGTGTCCGGCTACATCCGCGATATCGTGCGCAATGTAAGACGCGCGCCGTCCGCGCGTTGCGATGCCTTCCAGCGTTACGCGCGTGTCGGCGTCATCGACGAGGTCATTGGCCACAATGTCGAAGCCCTGATCCGCCAACGCCCAGGCAATGCCGCGACCAATGCCTCGACGCGCACCGGTAACCAGGGCGACCGCTGCTCTGGGCATCAGATTCGACCCTCAGGTTCCACCATCCGGCATCCGTTTCCACCCGCAGGCATCAATTTCCACATTCCGGCATCAATTTCCACCCGGCATCGATTTCCACCATCACGCATCGGGCAGCATGGCGGTCACCTCGATTTCCACTTTCGCGCGATCCTCGATCAGCGCGGCCACCTGCACGGCCGTCATTGCCGGAAAGTTGCGGCCGACGACCTCACGATACGCCGCGCCCAGTGCACGGTAACTCGCCACATATTCGCGCCTGTCGGTCACGTACCAGGTCATCCGCGTGATGTGCTCCGGACCGGCCCCGGCCTCCGCCAGGATCGCGACAATATTGCTCAACGCTTGCCGCGCCTGGCCCACGAAGTCGTCGGATTCGAATTGCTGCTGGCCATTCCAGCCGATCTGCCCGCCCACGAAAACCGTCGTGCCGCGTGCAGCGATGCCATTGGCGTAGCCCTTGGGCGCCCTCCACCCGGGAGGCTGCAGGATTTGCATGACGGGTTTCCCTTTCATTGATGCGGCGAACCGGTCGCCTTTTCAGTCCGATTTCCGCGGTGGCTTTCGGTGTTCAGCGTTTTCAGCCGGAAGCGCTGCAGCTTGCCCGTCTCGGTGCGCGGCAGACTTGCGACGAATGCGATCGCGCGCGGATATTTGTACGGCGCAATGCTTTGCTTCACGTGTTCCTGTAGTGCCTTGACCATCGCATCGCTGGCCTCGCTCCCCGACTTCAACACGACGAACGCCTTGACGATCTGGCCGCGCTCCTCATCGTCCACGCCGATGACGCCGCATTCGGCCACGTCGGGATGCGCCAGTAACGACCCTTCGACTTCCGGGCCAGCGATGTTGTAGCCAGCGCTCACGATCATGTCGTCGGTGCGCGCCTGATAGATGAACCAGCCGTCGCTGTCCATGAGATAGGCGTCGCCGGTGTAATTCCAGCCGCGTTGCACGTATTGGCCCTGCCGGTCGTCGGCCAGGTAACGACACCCTGTCGGTCCCTTGACGGCGAGCCTCCCAACCTCGCCCGCGGGCAGCGGGTTACCCGCGCCGTCCATCACGCATGCGCGATAGCCGGCAACGGCCTTGCCCGTCGCGCCCGGCCGGGCATCCGTCTCGTCATGGGAAATGAAGATATGCAGCATTTCGGTCGCGCCGATGCCGTCGATCATTTCGATGCCCGTCGCCTCTTTCCACAACTTTCGCGTTGCCGCGGGAAGCGCCTCGCCTGCCGACACGCATTTGCGCAGGCTGCCGAGGTCGAACTGCGCCACTTGTCCCGCCATGGCCCGATAGGACGTCGGCGCCGTGAACAGCACCGTGGCCCGCTGCGCGGCCACGGCTTGCAGCAAGACCTCCGGCGGCGCCTTCTCCAGCAACAGTGTCGCGGCACCCACCCGCAACGGAAAGAGCAGCAGTCCGCCCAATCCGAAAGTGAATGCCAGCGGTGGACTGCCGGTGAAGATGTCGTCAGGACCCGCGCGCAACACCGAACGCGGCCAGCAATCGCAGCTCGCAATCACGTCGCGATGGAAGTGCATGGTGCCTTTGGGCTGGCCCGTCGTGCCCGACGTGAACGCGATGAGCGCGGTGTCTTCCGCCGCCGTCGCCACATTGCCGAAAACCGGAGACTTGCGGGCGGCGCGTGCCTCGATGCCGTCCGCCGCCGTCGTCTCGAAATGAGCGATCGTGACCAGCATCGGACACGCCGACCGGGCGGCGTCGAGTTCGGCCGCGAGGCGCGCGTCGCACAGCGCGTGGGAGACCTGCGCCTTGGTGATGATGTCGGTCAATTCCTTCGCCCGCAGGAGCGGCATCGTGCCCACGGCGATGCAACCCGCCTTGATCACCGCAAACCAGCACGCCGCCATCATCGGGCTGTTCGGTCCGCGCAGCAGGACGCGATTGCCCGGCACGACATGCAGGTCGTCAACCAGTACCTGCGCAATGCGATTCGCCTTCGCTGCAAGTTCGGCATACGTCCAGCGCAAACCGTCGGTGGTGAGAATCGCGGTGCGCTGGCCCCAGCCACGCTCCAGTGCGCGGTCGAGCAACTCCTCGGCGCAGTTGAGGCGCGCCGGGTAGTGCAACTCCGGCAACTCGAATACCAGGTCGGGCCATTGTTCACGCGGCGGCAGGTGGTCGCGCGCAAACGTGTCGATGTGGGCGGTATAGCTCATCCCTTAGCCTCCTTCGGCATCCTTCAGCAACTCCCGCCCGATGATGAGACGCTGCACCTCCGAGGCGCCTTCGTAAATTCGCAGCGCGCGGATCTCGCGATAGAGCTTTTCGGCGATATGCCCGTGCGTGACGCCAAGGCCGCCATGCAATTGCACCGCGGCGTCGATCACCCGTTGCGCCGACTCGGTGGCGGCCAGCTTGGCCATCGCCGCTTCCTTGGTCGCCCGCGCACCGGATATATCGCGCAGCCAGGCCGCGCGATAGGTGAGCAGTGCTGCCGCGTCGATTGCCATGGCCATATCGCCCAGCTTCGCCTGGGTCAGTTGCAAGTCGGATTGCAGGCCGCCGAACATCCTGCGCGATCGCGAGTGCGACACGCTCTCGTCCAGCGCACGCCGCGCAAAGCCCACGGCCGCCGCCGCCACCGATGCGCGAAAGATATCGAGCGTGCGCATCGCAAGCTTGAAGCCATCGCCTTGCGCGCCCAGCAAGGCATCGTGGGGCAGCCGGCAATGCTTGAACTCCAGCCGGGCCAGGGGATGCGGCGCAATGACGTCGATGCGCTCAGCGACAGTAAGGCCCGGCGTGTCGGCCGGGACCACGAATGCGGAGATACCTCGCGTGCCAGGTACCTCGCCACTGCGCGCGAAGACACAATAAAAATCGGCAATGCCCCCGTTGGAAATCCAGGTCTTGCAGCCGTCCAGCACCCACTGGTCGCCACTGCGATCAGCACGCATGGACAGCGCGGCGACATCAGAGCCTGCTTCGGGTTCCGAAAGTGCAAAAGCGGCAATCGCGTCGCCACGTGCAACGGCCGGCAACCAGCGCTCGCGCTGCGCAGCGCTGCCCGCCAGGGTGATCGCGCCGCTGCCCAGGCCTTGCATGGCGAACGCGAAGTCGGCCAGTCCGTTGTGGTAGGCCAGTGTTTCACGCGCGATGCACAACGCGCGCGAATCGAGCGCAGGCAGGGCGCCCCCATGGGCCGCGGGAACACAATAGCGGAGCCAGCCGCCCGCACCGAGCGCGCGCACCAGCTTGCGGCAACTGTCGTCGACGTCGCGTTCCGGCGCCTCGCCGAGGACCCGAGGCAATCCGGCGCACCAATCCTCCAAACCAATTGCCATCGTCCGTTGTTCGGCGGCGAAGAAAGGCCAGGCCAGATGCGAGCGCTCCACGTCAGTTGCCCTCGAATTTCGGCGCCTTCTTGGCCGCAAACGCTTCAAAGGCGCGATGGAAATCCTTGGTCTGCATGCAGATGGCCTGGGCCTGCGCCTCCGCCTCGATCGCCGCATCGAGGTCCATCGCCCATTCCTGATGCAGGAGCTTCTTGGTCATCGCGTGCGCAAACGTCGGTCCTTCGGCGAGCATTCCCGCAAATGCTTGCGCTTCCGGGAGCAGGACGTCGGGGTGCTCGATGCGATTGAAAAACCCCCATGCATGGCCTTCGTCCGCGCTCATCGCCCGTCCCGTGTAGAGAAGCTCGGCCGCGCGTCCCTGGCCGATCATGCGCGGCAGCAGCGTACAGGCACCCATATCGCAACCTGCCAGTCCGACGCGAACGAACAGGAACGCGGTTTTCGCCGCGGCCGTGCCGAAGCGAATGTCGGACGCGAGCGCAACCATGGCACCGGCGCCCGCGCACGTCCCGTCGATCGCCGCCACGATGGGCTGCGGACAGCGGCGCATCGCCAGCACCAGGTCGCCCGTCATGCGGGTAAACGCGAGAAGTTCGGGCATCGCCATCCGGGTCAGCGGTCCGATGATTTCGTGAACGTCGCCACCGGAGCTGAAGTTGCCGCCCGCACCGGTCACCACCACGCTCTTCACATCGCTTGCGTAGACGATCGAACGGAAAAGGTCACGCAGTTCGGCGTAGGAGTCGAAGGTCAGCGGGTTGCGGCGCTCGGGACGGTTGAGCGTGATGGTCGCCACTTTGGCGTCGGCGTCGACTTCCCACTTGAAATGGGTCGCGCGATATCCGGAGAAGGCGCGCAGCTGCTCGTTCATGCTCATGCTAATTTTCCTTGTCCATTTCCTTTTCCGCTGCCAGCACATCGGAGGGCGGCATGGTCGTCTTGAGGCGGCCCAGCAATGCGTGCAGACGATCGCGCTCACCGGTGGACAAACCAGAAAACATCGCAATGACCCAACCCTCGTGTTCCGAGGCCATGAGATCGAAGGCTTGCTTTCCTTTCGTGGTCAGCCGCACCAGGAATGCGCGCCGGTCGGTCGCAATCAGGATGCGTTCGACCAACCTTTCCTGCACCAATTGGTCGGTGAGACCCGTGACATTTCCGCTGGTCACCATCAGTCGGCGCGACAGCTCGCCCATCTTGAGGCCGTGTGGATTGCGCTCGAGTTGCGCCATCAGGTCGAAGCGCGGCAACGTCATGGCGAAGCGCTTGCGCAATTGCACGCGCACCTGGCGCTCGATGGTCAGCGTGCAGGTAAGGAGGCGCAGCCACACGCGCAACGACTCGTGGTGCGCGTCGTGTTGGGGGTCATGGTGCGCGTCCAGAAGCCGCGTCTCCGGGTCAGCCACATTCATCTTCCTGTTCTCCCCGGTTCTCATCTTGCCGCTATCCATTCGCTTCCGGCACCTCGCCGGCCATCGCCGCGGCGCGGGCGAGATTGCGCTCCAATTGATCCTTGCCACTTGCATACTGGACCGGCCAATCGAGTTGGCGGTAACCCAGTTGCGCAGCGGCGTGCAGTGTCCAATACGGATCGGCTAAATGCGGCCGCCCCAGCGCGCACAGGTCCGCGCGCCCCGCCATCAGGATGCTGTTGACATGGTCGGGCTCGAAGATCGCGCCGACCGCCAT
>JBDTPJ010000004.1:0-66383 GCA_039932755.1 Betaproteobacteria bacterium
CAGTTGCCACCTCAGTTGCCACCTCAGTTGCCACCTCAGTTGCCACCTTAGTTGCCACCTCAGTTGCCGCCCCACGTTGCACCGGCGCTGGCAACTTCCGCTGCGGTGCCATGGTCCACCATACGATCGCAATGCCTACAGCAAGCGCGGCAAGCGCCTCAATGAAAAACCATTCCATGGCTGTGCCCCTACCTTTCGCGCCGCATCGGCGACCTGCACCGCTTGTGGCGGTAGCATGCGTGCTCGCGTGCCTCGTGTTGACTGCCTGTCAATCGGTTCCGACGCCTGCACCCGTTGCGCCACCGCCCTCAGTTGAGTCACCCGTTGGGTCCCCTGTTCCGCCCACCGTTTCGACCCCGACGCCGCCCCCCGTAACCGCAGCGCCCGTACGACCCGTCTTCACACCGGCCACCTGGACCGAAATACCCGGCTGGAACAGCGATGCGCTGGAGGCCGTCTGGCCCGCCTTTCGCATCGGCTGCCGCGCACTTCTGGCCAATCCGAAAACGCAGGAACTGTGGCAACGGCCCTGCGCTGATTCGGAATCGGTGGATGCGAGCAACACCAGGAGCGTTCGCGCTTTTTTCGAAACCTATTTTATCCCATACCGCGTTGCGGCCGCCGACGGCAGGGACGTGGGACGCGTGACGGGCTACTACGAGCCACTGCTCAAGGGCTCACGCGAACGTAATGCGCAGTACGCCGTTCCCTTGTACGCGCCGCCGGACGACCTGTTGACCGTGGACTTGGCCGACCTCTATCCGGAACTCAAGGACAAGCGTGTGCGCGGGCGCGTCGACGGCAGGAAGGTCGTTCCCTACTGGACGCGAGCAGAAATCGCGCACGGCGCTACGCCATTGCCCAGCAACCCCCTCGTGTTCGTCGCCGATCCCGTCGAGGCTTTCTATTTCGAGATCCAGGGTTCCGGCCGCATCGAACTGGCCGACGGGTCGGTGCTCCGCTTGGGCTATGCCGACCAGAATGGCCATCCGTACAAGTCCATCGCGCGCGTCCTCATCGACCGTGGCGATCTGCCGCGCGAACGGGCGTCACTCGCGGGAATCAGCTCCTGGGTCAAGGCGCACCCGGAACAGGCACGCGCGTTGCTCGACGAGAATCCCAGCTTCGTTTTTTTCCGCGAGGTGCCGCCGCCCGAACCGGGTTCGCTCGACGCACGCATCGACGGGCCGATCGGCACGCTCGGCGTGCCGCTTTTGGCGCAACGCACGATCGCCATTGACGCCCGCGCCATTCCGCTGGGCGCGCCGGTGTTTCTGGCGACGACGTTGCCGCTGTCCAAAACACCACTCGAACGCTTGGTGATGGCGCAGGACACGGGCGGCGCCATCCGGGGCGAGGTCCGTGCGGATTACTTCTGGGGCTTCGGACCGCAGGCCGGACGCGAGGCGGGCCGCATGTTGCAGGATGGCCGGATGTGGCTCCTGTGGCCCAAAGGTGCCGACCTGCCTCAGTAGTTCCGCTGGCGTTGGCCCGCATGCCATTTGAGCGCTGCGATTTCCGCACGATTGACGAAATCATTCTGCACATGATGGGTCCGTGTCACCCCGCCCTTCGTGAAGAACCTTCTTCGCGGAAGCCCGTATTCTCCATGCGCGACGTAACCGAACTTGCCCAGTTTCGACGCGTTGGCGTCCAAGACTTCCAGGCTCCGGCCTTCGAGCAGGATGTCGATGATCGGCGTGGCGGCCAAGTCCGGTACTGACGTGCTGCCGATGTGGTGAACGTTGCAGATGCAGTCCGGCAGCAGGGCGACCAGGCAGGATTGCTCGACGTCGAATTGCGCCGCCCATGTGGGGTCATGGGGAACAACCCGTACCGTTTTCGCTTCCATGCGTCAGGCGGGTGTTGCGGCGAGCACCTCGTGCGCCTGCTGGTCCGCGTGATACGACGAGCGCACCATCGCGCCGACTGCGGCGTGCCGAAAGCCCATCGTATAGGCCTCGCGTTCAAAGATCGCAAAGTCCTCCGGGTGCACGTAGCGCAGCACGGGCAGATGCCCCTGGGTCGGCTGCAGGTATTGGCCGATGGTCAGCATATCGATATGGTGGGCGCGCATGTCGCGCATGACCGCGAGGATCTCCTCATCGGTCTCGCCCAAACCCACCATCAGCCCGGACTTGGTCGGAATGTCCGGAAACAGCGCCTTGAAGTCGCGCAGTAATGCGAGCGAATGCTGGTAGTCCGATCCCGGTCGCGCCTGTTTGTACAGTCGCGGTACCGTTTCAAGGTTGTGGTTCATCACGTCCGGCGGCGCCTCGCGCAGGATGGCAAGTGCGCGCTCCAAGCGGCCGCGAAAGTCGGGGACCAGCACTTCGATCTGCGTGGCCGGCGAATGCTCGCGCACCACGCGGATGCAGTCGACAAAATGCCGGGCGCCGCCGTCGCGCAGGTCGTCGCGGTCCACGCTGGTGATGACGACGTAGCGAAGTTTCAGCGCGGCAATGGTCTTGGCCAGATTGTTCGGCTCGTCAACATCGAGTGGCAGCGGACGTCCATGGCCAACATCGCAGAAGGGGCAGCGCCGCGTGCAGATGTCGCCCATGATCATGAACGTCGCAGTGCCTTTGCTGAAGCACTCGCCGATGTTCGGGCACGAGGCTTCCTCGCATACGGTATGCAGGTTGTGCTCGCGCAGGATTTTCTTGATCTCGTTGAATCGCGGCGACGACGACGCGCGCACGCGAATCCATTCCGGCTTGGGCAGGCGTTCCGCCGCAATCACCTTGATGGCGTATTTGGCAAATACGCGCGCCGTTTTGGCCTCGCCTTTGTGCTTGACGCCCGCGGCATTGCTCGGCACGGGCGAAGGCGCGTCAGGGTCGTCCATGTTCATCGCTGCGTGAGGTACATCGCGAGCAACGGCGCGAACTCGGTACCCGCGGTCTCGACCGTGCGCACGACGCCGAAAGCGCTGAGTTGCGTCACCGCGAGGCCGCGAAAGCCGCAGGGGTCGATGTCGGCAAAGGGTGCCAAATCCATGTCGATGTTCACTGCCAGTCCGTGATAGGTGCAGCCCTTGCGCACTTTAAGCCCCAGCGCTGCAATTTTCGCTTCGTCATCGAACAAGGCGCCTGCGCCACTCACGTACACGCCCGGCGCGGCAACCTTGCCGTAGGCGGAAATTCCAACGGAATCAAGCCATTGTATCACTGCAGCCTCGATCCTCCGGACCATGTCGCGCACGCCCACTCGCGCGCGTTTCAGGTCCTGGAGCGTGTACGCGATGAGCTGGCCGGGACCGTGATACGTGATTTGCCCACCGCGATCGACCTTGAGGGCGGGTATGCCGTTGTCGCGCAACAGGTGTTCGCGGCGACCGGCAAGGCCCAGCGTGTAGATCGACGGGTGCTCGGTCAGCCAGATCTCGTCGGGCGTGGACGCAACGCGCGCGTCGGTGAACGCCTGCATCGCTCGCCAGGTGGTCTCGTAGTCGGTTCGGCCGAGTTTACGTATGACGACACCCGTCGCCGGATCAACCTGCGTTGTCATGGCCGGCTGCCCCAGATTTCCGCCGGAAATTCGTACTCCTCGACCGCCAGCACATGGGTTCGCTGCCAGACGACACGGTCGCGCGCGACGGAGAGCATCCACGTCTGCTGTTCCAGCGGCGACGGCCGGGCGAATGCGCGCGGATCGAGAACGGCGCAGCAGCCGCCATGTTGGGGGTCACGCACGGATTCGTAGCGAATGGCGCCCACACCCGCCTCGCGCGCCGTCACGCCAAAGCGCTGGCATCCGCCGTAGTCGTCGAGGTGTGTCCAGGTCTTGCGCTCACGCACGAAGGGCGGCTCGCGCAGGTCGACCGCGGTGGTCGTGAGCTTCATGCGAAAGACCGTCTGCGGCTTGGTCGGCATCGCCTGCATCGCGGGTGAATCGAGCAGGTGGCGCCAACGCCAATAGCCCAGCTCGGCGCATGCCGTGCGCACGGCATCCGCCGCGTAGAACACGCCGGGATCGCCGGGACCGCGAAAGCGCGAGCCTCCTGGTGGCGGCGCGTAGCGAAACGGTGTGAAAAGTAGATAGTGCAGGCGCGCGGCCACGGGCCCAATGGGCGGCTTGGTCTCATCCAGTACGCGCTCAAGCACGTGCTGTTCGTCGAGGGTGTCGACCAGCGCGCGCGTGGACACGACGTGCTGCGCCTCGACCGCGCGCCACGCATCATGCCGCAGGGGCGCGGCCTCAGAGGCGACCGCGGGCGGCGTCCAGGTACGAGACGACACGGACCATGCCTTCCACGGAGCGCAGAAGGTCCTGCGGTCGCGCCGCTAGCGCTAGGTTGGGACTGGCGAGCCACGTCCGCGCCGTGTCCTCGTGTCCCCACAGCGCGTCGAGCGAGCGGAACATGCGTACGAGCAGGAGCGCAAGCTCCCATTCCTTGGCGTGATCGGGCGAGAGTAAGTACTTGCCAGCAAACAGTCTGGACGCGGTGGCCTCGGAGACGCCCAGCGCCGCGGCCACGTCGCGTTGCGAAAGCTCCAGCAGCTTGGCCACGCGCACAACCGCCTTGCTCAGCACGGCGGCTTCGGACGGCGCTCGCGCGGGAACGGTTGCCTGGCGGGTTTGGGCATGAATATTCATGAGGAAAGTATCATGCCACATTTTTCCCCAGGAAAGAAGCGCTCATGGCCCGATTACAGCACCATTTTCACCATCGGATGCGCCACGAGCTCCCGATACAGGTCGTCCAACTGGACGCGTGAGTTGGCGTTGACCGTCGCCGTGAACGACAGCCAGTTGCCTTCCTTGGACGCGCGCATCTCGAGCGCCGACGGATCGAAGTCGGGCGCGTGCCTGCACACGACGTCCGAGACGGCCTGGGCGAAGCCGTCCTGCGTGCGACCCATGATCTTGATCGGGAACGTGCACGGAAAGGTCAGCGCGGATTCACGCTCCTCCGCATGGAGTGCGTCGAGGGCGGCGTCAGGCTTGTTCAGGGTCATGGCGGTCTCCGGTCGGGTCGTGGGTTTTCCCACGCGACCACGATCCCATCAATATGCGGGCGGCGCCGGCGCGTTGCAACCGGCGCGCGACGTGTCGCTTAAGCGCCGTACATGTAGTCGCGCGTGAGCGGATGCGGCAGGCACCCGTCGGCCTGTGGCTTGCCCGCAAGCACCTGCCATAGCGACAACCAGCCGCGATCAAAGGCATGCGCGGAGCCCGCCATGTAGATGCGCCAGATCCGATATTTTTCGTCGCCGACTTCCGCGCGCGCAGCGCCCGCATTGGCCTCCAGCCGGCCCACCCACTGCCAGAGCGTCCGGGCATAGTGTTCACGCAAAGACTCGGCGTCGATGGTCTCAAGGCCTTCTTTCGCCATGCCGCTGACGACATTCGCAACGTGGGTGAGCTGGCCGCCGGGAAAGACGTAGTCCTCGACAAAGTCACTGATGCCGCTGCCCAGATTCTCGGCATTGGCCGCATTGAGGGTAATGCCGTGGTTGAGCACGAGGCCGCCCGGCTTCAGCACCGTACGGATCTTGCCGAAATATTTCGGAAAGCGGTGCAGGCCGACGTGCTCGAACATGCCCACGCTCGCAACCTTGTCGTAGACCGGATCGTCGGGCAGGTCCCGGTAGTCGCGCAGCTCGACGCCCACAAGTCCTTCGAGGCCGCGGGCCGCGATTTCGCGCGTCACGTGGTCGAACTGGTTTTGCGACAACGTGATGCCGGTGGCGGCGACGCCATAGTTCTGCGCTGCGTGGAACAGCAACGCGCCCCAGCCGCAGCCGATGTCGAGGAAGCGCTCTCCGGGCGCCAAGCGCAACTTGCGGCAGATGTGGTCGAGTTTTTGCAATTGCGCCGCGTCGAGCGAATCGCCGTCCTGCCGGAAATACCCGCAGGAGTAGACCATCCTCTGGTCCAGCCACATCCGATAGAACGAATCCGACACGTCGTAGTGATGCGCGATGTTCCGGCGACTTGTGCGGGCGCGGTGCAGCCAGCCCTTGAATCGCGCCCGCGCGCGGTCGCGGCCGTGCTGAACCGACCCCACCATCGATTCCGCAATGCCGATCATCCGCTGCGCGCTGCCGGTGAAATCCAGGTCGCCGCGGACATATGCCCGGGCGAGGGAGCCCAGCGCCGGAGTCGCCAGTGCGCGCAGGCCCTTCCACGAACGGGCCACGATGTCGGCGGCGGGCGCGGCAGACAGCGGCACGCGCGCACCGTCGGGAAGGACGAGCGTGACCGGCACATTGCGCCCGTCATAACGACTCGCGATGAATTGGCGGACTACCTCGGCCATGGTGGTTGCCTCCCTTGCGACGAAGGTGACGTTGCCTTGGGCTTACAAAGGCCGCGCCGACCTTGGGCAGCGCTGCGCCCAAATTCTATCAATTTGGGCGGAACGAACAATCGGTGTTTGTCCGACAATCATGTCGTTTTGACATGGCTCAACCCGCCGCCTAACATTCCCACAACCTTGGCCGCTGCCCGCAGGCGACAGCGGCGCCGCGTCCGCACTCCCCGATCCAAGTCCACCCTCGAGCCGCATGGCACCATCGGCCACCCCGCCACAGGCGTTTGATTCCCGTCAGTTTCGCGACGCGCTCGGCGAGTTCGCGACCGGCGTCACGATCATCTGCGCGAACACCGGCGACGGCCGCTACGTCGGGCTGACCGCCAATTCCTTCAATTCGGTGTCGCTCGACCCGCCACTGGTCCTGTGGAGCTTGGCCCGGGGTTCAGCGAGCCTGCCCGCATTCGAGGCGGCGCCGCGCTACAGCGTGAACGTGCTTTCCGCGAATCAGACCGAGTTGGCGCGCCGCTTTTCGCGACCACACGAAGACCGCTTTGCGGGAGTGGGATTCCGGATGGGCTGGGCCAATGCGCCGCTAATCGACGGGTGCGTGGCGTGGTTTGAATGCGTCCATCACGGCCGTCACCGCGCCGGCGATCACATTGTGTTCATCGGCGAGGTCGCCACCTGCGAGCGCACCAAAGGTAGCGGCCTCGTGTTCCACCACGGGCAGTTCGGCTCGGTGATCCCCACGACGTGAGGAGTGAGCGTTGGGGCGTTCAATGCGCCTTGGGCTTCTTGGCCTGGAATATTTCCCACATCTTCTGGAAAACCGGGCCGGGGCGACCACCCGCGAACGGCCTGCCGTCCAGCGTCGTCACCGCCAGCACTTCCTTGGTCGATGACGATAACCACATTTCCTCTGCCGCCAGGGCCTCGTCCCGGGTGACGGGTCGCACCGTCAGCGGGATCCCCGCTTCGCGCGCGAATTCCGCAGTGGCGTCGTACGTGATTCCCGGCAGGATGTGATTGTCCTTGGGCGGGATCACGATACCCCCGTCGATAACGACCAGCACGTTCGACGCCGAGGCCTCCGTAAGGAAGCCGTCGCGGAACATCACGGTCTCGACCGCGCCATTGTCCTGGGCGAGCTGGCGCATGAGCACGTTGCCGAGCAGCGAGATGGTCTTCAGGTCGCAGCGATGCCACCGGTTGTCTTCCGCCGTTACCACCGCCACGCCCTTTTCCACGACCTCGCGCGAAGGCGTGGCCAGCGGATTGCTCATCATGAACACGGTCGGCACCGCGTCCTTTGGGAACGTGTGGTCGCGCTTGGCCACTCCGCGCGTCACCTGAAAATAAACGCCCTGGTTGGCGAACGGCTGGCGACCGATCAGCGCGCGTATCAGCGCCTCCCACTGCGCATCGGTATGCGGATTGGGCAGGCCGATGCCATCCAAGCTGCGCTGCAGTCGCGCCAGGTGGTGCGCCAATCGAAATGGCTCGCCGGCATACACGGGGATCAACTCGTATACGCCATCGCCGAAGATGAAACCGCGATCGAGCACGGACACCTTGGCCTCGCCCAGCGGAATGAATTCGCCGTTGAGCAACACAATCTGGTCGGGATCAAACATGGTTGTCGGGGGGTCCGGAATCGATTATCAATGGATAAAAGCAAGCGGCGTGGACTGGCGTCACGAGCCCTTGCACTCAGGTACGCTTGAACCACAGTTGAATCGTGTCCCACGCGCGACCGAGCATTCCCGCTGCGGGAACTTCCTCCAATGCAATCAGCGGGAACTCCGCGACCGGCTTGCCTTCGAGCGCCACCTTGACTGTGCCCACACGTTGTGCGCGGGCAATGGGCGCCATCAAAGGCTCCTGCGCTTCCATCGTCAGCGTCAGCTTGTCGGCTTTGCCTTTAGGAAGCGTCAGATAGCGGTCCGCCAGGAAGCCGGCGGGCACCTCCTTCAAGGTTCCCTTCCAGATCCGCAACGTCGAAATCGTTTTGCCTGACTGATAGAGCTGCACCGTATCGAATGCCTGGAAGCCCCAATTCAGCAGCTTCTGCGCCTCATTTGCGCGCGCTGCATCGGAGGTTGCGCCCAGAACCACGGCGAGCACGCGGCGTTCGCCCTGTTTCGCTGACGCGATCAGGCACCATCCGGCCGCCTCGGTATGGCCGGTCTTGATGCCGTCCACGTTGGGATCAGTCCAGAGCAGGCGGTTGCGGTTGGTCTGCGTGATGCCGTTGTAGCGGAATTCCTTCTGCGAATAGAGTGGGTAGAACTCCGGATAGTCGACGATCACCGCACTTGCGAGCCTGGCCAGGTCCGCCGCAGTGGAATAATGCTCCGGTGCGGTGAGCCCCGTGACATTGGCGAAGTGCGTGTCGGTCATCTGGAGGCGCGCCGTCTCCGCGTTCATCCGGGCGACAAAGGACTCCTCGCTGCCCGCCACCAATTCCGCCAGCGCAATCGCGGCGTCATTGCCCGAGTGGATGATCAAGCCGTGCAACAGTTCGTCCACGCTGACCGCGCGCCGCGGCTCGATGAACATGCGCGAGCCTTCCGCGCGCCACGCACGCGCGGACACGTTCACCATTTGCGATGCTTGGATCGTTTTCGTGCGCAGGGCGCCGAACACGAGATAAGCCGTCATCAATTTGGTCAGCGAAGCCGGGTCCCTGCGCTCGGCGCCATTGGCGCTTTCGAGCGTCTGTCCGCTGGTCACGTCGACAAGCAAATGGACGGGCGCCGCCAGCGACGGCGCGGGCAAGCCGGCCACGGGTTGGGCAATCGTGGCCGACGGCGCCGGAGCGGCCAAAAGTTGCGGCGCCGTGACCGCAAGCATCGTGGCCAACAGTGTCGCGAAAAGCGGCGCGGAGAAGAACGACGGGGGGAGAGCCACGGAAGGTGACATACGAGGCGGGAATACGCACGATTATACCGGTCGCGACATTACGTCCCGGTACGCCGTGGCGATACGGGCACCATCGCCTCGTCCGACACCACCCTTCAACGCGGATTCAGAGCGAGCACACCGAGAACCTCGCCTTCGAACTTGCCGAGCACGATGGCCATATCGTCCGTGCGGCTTCGCAGCGGCAGGTAGACCAGTGCCTCCACCGGCTTGCCAGACCGGGCGACGAACCTCGCGACCGTCTCGGCACTGGCCGCATTTTTTTCCGCGAGCATGGCCAAGGGCTTGCCCTGTCCCGCGGCTTCGCGCGATGCCGTCGCATAGGGAATGTAGTACCGCGGATACGCCGTGAAATCCGGGCCGCCCGTGGCGGATTCCATCGCGATCTGCATCTGTTGCCCGGGATCCACCGGCATGCGCGCGGCCGCAAGGCGCGGACCGGTCCATGGCACCGTCTGGAATTCCGGGAGTTTGGCCCCGGCCATGCCTTCGGTAATCACATCATTGGCCGTGACCACGTCGAACTGCCCGCGCAGATACACGACGAACGCCGGACGCGCAGACGCCATCACGTGCACGCCGTAGATGAGTGCGGCGACCTGCAGCATCACGATGACCGCCAGATCGTAGACGAGACTCTTCTTCGCCGGATCGAACACGACGAGCGTGAGCAGGGGGCCGAGCACGACATCGACGCCGACAAGCAGCAACAACAGGGTGCCGCCGCCGGCCGCCGCGAACCACGGGCTCGGGTACCAGAGAAGAAACATGACCGCGACAATCGTTGCCGCGACCAGGACGCTCAAGCCCAGATGGATCAGTGCCGCCTGCCGGCGGGTAAAGCGCGCGAGATTCTCCGCCGCGAAAAAATTCATTCTCGCCCCGAGTGTTCAAGGGATGTTTCGGACCGGATTCTACTTTCGCGTAAACGCAAAATCGACCTCCGGCTTGCGTCCCGCCATGACATCGGCGAGCGCGCGACCCGAACCACAGGCCATGGTCCAGCCGAGCGTGCCGTGCCCGGTGTCTAGAAACAGGTTGCGATAACGCGTCCCGCCTACCAAGGGAACATTCGATGGGGTGGCCGGGCGCAATCCGGTCCAGAATTGGGCGCTGTCGCGCGTCCCCGCATCCGGAAAAAGTTCGAACGTCCGCCGCAGCAGCGCTTCGCAGCGCACCAGATTGAGGTCTTTATTGTAGCCCGATAGCTCCGCGGTACCCGCGACGCGCAACCGGTCACCCAGCCGCGTGAACACAATCTTCCACGCGAGATCGGTGAGCGACACCGTCGGCGCGCCGCGATGGTCGTCGATCGCAATCGTGGCCGAGTACCCTTTGGCAGGGTAAATTAGACAGGGCACGCCGAGGGGTCGCAGCAGTGCCGGGCTGTAGCTGCCCAGCGCTAGCACGTACGCATCGGCGGAAAGTACTTCCTTGCGGTGTTCCGCGTTGATGCAGCGCACGCCAGTCATTGCGTCGCCTTCGGCCACCAGCGATTCGATGGCCATGCCCCAACGGAATTGCACGCCGCGCTCCGCCGCCATGCGCGCAAGCTCCTGGGTGAAGCGCTGCGCATCGCCGGATTCGTCGGAGATCGTGAAGATGCCCCCCGCCAACTGCCCGCGACAAGTGGCGAGCGCGGGTTCGATGGCGACGCATTCGTCGACGGACTTCACATCGCGGTCGCAGCCGAACTTGCGCATCAGGTCCGCGGAAGCCACGCCCTGTGCAAATTCCTTTGGATCGGTATAGAAGGAAAGGATGCCGCGCTCGAGGTGGTCGTATTCGATGCCGATCTGTGCGCGCAGTTCCTTCAGGCAATCGCGCGAGTACAACGCGAGATTGAGGCACTGGATGGTGTTGTGCCGCGTGCGCCAGGGCAGGCATTCGTAGAGGAACTGCAGGCCCCAACGCCATTGCTGCGGATCGGCCCGCAACCGGAACAGTAGCGGCGCATCGTCCTTTCCCAACCACTTCAGGATCTTGAGCGGCGCTTCCGGATTGGCCCAGGGCTCGGCATACGACGCGGAAATCTGGCCGCCATTGGCGAACGAGGTTTCCAGAGCCGCGCCCGGGTGCCGATCGAGCACGGTGACTTCATGGCCATCCTGCGCGAGGTACCACGCGGCCGTGACGCCGACCACCCCCGCGCCCAGCACCAGGACGCGCATCAGGCGGCCGCGGGCGCCGCTTCCGCCTCACCGCTTTCAGTCAAGGGGATGCAACTGCAGAAGAGGTTGCGATCGCCGTAGACGTTGTCGACGCGCGCCACCGGCGGCCAATACTTGACCGCCTTCTGCGCCGCCGTAGGATACGCTGCGGACAGGCGCGAATAGGCATGGGTCCACTCGTCGGCGGACACCGCGGCCGCCGTGTGCGGAGCGTGCTTCAGCGCATTGTCGGCGCGGTCCATGCGGCCTTCCTCAATGGCGCGAATCTCCGCGCGAATCGCGATCATGGCGTCGATGAAGCGGTCAATTTCGGACAAGGGCTCCGATTCCGTCGGCTCCACCATCAACGTGCCCGGCACCGGAAAGCTCATTGTCGGCGCGTGAAAGCCGTAGTCGATCAGCCGCTTGGCCACGTCTTCCACCTCGATCCCCGACGTCGCCTTGAGCGGCCGCAGGTCGAGGATGCACTCGTGCGCCACCAATCCGCCCGGACCGCAGTAGAGCACCGGATAGTGCGGTGCGAGACGCCTGGCGATGTAGTTGGCCGCGAGAATCGCGCTCTCGCTCGCCGCCTTGAGTCCCTCGCCTCCCATCATGGTCACGTACATCCACGAGATCGGCAGGATGGAAGCGCTGCCATAGGGTGCGGCGGAAACCGGACCGATGGCGTGCGCTGCGCGGTCGTCTGCCGGCATGTCGCGGTGTCCGGGAAGAAAAGGTGCCAGATGCGCCTTGACCGCGACAGGCCCCACACCCGGGCCGCCGCCGCCGTGCGGAATGCAGAACGTCTTGTGCAAGTTAAGGTGCGAGACATCGGCGCCGAAATGACCGGGTGCCGCGAGACCGACCATCGCGTTGAGATTGGCGCCGTCGACGTAGACCTGCCCGCCATGGCCATGCACAATTTCGCAGAGGCGCTTGATGCCGGCCTCGAACACGCCGTGCGTGGACGGATACGTGACCATGATCGCGGCGAGGTCGCGCGCGTGCGCGTCGGCCTTCGCTTCGAGATCGGCCAGGTCCACGTTGCCGTCCGTGTCGCAGGCGACGACGACGACCTGCATGCCGGCCATCTGCGCCGACGCGGGATTGGTGCCATGCGCCGAGGCCGGAATCAGGCAAACGTTGCGATGCGGCTCGCCGCGACTCCTGTGGTACGCCTCGATCATCAGCAGGCCGGCGTATTCCCCCTGCGACCCGGCATTGGGCTGCAATGACACGGCGTCATAGCCCGTGGCCGCGCACATCATCGCCTCCAGTTCATGAATCATGCGGTGGTATCCCGCCGCCTGTTCCGGGGGCGCGAACGGGTGCACTGCGCCGAATTCGGGCCACGTCACCGGAATCATCTCGGAGGTCGCGTTCAACTTCATCGTGCACGAACCCAGCGGGATCATCGAACGGTCGAGCGCCAGGTCGCGATCGGCAAGCTTGCGCAGATAGCGAAGCATGTCGGTTTCAGAGCGATGGCGATGAAAAACCGGGTGCGTCAGGAAAGTCGTGGTGCGGGCAAGCGTCGACGGCAGACCGTCCGTGACAGCGGCATCGTGATCGGCAACACTGAAGGGCGTGTCGTCGAAATTGAAAATGTCCCAGAGACGCGCAACATCGTTGCGCGTCGTGGTTTCGTCGAAGGAAATACCAAGCGTGCGTTCGTCGATCTTGCGCATATTGAACCCATACGCGACGCCGCCTTCGAGAATGCCGGCGGTCTTGGCGCCGGTGGCGACGGTGATCGTGTCGAAGAATGCCTGCGTGGGCACGCTGAACCCGAGCCGCTCCAGGCCCGCCTTGAGAATGGCGGTCAGGCGATGCACCCGCCGCGCGATCATCGTCAGTCCTTCCGGGCCGTGATAGACCGCGTACATGGAGGCGATCACGGCCAGCAGTACTTGCGCGGTACAGATGTTCGACGTCGCTTTTTCGCGGCGGATATGCTGTTCGCGCGTCTGCAACGCGAGGCGATAAGCGGCATTGCCGTTGGCGTCCACGGTTACGCCAACCAGGCGCCCTGGCATCGACCGCTTGAACTCGTCGCGGGTCGCGAAATAGCCGGCGTGCGGACCGCCATAGCCCATCGGCACGCCAAAGCGCTGGGTCGACCCGACGACCACATCCGCGCCCCATTCACCCGGCGGGGAGAGCAGTGTCAACGCGAGAATGTCCGCGGCGACGATCACCAACCCGCCTTGCGCGTGGACGGCCTCGGTGAGTGCGCGACCATCGCGGACTTCGCCGGCGACGCCGGGATACTGCAGCAGGACCGCGAATGCTTCGGCAGTGGCTGCGGCGGCTGCCGGCCCGACGACGACTTCGATGTCGAGTGGCGCGGCGCGCGTTCGCACCACATCCAGCGTCTGCGGGAATACGTCATCGGCCACGAAGAAGCGCTTGCTCTTGCTTTTGCCGACGCGTAGTGCCAGCGTCATCGCTTCTGCGGCCGCCGTGGCTTCGTCGAGCATCGAGGCGTTGGCGATCGCCATGCCTGTCAGCTCGCATACCATCGTCTGGAAATTGACCAGCGCCTCCAAGCGTCCTTGCGAGATTTCCGGCTGGTAGGGAGTGTATGCGGTGTACCACGCCGGGTTCTCCAGGATGTTGCGCAAGATAACGCCCGGCGTATGCGTGCCGTAGTAACCTTGCCCGATGAAGGACTTCAGCACCTTGTTTTGACCGGCGACCGCGCGCAATCGCGCGAGCGCCTCCGCTTCCGGCACCGGCCCCGCCAGCTTGATGGGCGCAGTTTCGCGAATCGCCGGTGGCACGATGGCGTCGATCAATGCGTCGCGCGTCGCATACCCCAGGGTAGCGAGCATCGCCGCCTGGTCTTCGTCCGTCGTCCCGATGTGGCGGGCGAGAAATGCGGAACGATCTTCGAGTGCGCGCAACGTCAGCGGCGCAGCACCTGGCTGGAGTTCATTCATTTTCATTCGTCATGCACTCTCAGGCTTCGCCGATCAGTTTTTCGTAGGCCGCCGCATCGAGCATCGTCGCGAGGGCGCCGGTGTCGGCGGGCTTCAACCGGAACAGCCACGCGGCATAGGCGTCGGCGTTCAGCGATTCCGGCGAATCGGTCAGCGCCTCGTTCACCGCCACCACCTCGCCGGCAATAGGCGCGTAGACATCGCTCGCCGCCTTGACCGATTCCACGACGGCACAGGCTTCATCGGCTTTCAATTGCCGGCCGACGGCAGGGAGTTCAACGTACACGAGGTCGCCCAGCGCCGCCTGGGCGTGGTCGGTGATGCCGATCGTGACAGTGCCGTCTGTTTCCGCGCGCAGCCATTCGTGGCTCTCGGCATATTTGAGGCTTGCGGGTACGTTCATGTGGATTCTCCTTTGAACTGCATGCGATCAAAAAATGGAAGGGGAAAAATTATCCAGGGAAATTCAGGAAATGAGCGCCTTGCCGTTGCGCGCGAACGGCGGCTTGACCACGCGCGCGGCCAGTCGCTTATCGCGCACGACGACGTGGACGATGTCGCCCGGCGCAACGCCGGCGGGGAGGCGCGCGAGGGCGATGGACTTGCCCAGTGTGGGACTGAACGAGCCGCTGGTGATTTCACCTTCGCCGTGCGCCGTGTGCACAATCTGATGCGCGCGCAGCACGCCTCCTGCATCGAGCAACAACAACCCGGTGAGCTGCCGCGCGGGAGGGGTTGCCAACAGCGCCGCCTTACCGACAAAGTCGCGCGGGCTCGTGAGATCGACAGTCCAGGCCAAGCCGGAGACGAGTGGCGACACTGTCTCGTCCATGTCCTGGCCGTAGAGGTTCATTCCTGCTTCGAGTCGCAACGTGTCGCGCGCGCCCAATCCACAAGGCTTGACGCCGACGGCGGCAAGCGCCCGCCACACCTCCTCCGCGCGAGTAGCCGGCACCATCACTTCGAAACCGTCTTCGCCTGTATATCCGGTGCGCGCAACGAAACTTTCCCCCGCTACGTCGCCTGTCGCGGTGCCGTTGAAAGGCTTTAATCCGGCGCTCGCGACCTCGCTGCCGGGCAGCGCCTGCCAGACCTTGGCGCGCGCATTGGGACCCTGCACGGCGATCATGGCGAGATCGTCGCGCGGCGTGAGCTTGAGGTGCGGCGCGCGTTCGCTGATCAGACGCCGGAACCACGCGATGTCCTTGTCCGCCGTTCCGGCATTGACGACGATGCGAAAGAAATCCTCGCGCAGGAAATACACGATCAGGTCGTCGAGCACGCCGCCATCCCGCGCAAGGAGGCACGAATACAGCGCCTTGCCCGGCGCTTGCAGCTTGTCGACGTTGTTGGCGAGCGCATAGCGCAGCAAGTCGCGAGCGCGCGCTCCGGTGAGATCGACCGCGCGCATGTGCGACACATCGAACATGCCCGCGTCGCTGCGCACCGCGTGGTGTTCGTCGATCTGCGACCCGTAGTTGACCGGCATGTCCCAGCCACCGAAGTCGACCATGCGCGCGCCGAACGCGCGGTGCGTGGCATTGAGCGGGGTTTGTTTCAACACTCGACTCTCCGGTAAAGGACGACCATAGGGCGGAGCAAATCCTCCACTTCGCCCCGTCTGTCCTCTTTACCTGAGAGATTTGGGGTAACAAGGCAATGCAACATGAGCCTTGCCACCCGGTGCCCCTTCGGTGGGCCCCGAGTGACGCCTGGCATCAATGCCGGGCATCCCCCGCGGCCGCTCTCCAGATCGGCGTTGCGTTACGTGCAGTCCTCGGTACCTGAGCGATTTCGGGAATACGCCTTCGGCGGCGACTTGCAGCGCGGTAATCTCGCGCGCAGTCACACTCTCCTGCACGAACCCGACCGATTCTACCGGCGTCTTGCCCCGCCGGTCAAAGCCGGCGGCTGGACGGCGCCTATTTCTTCAGCGTGAGGATCCAGGTGACGAGCTCGGTGATATCGGCGGTCGGGATCGTCAAATTGGGCGGCATCGGCACCTGGCCCCAGACACCCGAACCGCCTTCCCTGACCTTCTTGGTGAGCTTGGCGACTGCGTCCTTGTCGCCCTTGTACTTGGCTGCGACGTCCACGTAGGACGGTCCGACCAGTTTCTTGTCGATGGCATGGCAGGCGGCGCAAGCGTGCTTTTTCATCATGGCTTCGGCCGCGCCATTGTCGAGCACGGCGTGGGCGGTACCTGCCGACAGCAGGGCGGCGCAGGAAATTATGGCGGAAACGAGTTTCATCGGATCTCCGATTTCAGTGGCGCAGAGGTGGATTGAATGCGGGGCATTGCGAATGTTGCCTCGAGTCGCGCCGGGATGTTAACGCATGTGACGCCATTGCCGCTGCGCCATCACGCCGCCGCGTACAACCGCCACTCCCCGGGTACACCCTTGAGCGTGTGCGAACCACGGTCGCTGAACGAGAGGCCGGCACCAGACACGAGATCCTTCACCGTACTCGACACCAGAACTTCGCCGTTGGCGGCCGCGGCGGCCACCCTGGCGCAGATGTGCACCGCTATGCCGCCGACGCCTTCGCCATCGAGCTCAACTTCGCCCGTATGCACGCCCGCACGTATGGAAATGCCGAGTGGCTCCATCGCATCGCGCATAGCACCTGCGCAGCGCACCGCGCGCGCGGGGCCGTCGAAGGTCGCGAAGAAACCGTCGCCCGCCGTGTTGATCTCGCGGCCGCGAAAGCGCGCGATCTCGGTTCGCGCAATGGCGTGATGACGGCCGAGCAAGTCACGAAAGGCGCTGTCACCCAGACGCGCAGCGACCTCGGTGGAACCGACAATGTCGGTAAACATGACGGTCGACAACACGCGGTCATACTCCGGTGCGGGCCGGACGCCGGTCAGGAACTCCTGGATTTCGTCGAGGAGCGGACCCTGATCTCCCAGCCACACCAAATGATCGTCGCCCGGCAGCTCAACGAACCGCGCACCTGGAATGCGCTCCGCGACGTAGCGGCCCTCGGCCACATTGACATCCTGATCGCCCGACCGATGCATGACCAGCGTCGGCACACGAATTGCCGGCAGAATGCCGCGAATGTCGATCTGCGTGTTCATGCGCAGTAACGCCACTGCGGCGCCGGGACTAGCCGCACGCCGGAAATACGTGGCCAGCCGCTGCGCAAACGCGGCATCGCCGACCTTGCTGGGGGCGTAGTGCTCAAGATCCATGAGGTTGCCCCATTCCCGCTCGACCTGCTCGTATTCCCTCTCCCGTTGCTCGGGCTTGGGTGCCCATGGATAATCGGGGCTCCAGATTCGCTTGGCGAACGTGTGCGCGAGAACCAGCGCGCGCGTCCGCTCAGGATGCATTGCGGCGAACAACGCAGCCAGGTTTCCCCCTTCCGAATAGCCAAACAGCGCTGCGCGTCGCGAGCCGACCGCGTCCATGACCACTCGCAGGTCGTCCATCCGCTCCTCGAGCGAAGGCAGCTTGTCGTTGGGCACACGGTCGGACAGGCCCGTGCCGCGCTTGTCGAACACGATCAGTCGGGAGAACGACGCCAGCCTTTGGAGGAACCTGGCCATCTCCGGCTCCTCCCACGCCAACTCGATGTGGGAGACCCAACCTGGAACATAGACGAGATCGAAAGGTCCGTTGCCAACGACCTGGTAGGCGATATGCACGTCGCCGCTGCGTGTGTACTGGGTCTTCGGCGTCATGGCGACGGCGGCGTACGCCCACCTTCGGGCGAGGATGCCAATTCGCGTTCGAGTTCCTCGAGCAAGGCAATCGGCGGCAGGCAATGCGTGCCGCGGCACACCCAGGCGACCGCGCCCGAACCGGGTCGCGCGCCTTTGACCATCGCCGCAGGTGGGCTTTCCACGCCGGCGATGTTAAAAACTCGCGCCGTCGGTTGGTAGCGTCTTTCCAGCGCCTGCTGCCACGCAAACGCGTCCTCGATGGCGCCGTCGATGATCACGACGGTAGGTGGCGCTTCGAGTTCCGCGAGGGCACCCAGCAGCGTCGAACAACCGCCATGCGACTCCTCCAGGATCGCTGTAAAAACTTTCACGCAGCGCTCCGCCGCATCGATGTAGCGAGGTTCCGACGCCAGGTGACCGAATACGATCAATGCCGTTGCGGCCACACCGTTGCCGGAGGGCGTGGCGTTGTCCGGGCCGGGTTTAGTGCGGTGAAAAAGTTCCTCGTGGTCATGGCTGGTGAAGTAGAAGCCACCGCGCTCCGCATCCTCGAAGTTGACGAGCAGCGCGTCCGCCAACTCGCGCGCCCAGGCGAAGTCCGCCTCGCGGAATCGCGTCTGCATCAACTCGACCAGCGCAGCCAGCAGGAACGCATAGTCGTCGAGATAGCCGTTGAGATCAACGTCTTCGCCGAAGCGGGTGGCCAGCAGGCGCCCATCGCGCCAGACCGTGGTTTTCAGCGAATCGGCGGCGGCCATCGCCAACTCGACCCAGCGTGGTTCATCGTTCGCGCGCGCTGCGCGCGCCAATCCCGAGACAACCAGCGCATTCCACGACGTCAAGACCTTGTCGTCGCGGCCGGGCCGAATGCGCTCCTCGCGCGCCGCAAACAATGTGGCGCGTGCACTCGTCAGGCGCGTTTGTGCGTCGGGAAGGGAAATGTCGAGCGTCGCGGCTACGCGTTCCAGCGGTTCCGTCACCCGCAAATTCCAGGCGCGACCTTCGAAATTCGGCGGGCGGTCGAGCCCGTAGTGAGGCAAGATCACTTCCCATTCACGTTCGGAGACGAGGCCGCGCACTTCGATCGGCGTCCAGACGTAGAACTTGCCTTCCTCGCCTTCGCTGTCCGCATCCTGGCTCGAGTAGAACGCCCCATCTGGATCGCGCATTTCCCGCACCAGCCATCCGACGATGTCGCGAGCGACATCCGCAAAATGCGTGTCGCCGGTTACACGCGCAAGGTCCGCGTAGAGGCCCAGCAACGGCCCGTTGTCGTAAAGCATTTTCTCGAAGTGGGGAATGGTCCAGGTCGCATCGACCGAGTAGCGGCAGAAGCCGCCACCCAACTGGTCGTGGATGCCGCCGTCCGCCATGCAGGAAAGTGTCTTGCGCACGACCTCCAGCGCGGCTTCGTCCTGCCCATTGGCCGCGGCGCGCAGGCAGAATTCGAGTTCCGTCGGATGCGCGAACTTGGGCGCTCGCCCGAACCCACCCCATTCCGGATCAAAACGTTGCTTGAGTGCCGTAAGCGCCTGCGCCGAGACGCTGTCAGGCAAGACCCTCGTGCCGCCGTCGGGCTCCAGCATGGCCATCGCCTTGGCCAGCTGTGGCCCCCACATCGCGATCTCGTCGCCCTTTTGCCTGTAGGCAGCCGCGACGCGTTGCAGCAACTCGAAGAAGCCGCTCAGCCCATGACGTGGTTCCTTCGGAAAATACGTTCCCGCGACGAATGGCGTGCCGGCCGGCGTCAGGAACATCGTCAGCGGCCAGCCGCCAGGCCGCTGCGTCATGATCGCGTGTGCGGTCTGGTAGATTTGGTCCAGGTCCGGCCGTTCTTCGCGATCCACCTTGATGTTGACGAAGAGATCGTTCATGACCGCTGCCACCGCAGGGTCCTCGAAGGATTCGTGCGCCATGACGTGGCACCAGTGGCACGCCGAATACCCGATCGAAAGCAGGATGGGCTTGTCCTGGTCGCGGGCAAGGCGCAGTGCCTCATCGCTCCAGACGTGCCAGTCGACGGGATTTTCCGCGTGCTGCCGCAGATACGGGCTCGTCGCACCGGCCAGGCGATTGGTCATCGGGTGAATTGCACCTTGCCTGCGAGGCAAACGCACGGCTGCAACGTCATGATTCTTCGAAGGCGACGCGTTCGAAGTCCCCGCCGCGCTGAACGAGCTTGGTCAGGCGGAATTTGCGTTCCGGTCCGGGGTCCATCGACCGCAACAACCGGCCAGGATTGAATGTGCGCGGAGGGACGAGCATCGTCACGCGCTCTTCGGGGGTTTCCGAGAGCAGCAACGCGGGCATTGGCGGCTCCTCGACATACGCAAGCGACATCGGCCGCACCGCGATCGATTTCGGTGTGCCCGCCCATAGCGTGAGCGAAATCGTGAACTCGCCTTGCGGGTCGAGGCAGACGCGCGTGACGTGGCCCACCCGCAGGAGATCGTCGTCGCGGGCGATCACCAACTGGTCCAGGAACCAGCGGTAGCGCCCGTGATCGTTGCGGGTGAGCACCGCACCGCGCCCCTCGTAGCTCCCCTGCCAGCGCTCCCACGGCCAGTTGCGTTCGGCCTCCTCGCGGTAGCGATCGTAGTCGGTCAGCGCTCCCAAGGTCTGAAGGTATTGGGCCCCCTGGAACGTAAGGCGCCCCAACGGATCCTGGCGATCGAAGGTGCGTCCGCCCACACGGAAGTACGCCGCCTGCACGCCGCCCGTGACCAGTTCGAGCGACACGCTGCCCGCTTCTGCGTTGCGCCGGGGCAGTTGATACCAGTGCTCGTCGAGGTGCGAGAGCAGCACGGTGCAGCCTTCGACCGAAGCATCGTGGCCCAGTTGCAGCTCGGCCGGGCTGGCGCCGGCCGCCAGCCGCTTCAGTCGTCCGCGGACGCTGGTGGCGAGCTTTCCCGGATAGCCGAAGCGCATCGAGCGCGGCGGGTCGCGCGGTGCAGTCCCGACCAGCGTGGCGCCCCTCGTGCCGTCCAGGTCGATCAGCATGACCGGGCCTTCCGTCTCGCGCTGCTGCGCATAGGGAAAAACCTTGCGCGCCCATTGCCCGAGCCAGCGGTCCGTCAATTCGATCTGCCGGATCGACATCGCCCAAGGATCGGCCAGGCCCAGCATCAGGGCGTGGCAGTAGGTGGAATAGCACGAGATGCCGACCGCATTCGGCGTCAGGTCGTCGGACACCGCGGTCACGGCACAGTCCAGAATTTCCGTCAGCCGATAGTAGGCGTGCAGCTCCTGCCACAACGCAGCCGGCGCGGCGCGCCTGGCGAGCGCGTGGACCAGCACCAGCTGCTTTCCCACATAGAGTCCGCGCTGCAGGAGCTTGGCTTTCACCCCCTGCAATTCGGTGTCGCCTTCGAGCAGGGGCTTCAAGCAGGCGGAATATTGGTCCCAGAGCGCATGCCATAGCGCGATGGCCTGATCCGCCGCTTCGAGTTCGCGATCCGCGGCGGGCTGTGCCTTGCCCGCGAAGCGGCGCGCCAATTCCGTGTGCAGGTGGGCAACCTGGTCGCGCATGACTTCGGCGATGGTCGCGCGCTCCCTGGGCGTGAACGCCGCCACCGCAACCGCAAGCAACTGGCCGTGAATCGCCTCATAAAGCGGGTTCACGCCGGTGACCATCAGCGACTTGGCCCAGCGCTTCGCGCCATCCGCGTCCGCGAACGCGAGCGCCGGGACTTCTCGTCCTGGCGCTCCTTCGCCGGCCGCGGGAGGCGATGTGAAGGGCGAAGCGATGTCCTTGGTCATGGCAAGCCGTGGCAGTCGGACGAAATGGGGTTCAGGCGAGAGGGGCTAAGAAGAAACGAACGCGTTGGCAAACCTTCGGCCGGTAGTGCGACCCCGGACGGTCCTTGTGCAAGCGCGCAGCAGGTATTTTGCCGGTCCATTCCATCAGGATTCCCCTATGAAAAGCCCTTCCAGTTTATAGCACAAAGGCCCCGCGGCCATCCGCCTTGTCCCGTTCGAGTCCGACAGGCGGATCACGGGTCGGCACGCCTTCCCAAGGTGGGCAATGCGAATTTTCCGCATGCGCCAACACGATTGTTCCGACGCACGGCAGGCAGCCGCGGTCTATCGTTGCCCCATGGTCAACCAAAACGCAGCGATCGGCTCCCAACGCACCTTGGTTCAGGCCGCAGATCGCCCCTCACCGTTGCCTCCACCCGCGAAGGCGCGCCGACTCGAACAGGGCCGTGCATCCGCCGATACAAGTTCTTCGCTTGGGCGTCGTCTTCGCGGGTTTTTTTTGCAGGCAACGGCTGAACCAACGACTGAAACCAACGTGCATAGCGGAAGCCACACCAGCAAGGAGAACACCATGGAAGGGCTGCTGAACCTCGGACTCGGAACCCAATGCGTTGCCAAGGCGCCGGCGCAGAAAAATGAGCCGGACAATATGAGCGCGACGCCCGAAGGCCGGTCCTCGCGTGCTGCGGCAGTGTTCGCGACCCTCTGGTTGGCGATCGCGTTGGGTTCGCCGCTCATCGTTCGCTATGCGCCTTCCACCGACGATCGTGCAATGGAGGCATTGGTCCAGCGGATCGAGCAGAGCCGCTGCGCGAAGACTGCGGATTTGGGTTCGCCGTGTGTCGCACGCATTCTCGTCGCGCAAGGTTCGCGACCTGCCTCGCAGCCGGACATTTGATGCTCAGGGCTGAATCGAGGACTGAAACCGGCGGACCCCGTGGCGGCGGCCGCAACCCGGAACCCTAGACCAGCACGCGCTCGATGCCCCCGGCGTTGACCTTGGCCACATAGTCGGCCATCCAGTCGGACCCGAGCAGGTTCTTCGCGATCTCGACGACGATGTAATCGGCCTTGGTACCAGCATCGTCGTCGAAGCGCGACAGCCCCTGCAGGCAAGACGGACACGACGTCAGCACCTTTACCTCACCGGCGAAGCCGTCCTTTCGGAGTTGTTCGGTACCGTTGCGCATTTCCGCTTCTTTGCGGAAGCGAACCTGTGTCGAGATGTCCGGACGGGTCACCGCAAGCGTGCCCGACTCGCCGCAGCAGCGATCATTCAGCGCCACCTTGGAGCCCATCAACTCGTTGACGACGGTCAATGGCGCGTAGGTCTTCATCGGCGTGTGACAGGGGTCGTGGTACATGTAGCGCACGCCCGTTGCCCCTTGCAGCCGAACACCTTTCTCCATCAGGTATTCGTGGATGTCCAGCAGGCGACAACCGGGGAAAATGCGTTCGAACTCGTACTTGCCCAGCTGGTCCATGCACGTGCCACAGGACACGATCACCGTCTTGATGTCGAGATAGTTGAGTGTGTTGGCCACGCGATGGAACAGCACGCGGTTCGCGGTAGTGATCTTCTGCCCTTCGTCGTGATTGCCCGCCGCGGTCTGCGGATAGCCGCAACACAGATATCCCGGAGGCAATACAGTCTGGGCGCCCACGTGATAGAGCATGGCCTGCGTGGCCAAGCCGACTTGTGAAAAGAGGCGCTCCGAGCCGCAGCCGGGAAAGTAGAAGACTGCTTCGGAATCGTCGTTGACGCGCGCCGGGTCGCGGATGATGGGGACGATCGCGTCGTCCTCGATATCCAGCAGTGCGCGCGACGTACGCTTGGGCAGTCCCCCTGGCATGGGCTTGTTGATGAAGTGAATGACCTGTGCCTTGAGCGCAGGCTTGCCGACCGTCGCCGGCGGGCGCGCTGTCTGCGCCCTGACCACGCCCGTCTGGCGGGCCAACCGGTACAACAGGCGCTGCACCTTGTAGCCCCAGCCGATCATCACCATCCTGACCAGCTTGATCGTGGCTGGATCCGTGGCATTGAGGAACAACATCGCGGCGAAGGTACCTGGATTGAATTTGCGATGGCCATCCTGGGTCAGCACATTGCGCATGGCGATCGATACATCGCCGAAGTCGATATCGACGGGACACGGGCTGGCGCACTTGTGGCAGACGGTGCAATGGTCGGCCACGTCCGAGAATTCATCGAAGTGGCGCAAGCTCACGCCGCGGCGGGTCTGCTCTTCGTAAAGGAAGGCCTCGATCAGCAGCGACGTGGCGAGGATCTTGTTGCGCGGGCTATACAGCAGGTTGGCGCGCGGCACGTGCGTCGCGCACACGGGTTTGCACTTGCCGCAGCGCAGGCAGTCCTTGATCGAATCCGCAATGCCACCGATGGCGCTCTGCTCCAGGATCAGGCTCTCGTGGCCGATAAGCGCAAAGCTCGGCGTATAAGCACCGGTCAGGTCGGCGGGAAATTTCACGTCGCGCAAGAGCTTGCCGCGATTGAAGCGGCCCTGCGGATCGATGCGCTGCTTGTAGTCGGCAAACGGCTGCAGCTCGGCGTCCGTCAGGTATTCGAGCTTGGTGATGCCGATGCCGTGCTCGCCCGAGATCACGCCGCCCAACCCGCGCGCGAGCTGCATGATGCGCGCGACCGCAGCATTGGCCTCGCGCATCATGTCGTAGTCGTCGGAATTGACCGGTATGTTGGTGTGGACGTTGCCATCGCCCGCATGCATGTGGAGCGCCACGAACACGCGGCTGCGCAATACCTGCGCGTGCGTCTCCCGCACGCGTGCCATGATCGGAGCAAAGGCCAGACCCGCGAACAATTCCTCAAGCGGTTCCTTCAATTCACGCTTCCAGGAAACCGTGACGGAATGCTCCTGCAGCGCGGAAAAGCTCGCGTCGATACGATCGAGCAGATCCTGCCAACGTATTCGGGTGGCCGCGATCAGCTCGCGTGCCTCCTCCAGCTTGGCGTCGACGATCTCCGCAGCCGGACGCGCATCGCTATCTGGTGGCCATGCATGATCCTGGACCGGGCCGGCGATCCTTGCCGCCAGCGAGTCACACAGTTGCAGCTTGTTGCGGATCGACAGCTCGATGTTGATGCGCTCGATGCCGTCGGTGTAGTCGCCGAGTCGCGGCAGCGGAATGACCACGTCCTCGTTGATCTTGAACGCGTTGGTATGCCGCGCAATGGCCGCCGTGCGCGCGCGA
The DNA here is from genome assembly GCA_039932755.1 of Betaproteobacteria bacterium. Taxonomy (GTDB): domain Bacteria; phylum Pseudomonadota; class Gammaproteobacteria; order Burkholderiales; family Casimicrobiaceae; genus VBCG01. The sequence goes on from JBDTPJ010000004.1 coordinate 24,940, forward strand.
TCGAGCCAGAATTTCTTGCGCGACTCGGCCGACACCGCAACGAAACCTTCGGCGCCGCGCGCGTTGGCGATGCGCACGACTTCCGATGCCGCGCGGGCCACCGCATCGTCATCGTCACCGACGATGTCCCCTAGCAGCACCATCTTGGGACGGCCGTGGCGCTTGGCCTTGGTCGCGTAGCCCACCGCCTTGACGTAGCGTTCGTCCAGGTGCTCGAGGCCGGCCAGAAGAACGCGCGCAGCGCCTTCCTTGGGCAGCGCATCGATGTAGTTCTTGATCTCGACGATGGCAGGCGTAGAGTCGCGCACTTGTCCGAAAAATTCCAGGCACACGGTGCGTATAGCCGGCGGCATCGTGTGCAGGATGAAGCGGGCGCTCGTGATGAGCCCGTCGCAGCCTTCCTTCTGGATGCCGGGAAGTCCCGACAGAAACTTGTCCGTGACATCCTTTCCCAGGCCGGCCTTTCGGAACGTGGCACCGGGGATAACGAGGGTTTCCGTGCGCTTGACCGTGGCGCCGTCAACACCTAGCCATTGGCATTGAAATGTGGCCTGCGCGGCGTCGTGGATCTTGCTCAAGTTGTGGTCGACGCGCGTGACTTCGAGCCACTCCGCATTCGGCGTGACCATTCGCCATGAGACGAGATTGTCGAGCGCAGTTCCCCACAGGACCGCCTTCTTGCCGCCGGCGTTCATGGCGACATTGCCGCCGATGCACGACGCGTCCGCCGACGTCGGATCGACGGCGAATACGAGGCCCGCGTGTTCAGCGGCGTCCATGACCCGGCGCGTGACCACGCCCGCGCCCGCATCGATGGTCGCCACCGGACGCGCGTGTCCGGTGAGTGTGACTTGCTCTACCGCCGACATGCGCTCCAGCTTTTCCGTGTTGATCACCGCCGAGCGCGCGTCGAGCGGAATGGCCCCGCCGGTGTAACCCGTGCCGCCGCCACGAGGAATGATCGTCAGGCCAAGCTCGATGCAGCCCTCGACCAGGCCGCGAACTTCCTCCTCCGTATCTGGATGGAGAACCACGAACGGATACTCAACGCGCCAGTCGGTCGCGTCGGTGACGTGTGACACGCGCGCCAGGCCATCGAACGCGACGTTGTCCTTGGCGGTCCAGCGACCCAGCACGCGACGCGACCGGCGGCGCAGCTCGCGGGTCTCACCAAACCCGTCCGCAAAACGATTCACTGCTGCATGGGCAGCCGCGATCAGTTGTGCGACGTTGGCGTCCTTGGCGAATTTGCCTTCCTGGCCCGCGTTGTCTACGTGCGGCCGGCCATCATGGTCCTGCCGTCGCTTCTCGACTTCGTGCAGCCGGTGACGCATCGCATCGACCAGAAGTCCCTGCCGCTTCGGATTGTCTAGAAGGTCGTCCTGCAAATAGGGATTGCGCTCGACCACCCAGATGTCGCCCAGCACCTCGAACAACATTCGCGCGGATCGGCCAGTGCGGCGTTCATCGCGCAATTCGTCTAGGACCTGCCACATCGCGGTCCCCAGCAAGCGAATGACGATCTCGCGATCGGAGAATGATGTGTAGTTGTACGGAATCTCGCGCAGCCGCGGCGCTCCACCAGGCGGGTCCTGAGTTTCCAAAAAGGCGTCGTCGACAGCGTTCATGGGAGCTCTGCATGTTACCGCAGTGCAACATGCGCCACGGGCCGAGCGTTACGACACGGAGTTGCGGGTTGGCCCACCATTGGCCTTTTACAAGAGCCATTTCCAGTCGAAGCCTGCGGGCATGATTGCCAACGACTGCAAAACTTGACAGGAAGTCCAACATATTCAATATTAAAGATTCCGCCGGATGATCTGTCGCAATGACAGGCAGAGGCTCTGCCTCGAGGTGTCCTATGTCCGGTTCCGTTCCAAGAAAATATCAAGCTCGTTCGGCCGCTGCATTTGTCGGTTCTATTCTCGCCGTCTCATTAAGTTTACTGCCGCATCAAAACTTGAGTGCTTCGCCGAAAGCCAGTGATGCAGCAACATCCGCTTTTTCAAAGACAGATCGTGAATCATCCCTTCAGTTGATCAAGGACGCTCTGACCGAAGGCTATTTTGACAGGACGAAACTATCTCTGGTGCTGCAGAAGATAGAAGCGGCGGCTCGCAGCGGGCGATACGAGACCACCGATCCAAGAACATTTGCACAGCTTCTGACTGCAGATATGCAAATGGTTACGGGAGACACCCATCTGTACTTGAATTTCCAACCCGAGTGGTATCGCGCCACTTTGACCCCGCCGAGCCCAAATAGTATCTCCCTCGAAAACGCCGCGGACGTGAAGCACTCGCGCGATTTCCATCACGGGCTCACTGAAATGAAAACGTTGCCAGGAAATGTTCGCTATCTCAGGATAGTGGGATTTTTTTGGGTGGCTGGGGAGACCGTAAATGTGATGGATGGCGCCATGAGATTCCTCAAAGGCGGGCGCGCAATAATCATTGACCTGCGCAGCAATCGTGGAGGTGAAACGAACGCGGCGCATTATCTGCTCAGTCATTTCTTTGAGCCCGACAAATTGATGTTGACCATGTTATCGACAGGCAAGGCAGACGTGCAGGTACGAGCAAGCCCCTATCTGAAAAGTACACGGCTAAAGGGGATTCCCCTCTACGTGCTAGTCAACAAGCGATCACGCTCAGCCGCGGAGGCGGTCGCTTATACAGTCAAGCAATTCAAACTTGGTGAAGTAGTCGGGGAGCGTACCGAAGGTGCTGCACATTTTTCAGAAGACGCGGCTATTGCCCCTTTCTATCGCTTGTCCGTTCCCTCCGGGCGTACAGAAGATCCCATCTCCCATACGGATTGGGAAGGCACTGGAGTTGCCCCTACGATAGCCTCCACTTCGTTGGAAGCGCTGGACGTAGCGTATGCCAGTTCGCTAAAACGACTGATTGCATCCGCCACGGATCCCGAAGAGAAGAATTTTCTAGTTTGGGCGCACGACGGCCTTGCGGCCAAAACAACAGAGCTCGTGCCACATCGCGCGCAACTTTCATCGTTCACCGGCAAGTATGGAGCAGCGTCTATCGTTCAGCGGGAAGATGGCCTGTGGTACATAACACCCAGTGGGGCGGAAAAAAAGCTTAAACCCCTTGGCAAAGCGAACCTTTTTGAGGATGAAGAAGACGATACCCTGCGCGTTAGCATTGGGGCTGACGCGCTGGATGTGCTCCGACCAATTCCCGAGCTAAATCAGCATTTTGCTCGTTAGTCGGTGCGCCGGTAACCGATGGCCTCCGCCACATGGGCAGAGTTGATGCGCTCGCACGCAGCGAGATCGGCAATCGTGCGCGCCACTTTGAGCACGCGGTGGTAGGCACGCGCAGATAGCGAGAGGCGGGACATGGCGCGCGCAAGCAAATCCTCGGCGTCGACTTCGGGTATGCAATGCTTGGCAAGCTCCGCGGGCAACAAGCGCGCATTGGTCTTGCCTTGGCGATCGCGCTGGACATCGCGTGCCTGAAGGACGCGCCCGCGCACGGTCGCTGATGACTCGCGCACCTCGCCCGCGCCGAGATCCTCCGTGCCCGTATCGCGGGATTCGCCGCGCGGAGGGCGCGCATTCAACGCGAGGGAATCGGGCGCGACCGCCGGTACCTCAATGGCCAGGTCAATGCGATCGAGAAGTGGTCCTGAAACTCGCGAGCGATAGCGGCCGATGCGCTCCGGCGTACAGCGGCAGCGTCCGCTGGCGTGTCCCAGCCAACCACAGGGACAGGGATTCATGGCCGCGACCAGTTGGAATTGCGCTGGAAACGTGCTCTGGCGCGCGGACCGGGAAATGTGGATGACGCCGGACTCAAGGGGCTCGCGCAGCGCTTCGAGAACGCGCCGTTCCCACTCCGGCAATTCGTCCAGGAACAAGACGCCGTGATGGGCGAGCGAGATCTCGCCAGGTCGCGGATCGCCGCCGCCACCGACCAGCGCCACGCCGCTTGCGGTGTGGTGCGGCGCGCGAAATGGACGCTCGCCCCAGCGCTCCGGAACAAAGCGTCCGGCAACTGAGGCGACAGCGGAAACTTCAAGGGCTTCGCTTTCTGTCAGCGGCGGCAGCAACGACGGCAGCCGTTGCGCCAACATTGACTTGCCGGTGCCGGGTGGTCCGGTCAATAGCAGCGAGTGCGCACCCGCCGCCGCAATTTCGAGCACGCGCTTGGCCTGCCGCTGTCCACGCACGTCGGCCAGGTCGAGTCCCGACGCCGCTGGAATCGCCTGCTTGGCGACGGCCTGGGTCAGGAGCGACGTACCGCTGAGATGGGCGCAGACTTCGAGCAGCGACCTCGCACCGTAGACCGTCGCCTCACGCACGAGCGCGGCCTCGTCCGCTGACACGAGAGGTAGAACGAACGCGTGACCATCCTCTCGGGCTGAACGGGCCATGGCTAATGCGCCGCGCACGGGACGCAGGTCTCCGGTGAGCGCTAACTCTCCCGCAAACTCATATTGCGCAAGATGGTTGGAAGGAATTTGCCCGGTCGCCGCCAGGATGCCGAGCGCGATGGGGAGGTCGAAACGGCCCGACTCCTTGCGCAGATCCGCGGGCGCAAGATTGACCGTCACCTTGCGCGCTGGGAAATCGAATTGCGCGTTTTGCAACGCGGCACGCACGCGATCGCGCGCCTCGCGCACTTCGGCTTCAGGCAGGCCGACGAGATGGACGCCGGGCAAGCCCCCCGCGATGTGGACTTCCACCGCGACGCGGGGTGCGGCGATGCCCGCGAGGGAGCGGCTTTGGACGATCGCGACGGTCATGAACGCACCCGCGGAACGCGCGTTGCGGGGGAGTCAGACGTTCGGGTCCGTGCGAGCTACTTGCGCGCTCAGTTTGCACTCCGTGTGCAAAATCAATGGGTGGGGGAGGAAGGCACGAAGCGGGCTTCGAGCTCAGCCACCCGCGCGTCGAGCAGCTCCAGCTTTTCGCGCGTTTTGGCCAGCACGCGCGCCTGGGTATCGAACTCTTCGCGCGTGACGAGATCGAGGCGTGAGAGCCCTCCCTGCAATGCGGCGCGGACATTCTTCTCAATGTCCTTCGCGGGTCCCGATTCAATGGCCTTGCCGATACCGGCTGCCAGGTCTTGCAGTGTCTTGGCGTTGAAACTGAAGGGTTGCATGGGATTCCCTCTTGAGATGTCAGGAAGTCTAGCAAGGTCCGGACAAGCCTCGCACTAGTCCCTTCTGCCTAACGCCCGTGGCCACCCCCCAATGTCGACAAATCCGGGCCGCTCTAAATATGTGCGACCGCAGCATCATGCGCACCTATTTGGTGCCGATTCTCCAGGCGTCTCGGGATATCTTCGATCAGTTGCGCATCTAAGTTAATGATATTAATGAATATATTTCCGTGGCACATGAAATGCTGACTGTTGATTGGGAGCATTGCCTTTTTCTTCAACCACCTGCAAGGAATTCAACCATGAACAAGAAGCTGGACCTTCGTCTAGCTGCGGCGTGCGCCGCGCTGTTTGCGGGCTCAACCTTAGCCCAGACCCCGCCGCCGGCGCCCGCTGCGATGCCTGCACCGGCGGCCGCCCCCGCCGCCGCCGAACCAGATTGGACGTTTGCCAGCAACGTCGGGATCTTCAGCCAGTATGTGTTCCGCGGCATTTCGCAGACCAACGAAAAGCCGGCGGTGCAGGGTGGCTTCGACTTGAGCCACAAGGGTGGTTTCTACCTTGGCACCTGGCTGTCCAACGTCAGCTGGCTCTCCGACTGCCAATGCGGCGTTTCGAACAGCCTCGAGTGGGACATGTACGGCGGCTACAAGTGGGACCTTGGGAGTGACTTCGTGTGGGACAACGGCTTCCTCTACTACCTCTACCCCGGCAGCTACCCATCGGGTTTCACGTCGCCCAACACCACCGAGTTCTATACCGCGATCAACTGGAAGATGCTGCAACTCAAGTGGAGCGTCACCCTCGGCAACAAAACCTTCGGCATTGCCAACTCAAGTGGCAGCAACTACATCGAAGGCAACGTCAACTACGACATCATCGACAAGGTCAATGATTACATCGGCAAAGTCACGCTGATCGGCCACGTCGGTCACCAGAGCTTCCACAACAACAACGACTTCAGCTACACCGACTGGAAAGGCGGCGTAGCGGCGGACGTGATGGGCGTGACGGTCGGCCTCGTGGGAACGGGCACGAACGCCAAGAGCGCGTTCTACACGAACTCTTACGGCAAGGATCTGGGCAGCGGGCAGTTCGTCGCGTACGTGCAGAAGTCGTTCTAACGAATCAAAGGCCGAAAGACCTTCGCGGCGGCGCTTGCTGCGCCGTCGCAAATTAACGGGGACACCATGAAACTCGTAACCGCCATCATCAAGCCGTTCAAGCTCGACGAGGTCCGCGAGGCCCTCTCGGCGATCGGCGTGCAAGGCATCACCGTCACCGAAGTCAAGGGTTTCGGACGCCAGAAAGGCCACACCGAGTTGTATCGGGGCGCCGAGTACGTCGTCGACTTCCTGCCCAAGGTCAAGATCGAAGCTGCGGTCAAGGACGACATGATCGATCGCGTCATCGAGGCCGTCGAAAAGGCCGCGAACACCGGCAAGATCGGCGACGGCAAGATCTTCGTTTTCGACCTGCTGCAGGTCGTGCGCATCCGCACCGGTGAAACCGGTTCGGACGCCCTGTAAGGGAGCAACAGATGAAAAAACTACTCGTATTGATCGCCATGCTCGGCGCGTTCGGACTTGCGGCGCCGGTGCTGGCGCAGGACAAGGCCGCCGCGTCCGCTGCGGCGACAGCGCCTGCTGCGGCAACGACAGCCGCACCGGCTGCGGCAGCGGCAGCTGCCACGCTGGCACCTACGCCTAACAAGGGCGACAACGCGTGGATGATCGTGGCCACGCTGCTGGTGATCATGATGTCGATCCCCGGCCTTGCACTGTTCTATGGCGGCCTCGTGCGCTCCAAGAACATGCTGTCGATCCTGATGCAGGTGTTCGTGGTCTTTTCGTTGATCGTCGTGCTGTGGATCGTATATGGCTACAGCGTCGCATTCACCGAGGGCACCGCGTTCTACGGCGGATTCGACCGCGTGATGCTTTCCGGGATATTCACCCTGAAGGATGGCGCCGGCTCATTCGCGACGGCTGCCACGTTCAGCAAGGGCGTGGTCATTCCCGAACTGCTCTTCGTCGTGTTCCAGGCAACCTTCGCGGCAATCACCGTGGCGCTGATCGTCGGCTCGTTCGCGGAACGCGCGAAATTCTCGGCCGTGCTCCTGTTCGCCGTGCTCTGGTTCACGTTCGCGTATCTGCCGATCGCGCACATGGTCTGGTTCTGGCCCGGTCCTGACGGCATCAAGGATGCGGCAACGCTCGCATCGGAATCCGCCAAAGGTGGTTGGCTATGGCAAAAGGGTGCGCTCGACTTCGCGGGCGGCACGGTCGTGCACATCAACGCCGGCGTGGCTGGCCTGGTGGGCGCCTACGTGATGGGCAAGCGGCTCGGCTACGGCCGGGACTCGATGGCGCCGCACAACCTGACCTTCACGATGATCGGTGCATCACTGCTGTGGGTGGGCTGGTTCGGCTTCAACGCCGGATCCGCGCTCGAAGCCGGCGACACCGCTGCGCTCGCGTTTATCAACACGCTCGTCGCCACTGCCGCCGCAGTACTCTCGTGGATCTTCGGCGAGTGGTTCACCAAGGGCAAGCCGTCGATGCTGGGCGCTGCGTCCGGTGCGGTCGCCGGACTCGTCGCAATCACGCCGGCGTGCGGCTTTGTCGGTGTCGGCGGTGCATTGGTCTTAGGCTTGATCGCAGGTCTCGTCTGCCTGTGGGGCGTGAACGGCCTGAAGCGCCTGTTGGGCGCCGACGACGCGCTCGATGTCTTCGGCGTGCACGCGACAGGCGGCATCCTGGGCGCCATGATGACCGGCGTGCTGGCTGCGCCGGCCTTAGGCGGCCAAGGCATATACGACTACGTGGCGAACAAGACCAGCATGGACTACGACATGATGGGACAGCTCATCATCCAGGGCACCGGTGTGCTTACAACGATCGTCTGGTCAGGCGTGGTGGCTTTCATCGCCTACAAGATCGTCGACGTGACCATCGGCCTGCGCGTGACCGAGGAACAGGAACGCGAAGGTCTGGACATCGCATCGCACGGCGAATCGGCCTATAGGACCTGAACATCGGCCTGAAGGCAGGCCGACTTCAAATCATGCGCGGGCGGACCCTCTCCCCCGCCCGCGCCTGAAACGGGGGCCTCTGGAACTCCCCGAGTAACAGCAGTTTCTCCTCAGTGTCTTTGTGGGGTGCGCTTAAAACCGCGCCCTCTTCTTTTTGAAATCTCCTGGAAGCCAACATTCGGGCTCCCTACACACGGGCCCGATGTCCTAGTGCTAAGGAATTCCCGCCTTGCGAAGGCCGGCAAGGAGGTTGCGTTCCACTTGCGCAATAAAGGCGGAATTATCCGAATAGTAGAATTTCTTGTACTCGGCGACCGAAGCGCTAGGCCGCAGTTCAAGCAGCGTTTCGCGTTCGGATGCCGCCTTGGCCGCGTCACCTTTGAGCGCGTAACCCGCCGCGAGATAGAGATGCGGCAGCCACCAATCGTCCGTTCCGACGTTTCGCTCACAGGCCAGGATCGACTCGTCGTAACGCCCGAGGGCCATGTAGGCATGGCATTGTTGAAGCATCAGCCATCCCCGCATTTCCTGGCTCGGCGGGTCTAGCGCCAGTCCTCGCTCGACGAGGCGCAGAGTCTCCTGCGGTTGTCCGGTACGATTCAAGAGTTCAGCACCCAAATCGGTTCTATAGTCATCTATCCCGCCTAATTTCTCCGCGTTGGCGAGGGCTTCGAACGCGGCATCCCAGCGCCGCAGACGGATGAGCACATCGGCTCGCGTTTCCCACACCGTCCGGCTGGTAGTGGCGAGATTGACCGCACGAATCGACAACTCATCCATTTCCCGGAGTGCCTTCTTCGCGTCGACCGCGGGATCGAACAGCAGTTCGTAGCCCAACGCCGCGACCTGGCCAACGAGGGCGGGCAGGTATTGAGGGTCGATGCGCAGCGCCTTGTCATACCACTTCTGCGCATCGCGCGAACCAACGACCGAGGTGTTGTTCCGAGCCCAAACTGCGCCGGCATGAAGAACGAGTTCAATCGGACTTGCATTCGAGGCGGGCGTGCCCGCGTAGCGCTGACTGTTTGCGCTGGCGATTTCCGCTGCCAGTCGGTCGGCCAGCCTGCGAACCAGCTGCGCCTGATTCTGCGTGGCGCTTGACTCCTGGGATGCCACTCGACCCGTCCACAACTGCCGCGCACCCGATGTCTCCACGAGCTGCGCGGTAATCTCGACCTGCCCCAATGGGCGTCGAATCTCGCCCATCACCAGATAAGTTGCATTCAGTTCGCGACCCATTCTGCGTGGATCAAGATGGTTGACCTGTTGCGACGTCACCAGGGCGTGTGGGACAACTTCCGTCAGTGACATCCGCTGTGCAAGTGCTGATGTCAGGTCTTGTGTAAGCGCTTCGGCAATCTGTGCGTCAACTTCGGCATTTCCCGTCACCTTGAACGGAATCACGGCGACCGCCGGGCGCGGGAAATTCGCTTGCGTGGGATTCAATATCGGCAGCAACACCCACGTCGCGATCCCCGCGAGTCCGAGTGCAAGCGCGCCCGCGGCCACCCAACGCCAACGCGAACCTCGAGCGCGTTGGGTCAAGCGCGCTCCCGGAACCAGCGCGGACGCCGAAGGCCTGACTTCGCGTTCAATCAGTTGCCGTGCGCGCTCGGCAAACGCTTCCACGGACACGCCCGCGTCCAGGCGCGTCCACTGCACGTCCCGGAACTTCTCGGGAACTCGGGCATTCGCATCGCCGATGGCGTCAATGACAACCGGCAGCAGAAACTCCTTGTCGTCGACCATCAGGTGCGAACGGTCAACCGCGAGTTTCCACTCCAAACGGAAGTAACCCTCCTCGCGCGCCTGCGTATTGGCCGAGATGATCGGCACGAACAGCGCGCACTCCTTGATTTGCTTTCGGATCGAGGCATCCCATGCCTCCCCGCCACGGAGTTTGCTTTGGTCGAACCACACATCGAGCCCCGCCGCGCGCAGCGCGTCGCAAATGCGTCGGGCGACCTCCGCGTCCTGCGAGGCGTAACTAAGGAAAACCGCTTGTGTCGAGGTGTTCATGGAGTACAGCCAGGATCGAGCCCGTTACTCAATGTGCACCTTATTCATCTGCCTCAGCGAGAGGGCCTCATCGATTTTCACCCCGTTCCCCCGAAACGCGCAATCATTGGGGCAGGATTCGACCGGTCGAGCGACCGTTGTCTCGGGCGGCCAAGGTGTGTCGTGGTAGGCGCATGATGAATGCCAGAGTGCGTCAGCGGCCCACTTGATCGCACTTCAACGTCCTGAATTGGACGATTTCGTATGGTGTACGACGGAAGGAGCCACTGATGGAAAAAACTGACACGCGGCTGTTGGAGGAGTGGAGAGCCAATTTGGATCTGCTGAAGTTCTACGAGTCCCTTAAACAGCAGAGGTTCGCGCATTTCCTGACCATTCAAACGGCGTTTTTGGCGATCTTTGGCTTGCTCGCAAAGGAAGCCATTGGAGTCTTCTCCCTTGTAGCGATGGCTACGCTCGCCGTGGTCCCGATTCCGCCCCTATTCATCGCGTACTATTTCATGCGCCTGGACGCGCGCGGCCGGGCATTTGTCGACACGGCCAATACCAGGCTGCTTCTGATCGAAGACGAGTGGAAGACACTCTTTCCTAACAACCACTTCTCGACATATCAACAGCAATTCGCGGTACTTTCTCGCCGCGATGACCATTTCGCCGACAAGTACCTGGCTATCCGCAATCTAGCCGACGACCCATACAGGGCGTTGATCAAAGCGCCCTCCGCGCATGCCTCCGAGGCAGCGATCCTCCGGCTGTTCTTATGGGTGTGGGTGATTGTCTTCAGCTTCTCGTTCTTGCATCTACTATGGCATCTGGCTCATCCGGATTGGCGACCAGGTTAAGTTCTCCCGTAGGCCGACGTCTATAAATCGCAAAAGGTCCTTGCCATGGCGATCGAATCTGGCTCTCGCGTTTCACGGATCAGCCGGACAACGAGCCGGCATTCGACGCCGACCCGTATGGCAAGTTTGCGCAACTAATGCGCGAGCGCGAAGTGATGGATACCGCGATCCGGGCGTGGACAGGCCAGGTCACGCCGGAATGGCTCGTCAGTCCTGTTTCTTTTTCCGTGCGCGCGGATGGGCCGCGTCGTAGACCTTGGCCAGCGCCTGGAAATCGAGATGCGTGTACACCTGCGTGCTGGCAATCGACGCATGGCCGAGCATTTCCTGCACGGCGCGCAGGTCGCCGGAGGACTGCAACACATGCGATGCGAAGGAGTGCCGCAACATATGCGGATGCACGTGGCGGTTGATGCCGCGCGCAATCGCCAGTGCTGCCAGTCGTCGTTGGATCTGGCGTGGCGCGATGCGCTTGCCGTTGACACCGACGAATAGCGCCGTTTCATCCACGCCGGGAATCGCCGCACGTTCCGCCAGCCACAGCGTCAGCGCTGCCCGCGCCGCCGCGCCCACCGGGACGACGCGCTCCTTGGCGCCTTTGCCCCACACGCGTACTTCGCCGGTCGCGAGATCGACGCGGTCGACATCGAGGCTTGTCAGCTCGGACAAGCGCAGCCCGGACGAATAGGCGAGCTCGAACAGCGCGTGATCGCGCTTGCCGATGGCATCAACGCCTTCGCCTTCCACCAACTGCACGGCTTCGTCGGGCGTCAGCGCAGATGGAAGCTTTTTCGGCGACTTGGGCGCCTTCAGGCCGATGCTCGGATCGTCGCGGTAGGCGCCGTCGCGATGACGATCCGCGAGGAACCGGTGAAACGCACGCCACGCAGAGAGCAATCGCGCGAGGCTGCGCCCGCCAAGTCCGCGTCCATGTAGTGTTGCCAGAAACCGCGCGAGTTGCGCGCGCGAAAGCGAAGGCAGCGGCGTGTCGCCGGCCAGCGCTACCAGAAGATTGAGATCGCGCAGGTACGCGTTGCGCGTGTGCTCGGGACGCGTGGCCAGATGCGTCGCGAACGCGGCGACAAACGCTGCATTGGGGCCGCCAGCGACGGTCGTTTCGGGCGCGGCGGCGGGTCGCGTCGACATGGAAAGTCGCGACCCTCTTGGTTCAGGTTGGCGGAAGGAAGCGAGCGGTGGCCACGCTTGCCAGTTCCGAGAGGCGCGTCTGGTAGAGCGTGCCCATGCCGGGATGGAAGCGTTGTCCGTCCGGACTGCCGAGCGCGAGCAGGCCAAAGGTCTGCGCCATGCGCATGGGCATGAACGCAAACGACTGGAGCGAATCACCGTCGTCGAACCACTCGCGCGATTCGAAGGGCGCCACGGCGCCGCAGTACGGCTGGCCCAGCTGGTCCGCATATTCACGGATTTCCGAGGACGTGGCCGCGAGCTCCGGCAGATAACTTTGCTCGGGAACCTTGCCCCACATCCGCGCCGCAACCTGGGGCACGGCGAAGTCTTCCTTGAGACTGTGGTAGAGAACCGCGAGCGTGGTCTCCAGGTCAGGCGCCGCAAACAGCGCCAACGTCGAGCGATGCAACTTCTCGCCGATTTGGTCGTTCTGCGTGCCGTACGCAACAAGCTCGCGGAACCTGGCCTCGAGATCGTTGTTCTTTTCGCGCAGTGTGAGGATCTGCCGTTCGGCGATCGGGATGGCGTGGCCGCCGTGCGGATGGGGCACGAAGATCTCGGCGATGACGTCCGCATAGTCCTCGAAGAACTTCGGGTTCTTCTTCAAATAATCGGCGACATCATTTGCGTTCATTGCATTTCCATCCATTGCCTTTGCTTCCATCCCGCATGCGCGTGTTTAACGATTTCGAATTAATCCTGGCTGCAGCGTTGCCCCGTGGCCGCGTGTCGCTACAGGGTCCACGTTCCCTCGAACACCGTTGCCGCCGCGCCGGTCATTTCAACCGATTGGCCCGCGCCGGCCCAGGTAATCATCAGTTCGCCGCCCCGCACGATCACGCGCACGGGCGAATCGAGCAGGCCACGCCTGACTCCTGCGACTACCGCGGCACAAGCGCCCGTTCCGCACGCCAGCGTCTCACCGGCTCCGCGTTCCCAGACACGCAGCCGAATGGTAGCGCGATCGACGACCTGCATGTAGCCCGCGTTGACGCGCTGGGGGAAGCGGAAATGGTTCTCGATCCGTGGCCCCTGCGTTGCCACGGGTGCGACATCCACGTCGGGGACCAGCTGGACCGCATGTGGATTGCCCATCGACAGTGCCGAGATCTGCACCTGCGCGCCGTCCACATCGAGCACTTCTTCGATCGCACCCGTGCCGCCGGTAAAGGGTACGGCGCCGGGTGTGAAGCGCGGCACACCCATGTCCACCGTAACTTGCCCGTCGGCCTCGAGCCGAGGCACGATAAGTCCACCTGCGGTTTCAACACGCAATTCGGTCTTGGTCGTCAGTCCCTGGTCGCGCACAAAGACAACAAGACAGCGCGCGCCATTACCGCACTGCTCGACCTCGCCACCGTCCGCATTGAATATCCGGTAGCGAAAATCCGCGTCGCCAGTCGGCCCGTCGACCAGCAGCACCTGATCGCAGCCCACGCCAAAGCGCCGGTCCGCCAACAGGCGTATCTGCGCTGGCAAAAGTTCAACGCGCTGGCGAATTCCATCCAGCACGACAAAGTCATTGCCCAGCCCCTGCATCTTGGTGAACTTGAGCGTGGTCATCGGCCGGTCGGTGCCTGACCGCCAATGCGAAACTCGCCGTTACGCGAAAACGGGATCGGCAGGCCGCCCTCGAGCGTCGCGGTACCGACGACCGCATAGCGCACCATTGTCGCTTGTCCTGTGCCCCTTTGCTCCTGCGCCCTCTGCGTGATTTCCGCGCCAACGCGCAACACGGCGGCCAAGCCAGCGCGCGCCTGCAGCGTGGCGAGCGCGTCGCCGTTGGCCGGCAGCCGCAGAGGAGACCTGAGCGTCGCGATTCCCACCGGCACCTCCTCGATCGTGACGCTGGCGTCGATGGCGTCGACCGCGATCTCGCGCGCGTTGGGATTGGCAACGTTCAGCGTCACGACAAACGTTGCCTCGGTGCCGGTGACCCGTTCCAGGCGGACGGATTCCACGGCGACGCGCGGCGGTGCGAGGCGCGGCGCGTCGTCACAGCCCGTCAACACGGCGACGCCGACAAGGAGGGCGAATCGCGCGATGTGCATCATGATCAGACGTTGAAGCGGAAATGCATTACGTCGCCATCCTTCACGACGTAGTCCTTGCCTTCGAGGCGCATTTTCCCGACTTCCTTGGCCCGCTGCTCGCCCTTGCAGGCGATGAAATCATCGTAAGCGATGACCTCGGCACGAATGAAGCCTTTTTCGAAATCCGTGTGGATGACGCCGGCCGCCTGGGGTGCGGTGGCACCGACTTCTACGGTCCAGGCGCGCACTTCCTTCACGCCGGCGGTGAAATAGGTCTGCAGGCCGAGCAACTTGTAGCCCGCGTGAATGACGCGATCGAGACCGGGCTCGGAAAGGCCGAGATCGGTCAGGAAAGCCTGGCGATCGTCGCCATCCAGGTCGGCGATTTCCGCCTCGATGGCCGCGCACACGGCGACCACCGGTGCGCCTTCCGCCTTGGCGTGGGCCTCGACCTTGGCCAGAAGCGGATTGTCGTGGAAGCCGCCTTCCGCGACGTTGGCCACATACATCGTAGGTTTCATCGTCAGAAGGAAGAACTGCCGCAAAATCAGCAGCTCGTCGGCATCGAGCCTGGCCGTGCGCGCCGGCTGGCCCTCGTTCAGAACAGCCTGCACCTTGGCCAATACCGGCACGATTTTCAGCGCTTCCTTGTCGCCGCCTCGCGCGAGCTTCTCCTGCTTGTGGACATGCTTTTCCACGGCCGCCATGTCGGCGAGTGCCAGTTCCGTGTTGATCGTCTCGATGTCGGACAGTGGGTCGATCTTGTTGGCGACGTGAATCACATTGTCGTCAACGAAGCAACGAACCACGTGCGCGATCGCGTCCGTTTCGCGGATGTTGGCGAGAAACTGGTTGCCCAGGCCTTCGCCCTTTGACGCTCCCGCCACCAGTCCCGCGATGTCGACGAACTCCACCACCGCGGGCACGATCCGCTCGGGCTTGACGATCGCCGCAAGTGCATCCATCCGAGAATCAGGAACCTCGACAATGCCGACGTTCGGTTCGATTGTGCAGAACGGATAGTTCTCGGCGGCGATGCCAGCCTTGGTCAACGCATTGAACAGCGTCGACTTGCCGACATTGGGCAATCCGACGATTCCGCACTTCAAGCTCATTTCGAATCCTTGTTCGTGGTGTGGAGCGCCATCATCGCGCCCTCCATGTCGCCTTGCGCGATTCTCGGCCATGCGTCGAGTGCGCGCCGCATCGCCTCCTCGATTTCGGCATGTTCTGCTTTGAGCGGCGGCTTCAATACATAGTCGACGACTTCCTGTCGAGTGAGTTCACTGTCGCGCGGATGGCCGATACCGATGCGCAGTCGCCAGAAGTCCGCCGAGCCCAGCTGCGCCTGGATATCGCGCAGTCCGTTATGCCCCGCATGCCCACCCCCGAATTTCATCTTGGCCTTGCCCGGCAACAAGTCGAGCTCGTCGTGCACCACCAGGACCTCGCCGGGCGCGATGCCGAAAAAATTTGCGAGTCCCGCCACCGCACGACCGGAGAGGTTCATGAAGGTCATCGGCTTGACGAGTCGCAGCGCGCCGGCCCTGGCCACGTCGCCCCCGAATTTCGCCTCGCTGGCGAACGGCGCAGATAGCCTTTCGGCCAGCAAGTCGACGAACCAGAACCCCGCGTTATGCCGCGTGCTCGCGTATTCGCGGCCTGGATTGCCGAGTCCTGCAACGAGGCGGAGGGGTGTGGTCATGATCTGGCGAGGAAAGCCACTCGGCGCTGTGAAAATAACAAGGCCCGCTTTGTGTGCGCGGGCCCTGTTCTCGCTGCCGACAGTTTGCACTCAGTGTGACAACCGAGTGGTAACGGAGTGGTAACTGAGGCGTCGACCTTACTTCTTCTTGTCGTCTTTCTTGTCGTCCTTCTTGGCGTCTTTCTTGTCGCCGCCCTTGTCGTCGCCGGCCTTGGCATCGCCTTCCGGCACCGCCGCAGCTGCTGCCGCCGCAACGGCTGCCGCCGCGGTTTCCTCCTCCGTCTCGACCTGGGCACGCGGCACGATCGCCGCCGCAACGACCGGATCGGTCCTGCCGCGCGTGACGACGGTGACGCCGACCGGCAACTTGACCGACGAGACGTGGAGCGCATGGCCCACTTCAAGCGCGGACAGGTCCACCTCAATGAAGCCCGGGAGGTCCTTGGGCAGGCAGGTGATGTCCAGGTCCGTGGTGACGTGGCTGATGATCGCGCTCGACACTTTCACGGCCGGCGACTCTTCGCCGTTGATGAAGTGGAGCGGGACCTTCATGTGGATTTTCTTGTTCTCTTCGACGCGCTGGAAATCCACGTGCAGGATTTCATTGCGGAACGGATGCATCTGCACGTCGCGCAACAGCACCTTGGACGCGGCGCCGTCGAGCTTCATGGTCAGGATCGACGAATGGAACGCCTCGCCGCGCAACGCATGGAACAGCGCGTTGTGGTCGAGTTCGATAGGGGTCGGTGCAACGGTGCCCCCGTAAACGATGCCAGGGGCCTTGCCAGCGCGACGCATACGGCGGGACGCTCCACGGCCTTCGGTATGGCGCGCAAATGCGGTGAATTCGATGTTCATGGACGGCTCCGGTTGTCTGCGGCCTTCCGTTGGCATTGCTCCGTCTTCATAGGAGAAATACGCCGGGTCGTCCGCCTCAAAATCGAGTGATTGGCGACTGTCGCTGGCTCGGCACGGATCAAGCCTAGGCCGGCAGCGGGAAAGCCTTGAATTATAACCCGATTTCGCCCGCATTGCCAACGGGGCGGTCCGGACCCCCTCTCGCCGAGTGAGGCCCCGCTCAGTCCGTGCTCAGGCCGCTCTCAATCCGTAAACAGCGAGCTGACCGATTCCTCATTGGAAATGCGGGTCATCGTCTCGGCGAGCAACTGGGCGCACGAGAGTTGGCGGATGCGCGGGCAGAGTTCGGCCTCAGCGGTCAGGGGGATCGTATCGGTGACCACCACCTCATCCAGATCCGACCCCGCAATGCGCTCGACGGCGCCGCCGGACAACACGGGATGGGTGCAATACGCCACGACCTTGCGCGCGCCGCGTTCCTTCAGCGCAGACGCCGCCTTGCATAGCGTATTGGCGGTGTCGGCCAGGTCATCCATGATCACGCAGCAGCGGCCCTCGACGTCACCGATGATGTTCATCACTTCGGATACGTTGGCCTTCGGGCGTCGCTTGTCGATGATCGCGAGGTCGGAATCGAGCCGCTTGGCGATCGCGCGCGCGCGAACCACGCCGCCCACGTCCGGCGACACGACGATCAGGTCTTCGTAATTGCGCTTCCACAGGTCGCCCAGGAGTATGGGCGTGGCGTAGATGTTGTCGACCGGAATGTTGAAGAATCCCTGGATCTGGTCGGCGTGCAGGTCCATCACCATCACCCGGTTGACGCCAACCGTCGAAAGCATGTCGGCCACGACCTTGGCCGTGATGGCCACCCGCGCGGAGCGCGGACGCCGGTCCTGTCGCGCATAGCCAAAGTAGGGGATAGCCGCGGTGATGCGCGCGGCCGAAGCGCGTTTCAAAGCATCGACCATCACCATGATTTCCATCAGGTTGTCGTTGGTCGGCGCGCAAGTGGACTGCAGTACGAACACATCGCGTCCGCGCACGTTTTCCATCAGCTCGACCATGACTTCGCCATCGGAGAAGCGGCCGACCTGGCAGCGGCCGAGGCTTACGTTCAGGTGCTTGCACACGGCCGCCGCCAGCTTGGGATTGGCGTTTCCGGTGAAGATGCGCATGCGTTCAAAGGCCATGGCTGCAATTGTCCCTCATTGGCCCTCGTTAGTGATGCCAGCGGCCGACAAAAAGCAAAACAGGCAGGACCCTCGCGCGAGGATGCTGCCTGTCCTAACCTTGGCTGGGGAGGTAGGGATCGAACCTACGAATGCCGGAATCAAAATCCGGTGCCTTACCACTTGGCGACTCCCCAGCGGAAACCTGAATTGGCGTAGCAACTGCAACTTCAATCATGCGAACGCTACCAGCGGATGGCGCGAAAGTGTCCGGGCAACACATCCACGGATGGACGGCGGCAGGAGCGCCAATGCGTCATGCGCGTCACGTTCGTCGGAAAACGCAGCGAACACGCACGCCCCCGACCCGGTCATGCGCGCCTGCGGCGATGCGCGCGACAACGCTTCAATCGTTGCGGCCACGGCGGGATAGCGGGATGCCGTGACGCCCGCGAGATCATTCCGGCCATAACCCTCGGAAAAGACGTTTATTTTCGCTTGCGGAGTGTCCCGTGTCAATTCCGGTGCGCTGAAGATGTCGACGGTCGGCACGGCAACGGGCGGGAACGCGAGCGCCACGAAATATCGCGGCAGCGACACCGGGCGGAGCATTTCCCCGATGCCGCGCGCGACCGCATTTTCGCCCGCGACAAAAAGAGGAACGTCCGCACCAAGGCCGGACGCCAATTCCAGCAATTCCGCGCGCGGCAACTTGAGCTCCCAAAGGCGATTGAGCGCGAGCAAAACACTCGCCGCATCGGAGCTTCCACCGCCCAAGCCGCTGCCCAAAGGGATGCGCTTGTCGAGAACGACGTCCACGCCGAAGCGCGATGCCGTAGCGGCTTGCAGCGCCTGCGCCGCACGCACCGCGAGATCGTGTTCCTCCGGCACGCCCGCGACATCGCGTTCCCGCCGTATCACGCCATCATCACGCCGCGTGAGCGTCAACGTGTCGGCCAGGTCGATGAGGACCATCAGCGACTCCAGCGTGTGGTAGCCGTCCGCGCGGCGTCCGGTGACGTGCAGGAACAGATTGAGCTTTGCTGGTGCGGGAACGATCAGCGTGGTCATGGCTTGGCCGTCGTGCCGCAATCAAGGCGTGCGTTGCGCCTCATTCCAGCGATCCACAACCACGCGCACTTCGACGGGTTCCACATCGGGGTATCTCAGTAGGAGGCGAGATGGCCGCGCGGTTGGCGCATTGTCTGGATACGCATAGACAATTTCCCAGGCTTGCTGCCGCAGCACCAGCACACGGCCCGACGCGTCGCGCTCCACGGACGTGGTGACGCCCGCACGCGCGGTGCCGCGAATCCAGAACGCCAGGTCATCCATGGGAATCGGGGCGCCGAGCAGCGCGACGGTCATCGAGCTCCAGTCCGGAAAACTTTCTGTCGCGCCATCGGGACGCTCGATCACGACCCGGCCCGCCGTGCCGTCGACGCGCGCATACACCTGCCCGAACGGCGACGACAGGTCGATGCGGTCGCGATTCCCGGCATGATCCCAGCTGAAAACCGCGGCAGCGCCGTTAGTACCGCGCTTGGCCGAAAGCCGTCCGCCGATGCTGAACGGCGTGTCGGTCGCGACGGTTGCAGCGGTATCGACGCGGGCAGGAGGCGCGGTGGCGCACGCCGCGAGAACGCCCGCAGACACGGCGAAGGAGAAGAGCGCACACCGGCGGCGCAACGAACCCGCCCCGCACCCCTCCATGCGCCCAACCGGTGACTCACTTCGAATAGCGGCGCACCGTTTCGAGCAACAGCGGATTGTCGGGCGTCGTCTGCAACTGCGCCTGCCAGACTTCCTGGGCCTTGACCGGTTCGCCCTTCTTCCATAGCACCTCGCCCAGGTGCGCCGCAATCTCCGCATCCGGACGTTGCGTCATCGCGCGCCGGAGATAACTCTCCGCGTCGTCGAGCTTGCCCAGCCGGTAAAACGCCCAGCCCATGCTATCCAGTATGAAAGGATCCTCGGGTGCCAGCTTGTAGGCCTTTTCTATGAGCGCGAACCCTTCGCTCGTGCGCGGGGTGCGGTCGACCAGCGTGTAGCCCAGCGCATTGAGCGCATGCGCATCGTCCGGCTTCAATTCCACAACGCGCCGCAACCTTGCTTCGGCCTCGTCGATCTTGTCCAGTTTTTCCGCGACCATTGCGGCGTCATAGAGAAGGTCGGTGGCATCGGGCTGCTCGTCCAACGCCTGGTTAAGGACCGCGTAGGCAGCGGCATGGTCATTGGCGTCGCGCAACAACGCGGCCTCGGCCTGCCGCACCTGAATGCGCTGTTCGATCGTAACCGCAGGAAGTTCCGACAAATACTTACGTGCTTCGGGAACTTTGTTGAGCTTGGCCATCATGGCCGCGACACGCAGCTTGGCGAGCCAGGCGCGTTCGCCTTCGGGCACCGCGAGATACCGGTCGATGGCCTCCTGGTACCGCCCCGTTTCGTCGGCGACCTGGCCCAGATAGAGTTCGACGACGCCGCCTTCGCCGTAGCCCGCCTTGCCAAGGTCGGTGAATAGCGCTTCGGCAGTGGTCCAGTCCTTCATCTGCATCGAAATTGCCGCGACGCCGAACTCGAATTCCCGGGCGCTGCGATCGCCATCCCAAAGCGACTGGAATACGGCACGAGCTTCGGCGTAGCGCTTTTGCTCGACATAGACCTGCGCTAGCGCACCCGCGGCAGACTTGGCGTCCGGATTGGCCGCGACGTACTGCTGCAGGTAGGCAATCGCGGCGGTACCCGAGCCCTTGGCCAGGATGTCAGCCTTGAGCAATGCCGCCCTTTCCCAACCGGGTTTCAATTCCAGCGCGCGGTCTACTTCGACCAATGCCGGTTCCACGCCCTTATTGGCCGGGATTTCCGCGAAGTAAGCCGCATAGGCAACCGCGAAGTGTGCCTCGGGGCTTGTGGGATATGGTTTGGCAAGCGCGCTGACGATGCCATAGGCCTGCTTGCGTTCGGACTGCTGGGCCAGGAACCGGTTGATCTGCAGGAAAATCTCGCCGACGCTCTGGCCGGAAACGGCCGCATCGCTCAGGAGCTTTTCCAGCCGAACGCGGATTTCATCGTCGACGGGATTTTCAGCGAGCTCCTTGCCCGGCGCGCCGCTGCTGATCGCGGCGATCACCTGCTTGGGTCGCGCGGCGTCGGGCTCGAGCGTCGACCAAAGCGTGGCCGATTCCACGGCCAGGCTGCGGCTGCGGGAAGCGAGGGCAATTTCCGTGGCGCGACGCGCCATGCGCGGATCCCGCGCCTCGCGCGCAACCTCGTAGTACGCGCGCGCTGCCAATGACAGTTCACCGCGCTGCATGGCGACTTCCGCCACCATGAACTTGTAGAACAGTTCCGCCGAGAGGCTGTCAGCTGCCGCCGGGGAGCGCTTTTCTACGGGGCGCGTGCTGCCTTCCGGCGGCTTCGATTGCGCGGCGCCCGGCAGGGGCGCGAGAAACGCACAGGCTGCCACTGCCGCAACCACCAGCGGCGCGCGGAGCAGGAATGGAGAACGGCCATGCGGGATGCTGATAAGCGCCATACGGACTCGTGAAGGACCAACGACCGGCCTCATTGGGCCAACATTCAGTCGATGTTAGGCTATATTCGGCGGCGCAACAAACACCCTTGAGTCGGTTGCCCTCGTTTACCTTCGATTGCCCTTAGTTGCTACGCAGGTTTCGCTTACTTTCATTCAGTTCTCACTACTACCCTACCGCCACCGCGATGCCCGAACTGCCCGAAGTCGAGACCACTCGCGTGAGCGTGGCGCCGTGTGTCGTCGGACGCCGGATCGCGAAGCTTCAGGTGTACGACCCGCGTCTGCGCTGGCCAGTTCCCGGGGACCTCCCGAAAAGGCTGGAAGGTGGAATCGTCGACGACCTGTCGCGCCGAAGTAAGTACCTGCTGTTTCGCGTGGGAAAAGGGTCGCTGCTGGTACATCTCGGAATGACCGGCAGTCTTCGGGTATACACGCAGGCGCCTCCCCGTCGCCCGCATGACCACGTCGACATCGTGTTCGATGATGGTTCGCGTCTTCGCTACCACGACCCGAGGCGCTTCGGCGCCATGCTGTGGGCGCCTGACCCTGCCCTCGCGCATCCTCTGCTGCGCGACTTGGGGCCCGAGCCATTCGATCCCGCGTTCGATGTCGACTACTTCTGGCGCGCGACGCGCACCCGCACCGCCGCCATCAAGCTGGTGCTCATGGATAGCCATCTCGTCGTCGGGGTCGGCAACATCTATGCGAACGAGTCGCTGTTTCGCGCCGGCATCCGGCCGACGACCCCGGCGAACAAGGTGTCGCGCCGGAGGCTTTTGCGCCTGGTCGAGGAGGTGCGCATCGTGCTGGCCGAGGCGATCGCCAAGGGCGGCAGCACGCTGCGCGACTACGTCAGTGGCACGGGCGAGCCCGGCTACTTCCAACTCGACTACTTTGTCTATGGCAGGGACGGCGAGCCCTGCCGGACCTGCGGTACGCTCATCCGGCATCGGCGCGTGGGCGCCCGCGCCTCGTTCTACTGTCCGGTTTGCCAAAGGTAAGGCGTTGCGATGGGCGGTGACAGCCAGCCGCTGCCGGTAGCGCTTCACCACCGTAGGCAGTGACGGTCACGGTCAGGGGAAGACGCGCCGGGGCATGCCGGGTGGGGCGACGCAGCGCCTATTCCAAGGGTCGGCGCCGTCGGTTGTCTTTATCCGGAGAAGGGTCGGCCGCGATCGTCGCCCCGGGGTCGCCAGAACGGGCGCCTGCGTCCACTTTCGGCATGACTTGTGCTTTACAACCCTATGCTAGAGTCTTGAGCCCCCGACACCAATAACTTTCGGCGTCCCGACCATGGTTCCCACTTCCCGCGATCTCGCTGCGCGCTTTGAAGCCTACAGCGACTGGCGCCGCCGTCTTTCCGCACGCATCTCGGGCCTGCACGATTGGCTGCAACAGCAGGACCTGGCCGATACCCAGGTCGACCTCAAAGTACAGCAGCTCCTGGAGCGACTGCATCAGGATAAGTTGATCGTAGCGTTCGTCGCGGAATTTTCGCGCGGCAAGTCTGAACTCATCAATGCCATTTTCTTCGCGGATTTCGGCCAGCGGCTGCTGCCCTCGTCGGCGGGCCGCACAACCATGTGCCCGACCGAGCTCCTGTACGATGCGGCGCGGCCGCCGTCCATCCGGCTGCTGCCGATCGAGACACGCCTCAAAGACGCGACCGTTTCGGAATTCAAGAATTACGCGGACGAGTGGGTCACGTTCCCGCTGGACCTGGGCAACGCCGAGAAGATGGGCGAAGTACTGGGACGCGTATCGCAGGTGAAGCGCGTACCGGTGGACCTAGCCCGCAAATATGGACTTTTCGGCGATGGCGAAGAAGACATGCTGGCCGCACTGGAGGACAACGACGAGAGCACCGTCGACATTCCGGCCTGGCGCCACGCGGTAATCAATTTCCCGCATCCGCTGTTGCAGCAGGGCTTGGTCATCCTCGACACGCCGGGATTGAATGCCATCGGGACAGAACCCGAGCTCACGCTCAATCTTCTGCCCAATGCCCACGCCGTGCTGTTCATCCTCGCCGCCGATGCCGGCGTGACCAAGACGGACCTCGAAGTGTGGAACCAGCACTTGTCAGGCGACGATCCTGCCACCAGGGCCGGGCGATTGGTCATCCTGAACAAGATCGATGGACTCTGGGACGACCTCAAGTCCGAAGGCGAGATCAACGCGGAAATCGGGCGCCAGATGCGCAACACGGCGCAAATGCTCGGCATCCCCGCATCGCAGGTGTTCGCCGCATCCGCGCAGAAGGCGCTCCTCGCCAAAGTGAATGGCGACGATGCGCTGCTCGCGCGGAGCCGCCTGCCGGCCCTGGAACAGTCCCTGTCGCAGAAACTCATTCCCGCCAAGCGCGACATCGTCGGCGCGGCATCGCAGGCGGAGTTGCGCGCGCTTGCCGCGGGCGTGCGCGCTATCCTCGACGCACGCGTCGCCGGAATTGCCGAGCAGCTTGCGGAACTGACGGCGCTGCGCGGCAAGAACCAGGACGTCGTCGGCCACATGATGGAACGTGTCCGCCAGGAAAAGGATCTCTTCGAGCGTGGGCTCGCCCGCTACACCGCGCTGCGCAACGTATTCACGCAGCAGACCAACGAGCTCTTCGACCACATCGGGCTCGAAGCGCTGCGTGCCAATGCAGGCCGCACGCGTCGCAGCATCGAGGACAGTCCGTTCACCAAAGGCGTGCGCGGGGCGATGAATCAATTCTTCGCCGGCATCCGCAATGACCTCGACGCGGCCGCACGCCAGGCCAGTGAAATCCACGACATGATGCGCGCGATGTACGCGCGCTTTGCCAAGGAACACGGGCTCGAACCGTTCAACCCGCCGCCTTTTTCCGTGCTCAAGTACCAGAAGGAAGTCGAGCGTCTCGAGCGCGCCTACAACACGCACTTCAACACGCTCTGGAACATGGTCAGCAAGGCCAAGTTCGCGCTGATGAAACGCTTCTTCGAGACGATCGCATCGCGCGTCAAGCACGTCTACGACGTTGCCAATCGCGACGTCGAGGCATGGTTGAAGGCGGTAATGTCACCGCTGGAAAGCCAGGTGCGCGAGCACCACCTCCAGTTGCGGCGAAGGCTGGAAAGCATCAAGCGCATTCACCACGCCAGCGGCGAACTCGAGGAGCGCATCGCCGAACTCGAGCAGCAGGAAGCCGCCATTGCACTGCAGGTCAAAGGCCTGATGCTGGAGGTCGCGAGCGTTGATGCGATCGTGCTGCAACCCGACGCACTGCCGTTGGCCGCCAACGGCTGACGAGTCGTCACAGCATTCGCGCACCGCAGGGAGGTGTTTGCGTCGGCCGCGAAATATCCCCCGGGGAGCCAGGGGCCTGCGTCTTACGCTAGAGCTTACGCAGGTAAGCGAGGAGTGCCGGAACCTCCGCATCGGTAAACGGGCGATCGACGACTGGCGGCAGCACGCCCGGCTGCGTAGTCAAGAGCGGTGCGGCGGCGTTCTGGATCTGCACGCGGATAAAAAATTGCTTGTAGTGCTCGAGCATTTCCTCGAGCGTCGCTGCAGAGTTGTTGATGAAATACGGCGCGGTACGACTGATGCCGCGCAGGCCCGGGATGTCCATGTGCTGGATGTCGCCCGGGCCACCAGCGACGGGGTATCCGGTGAGCAGCATGCGCCCCGGATCGGTTGTCGTGACGCGGGTAACGCAAGCCGGCTGTGGAGGCGCGCCGCCGCAAGGGCTCCCGCTGGGCGCGGCGCCGCTGTTGGTGATCTCGTAGGTCCGCACGTTCTTCATTTGGCTCGCGCTACATACCGCGAACACGAATCGCGGCGGATTGAAATTATCGACCGGCCGAGGACAGGCGGTCGCGATGTCGTGGTACCGGGCCATCGCGGTGGGCGTCCCCGGGGTGCCCTGCAGAATCGGCGTGCTGCCGCTCGGATGGCCGCCTTGGTTGCCGTGGCACTGTCCGCAGGAACGGATGAACACCGCCTTGCCCATGGTTTCGAGGGGGTCGAGCGCGGGGTCTGGATCCGGCAGCGGGCTCGCGCCGACGGCGATGGCGTCGGAGAGCGCCTTCACGCCCGGAGAGGAGAACTTCGTGTTCTGGAAGGCCGCCAGGTCATCCAGGAACCTCGTCGACGGGTCGTACGCGACACCCGCATGTACCTGGAGCGCAGCCAGCGCTTGGGTCTGCAGCGTGTCAAAGCGCCCGTCGAGCTGGTAACCGCCCTGGAGGTTGGGTCCTCGCGACCACGTTGGGCCTGCTCCATCCGGGCCGGTGATTTTGACGTCGAGGATCGAGGGAACCGAGCGCCAAACGTCGGCGACGGTTTCGCTGGTCGGCCGGGCCGATGCCGGACACGGAACTGTCGCCCCGCAATCCAGGAGCTTTACGTTCGCGGGCAGCGGGATCGGGACGCGAATCAGACCGTTCTCGGTCAGATTGGTGAAATCGTGCGCGGCCGCACCGTTCACCCGGAAGTCATTGGCGTCGATGGCCCGGAACAGCGGATCGTCAACGCCCGTCGCGGTCATCTGAGCGAGCCTTGCCTTCGCGGCCGCCGGGGTCAGCTGAAAGTTCTCGGTATCCATGTGACAGTCGGAACACGCTCGGCCGTTACCATCCAGCCCCGCCAGCGCGCGGTCGTGGAAGTTCGTCTTGCCGCGACAAACTGGGGTGTCGGTCGGAACGCGCCCCGGTTCCGTGACGCAGCCGTCGGCGTCCACGACAACGGACGAGTTGTCGCCATCGCCACCGCCACAGGCGGAGACCATGACTGCGACAAGTAGCGTTAGCGCCGCAAGCAACGTGCTGTTGAGGTGGTCTTTTTTCATACGTGGCTCTCCGGTAGGCACTGGCTGAATCGGCGCACGGTTATGCTTGCGCTTGCGTTTTTCTTCGGTCGCAGGCCAATTGCTGCCCCTATCCACTGAAACGCGATTTGTGCCGAGAAAATGCCACCCGCCCCAAAATTTCTCGGGGTTACCTCTGGTGTGGGATGCGGCCGGCGCCGCGGGAGGGTCTTAGCGCCTGGCGTGGAGAAGCGCAAGCGCGGCATGAACCGGCTGCAATACCTCCGGGCCATCGACCTGCCCCGCGTCCCATACGGACAGTGCGGCGCGCCATTGCAGGTCCGCTTGCGCATGCGCGCCGGTGGCCGCGAGGCAATGCGCCGCCTCGGCAAGCGCCAGCCCATGCTCAAGCGCGGTGCAGCCACCTTGGGCGGCGACCGCCACCGCATTTTCCGCGACAGCGCGAGCGTCGTCCGGCGAGCCAGCGGTGCGCAGTGCAAAAGCTCGCGCGCGTTGAAGGCGAACGAGGGCGGTGTCCCGAACGAGGGCGTTGTCCGATAGCGTAGCCACATGCAGCCGCATCGCGTCGGCGTGCTCCACTGCCTTTGCCGATCGCCCAGCCGTTGCCAGCGCCAGTACTCGAAGAGGTAAACGGTCGCTGGCGAGCCTCTCGGCGTCGCCGGTCGCGGCGGCCAACGCGTCCGCGCGTTCGAGATGCCGCACCGCCCCCTCGCCGTCACCGCGCAGCGCGCAGATCAGGCTGTGGCGCATGGCCTGGGTGATGCCCTCATCGTTGACGCCGCCGGTCAGGCGCTCGTGCAATGCCTCGGATTGCACCACCAGCGCCTCCGCCTCGTCGAAATGGCCGCCCAGCATCAGCGCGTTCAGGAGCAGTGTCATGTCAATTCGCACGCGCGCCGTTTCTTCGGCATCGAGGGCACGCTGCTCGGCCAGCACCTGGCGCAGAACGATCACCCCTTCGCGGGGACGGTTATCGCGTGCCAGCGCGTCGCCGTAAAAGCGTTCGACGACCAGCAACATCGGATGAGGACGCATCGCACCGAAGGCCGCGCGCGCAGGTGCCAGCGCCGGTTCGATGGCGGCAAGTGCCTCCCTCGCGCGGCCGAAATGCATGAACGTATTGGAGAGCGCCCCGCGCGCCCCGAGCGCGAGTTCACTGGCGGGCCCGAAGTGTTGTATCGCGATCTCGACGGCTTCGTTAAGCGCCGCCATGGCTGCGGTTTCGCGTCCGCGTTTGGTATGCACGAAGGCTTGGCTCTTGAGGGCATGAACGAGCAACTCGGTTTGCGCAGGCTGCACATCGCGTAGATCACTCACCAGCGCCAACAGCAACGGCTCGGACACTGACAACTCGCCGATCGAGTTGGCCGCCTCGACGAGGCGACGGCGGCAATTGAGGCTGAGATAGTGGGTTGCGCCCAGGGTGAGCGTGCATCGCTGCACGACCTTCGGCATCCATTCCAGCGCGGCGCGATAATCTCCCAGCTCAATGAAGCTGGTACCGATCAGGGCGCTCAACTCAGCTGCTATTTCGGGTTGAGCCGAAAGGTCGGTCTCAACGCGACGTGCGGCGGCCCGCAGCAGGTCGACTGCTGTCACAGCGCCGCCATGGCCCGTGCGGGGCACCGCTTGCGTGAAGATGGATGCAATAAAATTTTTGACCTGCTCGGCGCGCGCCAAGGCGGCTCGAGCGCGCTCGGCCTCTCGCAGCGCGCGGTTGCGTTGCCAGAGCGCGACCAGAGCGCCGACGCCCAATGCGACCAGCACCGCCGCTTGCGCGTAGGCGCCACCGAGCAATGCCAGGAGCAGCCCCAGCGCAACCGCCGTTTCAATCTTGTGCCGCCGAACCCAGCGCTCGGCAAGGTACCAGCGCGCGGCGGGGCGCGCCTGGACGGCTTCACCGCGCAGATGGCGCTCCAAATCGTCCGCCAGCGCGTCCATGGTGGCGTATCGCTCACCGGGGAACTTGGCCAGCGCCTTGGCGAGGATGGCATCCAAATCGCCCGAAAGCTGGCGTCGCAGGACGCCTTCACCCGCGGTAATGCTGGCACGCGGCACCTCGACGCGTGCGATGGCCTCGGCCAGTGCCGCAGGCCCCAAGCCGGAAGGCAGCCGGTAAGGACGCACACCCGCGAGCAATTCGAACATCACCACACCCAGAGAGTAGATGTCGGAAGCCGTGCCGATCGGATCGCCGCGAATGTGTTCCGGTGACGCATAGTCGGGTGTGAGCACCCTGACAGTTGCTTGCGTGAGTTGCGAACCCTCATCGGCCACGTCGGCGAACTGCGGGTCCACAAGCTTCGCGATGCCGAAGTCCAGCAAATGGGCCCTGCCCTGCGCATCGACAACGATGTTCGAAGGCTTCAAGTCTCGGTGAACGATGAGGCGCGCGTGCGCGTGCGCGACCGCTCGCGCCATCTGCACGATGAGCTCGACCCGGGCGCGTATGGTGAGTCCCGCCGCCGTAGCATAGGCATCGATGGGCTGGCCATCGACGTATTCGAGCGCCAAAAACGGGCGACCGTCAGCGGCGAGGCCAGCGTCGTACAGACGTGCGATGTTCGGATGCGTCAACGATCCGAGGATATTTCGCTCGCGCACCATGCGCTCGGCGAACGATCCTAAGCCCCAGCTCACGTGCGGCAACTTCAACGCGACCTGACGCTCGAGCAGTCCATCGGAGCGTTCTGCGAGCCACACGCTGGCCATGCCGCCTTGACCAATTTCACGCAGGAGCCGGTAAGGACCCACGAGCGATCGCGCCACGGGGGCCCGCGGCATTGGCTCGGAAGGCATCGCCAAGGTTGCCGGCACCCGCAGAAAGTCGACCGTGCCGACGTCAGCGTGCGCGTGCAGCAGCAACTTAAGCATCGGCGACAGCCGCGCCTGCCCGGCCGGCAATGCCTCGATCCAGGCGGCGTGTTCGATAGACTCGAGGTCGAGAGCGGTATCGAGGAGAGTGAATATCTCTTGCCAATCGAGACGCGACGCGCGTTCAGCGAAGGCATGCATGCAGGAAGAGCCTCGCTTTTTCCCAATCTCGAGCGACGGTGCGCACTCCCAGGCCCAGCGCCTGCGCAACCTCGACCTCGCTCATGCCTGCAAAATAGCGCATCTCGACCACCTGCACGAGTCGCGCGTCGATGGCCGCCAGCTCTTCCAAGGACTCGTGCACGCGCAAGACTTCATCGTCGCGATCGCGAGGTGCCCAATTGATATCCGCTTCGTCAAGTTCGAAATGAACCGCGGCACCACCGCGGCGTTCAGCGTTTCGTGCGCGGATGGCGTCCACGACGACGGAGCGCATCACGCGCGCCGCATAGGCCATGAACTGTCCGCGATCGGCGATCGCAACGGCGCCCGATTTCTCGAATCGCAGGTACGACTCGTGCACCAGAGAGGTGGTCTGGACCAAAGTCATGTCGCCACTTCGTCGCACCCGCGAATGGGCCAAGCGGCGCAACTCCGGATAGAGGAGTGCGTATAACTCGCCGAGGGCTTCGGGCTTACCTTGACCGACAGCCGCGAGAAGAGATGTCACTTGCCCCATGGAGCCAGGTGCAATTTCTCAATAGTTGTTAGCCCAGGGTGAACGGAGATAGATTTTGATCTCTGCAAACGCTCATCAAAATCCGTGGTTCTACGCTTCAAAGAATGCCTCAATCGTTGGCAAAGGTCGAGCGCAATCCGTGCTCATCGAGCTCGCGCAGGGAGGAGTAACTAAGGCGGAAGCGCCGAAGGGGTTAGCTCGCGACCTTTATCGCCATCAGGCCTTCATACTTGAGCCGCAGCTGCGCCGGCGTCTCGACATGATCCGAAGACACTGGAATGCAGTCGACTGGGCAAACCTCGCGGCACTGCGGCACGTCGAAATGGCCGATGCATTCGGTGCACTTGGCTGGATTGATGACGTAGATCTCGGGGCCTTGCGAAATTGCGTCATTCGGGCACTCCGGCTCGCACACGTCGCAATTGATGCACTCGTCGGTAATCATCAGGGCCATCGCGATGCCCCAGTCAGCACTTGGCGAGATTGATTTCGGCTACCCGCGCACGAATCCGCTCGTCGACGATGGGCGGCACGAAATGCGAGACATCGCCGCCAAAACGAGCGATTTCGCGCACGATCGTGGCCGAAATGAACGTGTACTGCTCCGAGGGCGTGAGAAACAGGGTTTCGACGTCTGGATGCAGGTGCCGGTTCATACCCGCCATCTGGAATTCGTATTCGAAGTCCGACACTGCGCGCAGGCCGCGCAAGATGACCTTCGCTCCCTGCGCATGGGCAAAGTCCATGAGCAGGCCCGAGAAACCGGTCACCTCAACGTTGCCAAGCGTACTTAACGTGTCCTGCGCCATCGCCACCCGTTCCGCCGCAGTGAACATCGGTCGCTTGGATTCGCTGTCCGCCACGCCCAAGATCACGCGATCGAAGACCCGGGCTGCGCGCCGCACAAGGTCTTCGTGACCGCAGGTGAAAGGGTCGAAGGTGCCGGGATAGACGACTTTGATCATGGCGGGGCGATGGGAAGGGTGCCCGCGGGAGCAGGGGCTTGCGCGCGGACGAACAGATGATAATGCACCGCGCCGGCCTTGGCATGGCGCCATATGTCGAGCCCGCCTTGGGCCTCAAGCGCCCGTCCGGCTTCGGCATAGATGAATCCGCCTTCCGCGAGACGGGCCGCGCACGCGGGCAGGAGCCAGGCCCACTCATCACGGGCGAACGGCGGGTCGAGGAAGATCACGTCATACGCGCCCGCGTCTCGCGAGAGAAAGCGGCGCGCGTCGGCGACTTGCGCGATGAGCCCTGTGGCGCCGATCAGCTTCGAGGTTTCCGCGAGGGCATGGATGAGGTCGGGATTGCTGTCGACGGCCACCGCGAATGCCGCACCGCGCGACAGGGCCTCCATGGTCAGTGCACCGCTGCCGGCAAACAGGTCGAGCGTGCGCTGTCCACGCAGGTCCTGTCCCAGCCAATTGAACAGGGTTTCGCGCACGCGATCCGGCGTTGGGCGCAATCCCGTCGCGGCCGGAAAGCGAATCACGCGGCCACGGAACCGGCCGCCGATTATTCGTACGCGGTTGGCATGGGCAGGCGGCATGGGCAAGTTATGAGAGGGGCCGTGAGGACAACCGGGGGGAACTGAGGAAAACTGGGTGGATGGTCGGGGAGCAAAGGGGGGAACCGGTAGAATTCTAGCTTCCGCCGGCATTCAAGGCCTCGAACTTCGTAGCGTCGGGGCCACCCCGCCATGTTCGACCTGTTCAAGAAAAATCCCGCCGACTCCGCCGCGCCGGAAAAACCGTCATGGACGGATCGCCTCAAGGCAGGACTCGGCCTGTCGCGGGAAAAGCTTGCCAATGCACTGGGCGACGTCTTCGTGCGTCGCGTTCTGGATGACGACGCGCTCAGGGAACTCGAAGGGGCGCTGCTTACTGCCGACGTGGGCGTGGACGCGACACATCACCTGCTGGATGACCTCAAGGTGCGCTGGAAACGCGCGGGCGCCAACGCAGACCCGCGTACAACGTTGGCGGAATCGATGGCCCACTTGCTCGCGCCGCTCGAGGTGCCACTGGTCGTGGGTGCGCAACGCCCGTTCGTCATCATGCTCGTGGGCGTCAACGGCGCCGGCAAGACCACGTCTATCGGCAAGCTCGCCAAATGGCTCCAATCGCAGAATTTGTCGGTATTGCTGGCGGCAGGCGACACCTTTCGCGCTGCGGCGCGGGAGCAACTGACCGTGTGGGGCGAGCGCAACGGTGTCGCGGTGATCCAGCAGGCCGGCGGTGACCCGGCCGCCGTCATGTTCGATGCCGTTTCCGCGGCGCGCGCGCGCGGCATCGACGTGGTGCTTGCAGACACTGCGGGACGCCTGGCTACACAAACGCACCTGATGGAAGAGTTGCGCAAAGTGAAACGCGTACTGTCCAAGGCGCAGGAAAACGCGCCCCATGAGGTGCTGCTGGTACTCGACGCCAACACGGGCCAGAACGCGCTCGCGCAAGTACGCGCGTTCGACCAGGCCGTCGGCCTAACGGGCCTCGTCGTTACCAAGCTCGATGGCAGCGCAAAAGGAGGGGTCGTTGCGGCCATCGCCAAACAGCATCCGGTGCCATTGCGCTTCATCGGGGTGGGCGAACAGATCGACGACCTGCGGCCCTTCGTGGCGCGGGAATTCGTGGACGCGCTGCTGCCCACGCAAGCCTGACCTCGTCAGAAAAACCTCCTCGTCCCGGTAGTTGGTGCGCAACCGGATCAGGTCGCGCTCATCGCCCACGATGTAGATCAATTCATACTGCTTGAACATCGATGCGATCGGTAAGTACCTTTCGCCGGCTTCGGGTCGCGTTTCGATGGAAATGCTGATCGGTGGCGCATTGTCGAACATGAAGCTCAGGAACGTTTGCCCGATGGGGCCGTCCATCCAGAACGACACGAAAAAATCCACGCCCTTGAGATGCGCGAGCGACACCTCGCGATCTACGACCAGAAACAATGCCGCGAACACCCACGGCATGCGCGGCCGGCGCGTGATCCAGAGTGCCCAGGCACCGAACGCGCCAAAGGCAGCCGCCAGCGTGAGCCGAGGCCACGGCCAGGACAGGTTGGAAGAATTGATGGCCAACGTCGCCCAGACCAACAGCAAGAACCCGCAAAAATAGCCGAGCGCGTGCAGGAGCCAGACAAGCGCTCTCCATAGCCTCGCCGGAATGCCCGGTGCGCCGCGCGATTCAGTGCTTGTCATCGACACAAGCACCAGGACTTCGGATGCGAACATTGGAACGCGAAAGTGCGACGTTACGCTTCAAGGGCGTAGCGACACGGCGGCCGGGGCAGGGCGCAACGCGTGGGCGATCGCCAATCCGCCTATGGCCGCAGTCAGATGTTTCAACGCATGCCCCGCAATCAATTCGCGGGATGCGTTCCATACGAGAACATCGCCGCCTTCAAGGAGCTTGGCCACACCATACCAGGCGATCAACGTCCACCAGGGAAAGGGATCGTCGCCCTTGGCCGTCAGGCTCAAAAGCAACAGGATGGCCGCCATGCCGCCAAACTGGATGACCGCATACATGGCCAGGTCGCCCGTCGCCTTCCAGTAGTAAACGCTCCCGAACCCAAGCAGCATCATCAGGATCAGGATGGCCCCTCCACTGCGCTCGCTGACGCGTTCGGCGAGAACGGCCCCGAAGAGGCCCGCAAAGACGATCGTCATCGGCAGGCGGTCCCAGACCAGCGTTTTGTTGGCCGGGTTCCAGTGGTAATAAGCCGACCCGAAACCCGTCAGGAAGAGTCCCACGAAGAACACATTCAGGCTGTATCGGACGACCGGCTCTAGCGGCGGGCGCCGTTGTTCGGTTCGATGGTGCAGGCGCAACAAACCAAGCAGGCCCACGATCACAAAAGCGAGGTTGGACAGCACGTCCGCCGCATTGGGTATTCCCAGGAACTGGCGCTGATCCGCAAACCCGTGGTAGCCCTGAGGTTGGGGCACGACGGGCAGGAACAGCCAGATCGCGGCAAAGACGAGCAGCGTCAGCACGACGTACCACTCTTTGCTGGTCATTGCTTGGGGCGACGGCATGGGAAGGCGCTCGAAAGGGATTCGTCGGACGAGGGTGCAATTCTAGTGGGGCGAAGAAAGTAGTCGACGATCGTTCGAAACGGCGGTCCGCTTCGCCTTGACGGAGGTCCCCCGTCTTGGGACAGGCGTGGGAACGCATGGCAAACTCTTGATTTGCGAGGGGCGCACGTCGAGGATGCGTCATGTTAGTGTTCGCTCACACTCTTGAAGAGGTCCCTATTTATTGGATCAATTTGTCCAACCCCAGCAATGGAACCTGACCCCCCTTCCCGGTACTCCAAGCTAAACCCGATTGATTTAGTCGGGAACTTGGCGCACACTTAGCACTCCAATGTGTCGAGTGCTAAAATCAACTCTGGCGCCTGCGGTTGAATTCTTCGGACCGTGTCTGTAGCGCCCTTTTTTGGAGACCTGGCATGACAAGCACGACGCTGGCTTTCCCGACTCCCGCCTCACTGGGGAGCCTTGATCATTACATCCAGGCAGTGAACCGGTTCCCGCTTTTGACCCAGGAACAGGAAACCGCGCTGGGACGCAAGCTACAGTCGACGGATGATATCGACGCCGCTCGCTCGCTCGTGCTTTCGCACCTGCGACTGGTGGTGGCCGTCTCGCGCAATTACGCCGGCTACGGCCTGCCGCAGGCCGACCTGATCCAGGAAGGCAATGTCGGCCTCATGAAGGCCGTGCGCCGGTTTGATCCCGAGCGCGGGGTGCGCCTGGTCTCGTTCGCGTTGCATTGGATCCGCGCCGAAATGCACGAGTACATCCTGCGCAACTGGCGTCTGGTCAAAGTTGCCACCACCAAGGCGCAGCGCAAGCTCTTCTTCAACCTGCGCAGCATGAAGGTGAGTTCGGCCGCGCTGTCGGTGGCCGACGCCAAAGCCATCGCGAAGGACCTGGGTGTCAAGCCGGAGGAAGTGGTGGAAATGGAAACGCGCCTCACCGGCCACGACATTTCGATCGATCCGACGCCTGGCGACGAGGAAAACAGCGTTTCGCCAATCGCTTACCTAACGGACAGCGACGACGAACCCGCGCGCATCTTCGAGCGCAAGCAGACGGCCCAGCATCGCACGCGCGGGCTCAATACCGCTCTCGCGAAACTGGACGATCGCAGCCGCCGGATCATCGAGGCGCGTTGGCTGCGCGAGGACGACTCGACGTCGACGCTGCAGGAATTGGCCGATGAATATGGCGTATCCGCTGAACGGATCCGTCAGATCGAGAGCAAGGCGATGAAGTCGATCCGCGGGCAGATGTCACAGACTTTGTAACCGCGCTCAATCGCGGCAGGGCAAGTCCAAGGAGGGAATTACCGCTAGCGAGCCTCTGCGCCAGTCCTACAGTTCCACTTGCGTCCCAAGCTCCACCACACGATTGGACGGTATGCTGAAGAAGTCCGAGGCCTTGGTTGCGTTCTTGGACATCGAAACGAACAGCCGCTCGCGCCACAGGGCCATGCCCGGCGCCACGGTGGGTATAAGCGTTTCACGCGACACGAAGAACGAAGTCTCCATCATGTCGAAGACGAACCCGTCGCGCCCGCACTGCTCCAGGAGTTCCGGTATGTCCGGGTCTTCCTTGAAGCCGTAGCGCGCCGTGATCTGAAAGAATTCGCAGCCCAGCGGCAGGGCCTCATAGCGATCATCGGTCGGCACTACGGGGATGTGTTCGGTCAATACCGTCAGGAACACCACGCGTTCGTGCAGCACCTTGTTGTGCTTCAGGTTGTGCAGCAGCGCATGCGGCACGCTGTTGCGCGTCGACGTAAGGAAAATGGATGTGCCTGTCACACGCGTCGGCGGTGACGCTTCGATGCTCTGGATGAAAAGATCAAGCGGCATGGCATCGTCGGAAAGTCTTCGCATCAGCATCGCACGGCCCTTCTTCCATGTTGTCAGGAGTGTGAACACGACGATGCCGCTCAATATCGGGAACCAGCCCCCCTCGGGAATCTTGAGCGAATTCGAGGCCAGGAACGCGAAGTCGATCAGCACGAACGGAACGGCCACGGCCAGGGCAAATACCATGGGCCACATCCATAGGCGCCGCATCACCACGAACAGCGAGATCGAATCGATCAACATCGCAAGCGTTACCGCGATGCCGTAGGCGCCTGCCAGGTTGCTCGAACTTCTGAATCCAATGACCAGTAGGATGACGGCGATGAGCAGCGCCCAATTGATGAACGGGACGTAGATCTGCCCGATCTGCTTCTCGGACGTATGCATGATCGTGAGGCGAGGGCAGTAACCCATCTGGATGGCCTGCCGCGTCAGCGAGAACGCCCCGGAAATGACCGCCTGCGAGGCGATGACGGTCGCGCAGGTCGCGAGTATCACCATAGGCAGCAAGGCCCACGTGGGCGCCAGCAGATAAAACGGGTTCTTCACTGCCGCCGCGTCGGACAGTATCAGCGCTCCCTGCCCGAAATAATTGAGCACGAGTGCAGGCATCACGAACAGGACCCAGGCGCGGCGAATGGGCGACTTGCCGAAATGTCCCATGTCGGCGTAGAGCGCCTCCGTGCCCGTCACCGCCAGCACGATTGCACCGAGCGCCAGGAACGACAGTGTCGGGCTGCCAACGAAAAAAGCGATCGCGTACGTCGGGTTGAGCGCCTCGAGCACGCCCGGATGGCGCACCACACCCGCGATGCCGAGCGCGGCGATCACGACGAACCAAACGCACATCACCGGGCCGAAGAATGCGCCGACACGACCGGTGCCATGGCGCTGGATGGCGAACAGCGCGACCAGGATGCACAAGGTGGTCGGCACGACGTATTGATGCAGCCCGGGCGCCATGACTTCCAGGCCTTCCACGGCCGACAACACGGAAATCGCCGGCGTGATCATGCCGTCGCCGTAGAACATCGCGGCGCCGAAGATGCCGAAGCCCACCAGCCACCAGCGCCGTCGAGGCTGACCTTCCAGGCCGCGCGAGACGAGCGCGGTCAGCGCCAGCACGCCGCCCTCGCCCCGATTGTCCGCGCGCAGCACCAGCGTCACGTACTTCAGGGTCACGATGATCAACAACGCCCAGAAGATCACCGAGAGCACACCCAGCACATTGGCCGGCGTCACTGGGAGCGCATGCGGCCCGTGGAACGCCTCCCGCAATGTGTACAACGGACTGGTCCCGATGTCGCCGTAGACGACACCGATGGCGCCGACCACCAAGGCGGCCGAGCGTTTGCGATCGGGTGCGGAGGCGCTCACGCGTAGTGCAGCAAAGTGAACAAATGCAGAGGAATGCAGTGGAAGGGGAACGATGCCGCGGGACTACGTTGCCGGTGTCTCGTCCGTGCGCCGCGAGAAGCGTATGTTGAGCTGCTTCAATTTGCGGTAGAGATGGGTGCGTTCGAGTCCCGCCTTTTCCGCAACCTTGCTCATGTTGCTTTGCTCCTTGCCAAGCAGTTGCTCGAAGTAGATGCGCTCGAACGCCTCGCGCGCCTCGCGCAGCGGAAGTTCGAAGAACCGCGCGGTGATCTCCGGCGCAAGCGACGGGTTGGGCGCCGCCGCCTCACCCAGAAGGCGCTTCACGAGATCCGTGGTGACCTCGCCTCGCAACAGCACGAGGTTCTGCACCACGCCGGCCAGGTGATCGAGATTGCCCGGCCAATGCGCACCGGAGAGCGTCGTCAGCGCAGCCGGCGGCAGCGCCGAGAGCAACGGCGGCGTGACCGCGCCCTTGTTCGCCTCGCGCCAGAAGCGCTCGATCAGCGGGAGGATATCCTCGCGCCGTGTGCGCAGCGGTGGGAGCATGACCGCGCCGGAAGAAAGTTCTGCAAGGAGTGCCGCGTCGAATTTGCCCTCGGCCGCGAGATTGCCCAGCGGCTCGGCGCTGGTGCAGACCAGAGTGACATTGTGCTTTTCAAGCTTGGGCAACAGGAACGACAGGCCCTTCTGCTCGGCCTTGGAGTACTGCCCGATCTCGGCGCAGTAAAGCGTGCCCTCGTGCGCCTCCTCGATCAGCGCAAGCGGGTTCGCGGTCAGCCGCTGGCCATTCGCCAGAGAAATCCATGGCGCATCCGGCATCTGCAGCGCACGCGCCGCTATGTCATGCCCGGCCCCGGGTTCGCCAACGATCAGGATCGCGCGCCGCGCCGCGATGAGCTGGTCCAACGCCCGCTCGGTTTCGCGAACTGCCGCCCCCGCGCCGAGCGCGGCCAGCGAAACATGGCGCGGCTCCTGCGTCGCCGCGACCTTGAACGCGCGGGCGATGGTGGCGAGCAGCTTCGCCAAGCCGATCGGCTTTTCCAGGAAGTCGAATGCGCCGATCTTGGTGGCGTCGACGGCGGTCTCGATCGTCCCGTGTCCGGACATCATCACCACCGGCATCGTCAGGAGGCCATTGCCCGCCCACTCGCGCAGCAGCGTCACGCCATCCGTGTCCGGCATCCAGATGTCCAGCAGCACGAGTGCGGGTTGCTGCCGCTGCCGGTAGGCGCGCGCCTCGCCTGCGTTTTCCGCGGTCGCCACCCGATAGCCTTCGTCCTCGAGGATTTCCGAGAGCAGTTCGCGGATGCCGACTTCATCGTCGACGATGAGAATTTCCCTGAGCAGTGCCATGTACTTTTCCGTCAGGCCGCGGCAGCGGCATTTTTCGCGGTCGCTAGGACCGGGAAATGCAACGTTACGCGCGCGCCATGCGGCTGCACGTTTTCGAGCACGACGCGCCCGCCATGCTCATCAATAATCTTTTTCACGATCGCGAGCCCCAGGCCCGTTCCTTTCGCTTTGGTCGTTATGTACGGCTCGAACGCATGCGCCAGCACGTCCTGCGCAAAACCGGGGCCGCCATCGGAAAATGTGAGCGTGGCCTCCCGGTCATTTGCGGTCAGGCTGATCGCGAATTGCGGCTCGGCCACATCGACCTGTGCCTCAACCGCGTTCGAGAGAAGATTGTGGAACACCTGGCGCAGA
Organism: Betaproteobacteria bacterium; assembly: GCA_039932755.1. Lineage (GTDB taxonomy): Bacteria > Pseudomonadota > Gammaproteobacteria > Burkholderiales > Casimicrobiaceae > VBCG01. The sequence continues at coordinate 63,767 of JBDTPJ010000004.1, forward strand.
CGGGTTGGTTCGCCCTGCACCAGTACCGGATCTTCGGCCAAGGATAACGCAACGTGGGGGCGCAGATTGTCGTACAGACCCAGCACGTCAAGCAAGAGGGTTGCCATGTCCACCTGCTGGAGTTGGCCGGGTCGGGGCTGTCGGGCATAAATGGCGAAGTCGTCTACCATGTGTTTCATGGCGCCGACTTGCGACACGATGGTCTGCGTTCCGCGCTTCAGCGTTTCCTGATCAGGGCCCTCGAGCTTGGGGGCGAGCTTAACCGCCAGCCGCTCGGCCGAGAGCTGGATCGGCGTCAGTGGATTCTTGATCTCGTGGGCAAGGCGCCGCGCAACTTCCGCCCACGCAGCATCGCGCTGTGCCTGCACCAGCTCGGACACGTCGTCGAACACCACGATGTACCCTGCCGCCTCCACCGTGCCTGGCAGGCGCGTGCCACGCATCAGCAAAGTCCGGGAGTGCGCGGCCACACCCAATTCGGCCTCCTTCTGCCACTGCCCGTCACGGCTGCCACGAAAGCCTTCGGCGACGAGTTCGGCGAACGACGCCAGCGCAGGCAAACGCTTGCCCCACTCGGTCAGCGGCATCCCGAGCAACTCCGCCAGCGGCTGCTGCAGTATGACCGCAGCGCTCGGATTGACGGTGCGCAGGCTATGTCCTTCATCGAAAGCCATGACGCCGGAAGACAGGTTGCCCAGGACACTTTCGAGATAGGCGCGCGTGGTTTCCGTCGCGTGCCGGCTTTCTTCCGCCTTTACCTGGGAGTCGGCAAGTTGTGCCGTCATGGTGTTGAACGACTCGGTCAGCACACCCAGCTCATCGCGCGATACCACGGGCTGGCGGCGCGTGAAGTCGCCCTGAGCCACGGCGCGCGTGCCTTCGGCCAGCAGCCCGAGCGGCGCGGCAAAACGCTCGGACAGCACGACCGCGAGACCCAGCGCGGTCGTCAGCGCCAGAAGCAGCGTCAGCGCCAGGGTAAGCTGGTAGAGCTGCTTAAGCCCGGTGCGCAGCAGCGTCAATTCACGATAGTCGCGCACGCCGGAGCGCACGCGCTCGGCCTCCTGCGCCAGCGCCTTGGGCACCGGCTCGACAACCTGCAACAACTTCAGTGGATTGGTGACGTCGTCCGTATTGACCGGCACTACCACGCGCAGGATGAGGCCCCCTTCACCGGTCTCCTCGATTTTCTTGTAGGGCTGCTGCAGTCGCGCCAGCCGCAGCGCTTCCGGTGGCGGTGGTTCGGGCGTGGAACGCACGCCGCCGGTGCCGGCCATCGCCAGCACGCCGCCTGTCGGTGTGAACAACGTCGCCTCGAACACGTTGGACTGTTCCGCGGAGCGGTTCAACGCCGAGGAGAGATTGCCCTGCGCGTCGGAAAGCGCAACGGCGAGCTGGGTCGCCTTGTTGGTCGTATCGTTGAGCAGGTATTTGAGCGAACTGTCGGCCAGCGTGAGGCCGCTGTCGAGCGCGCGGTCCACGCGCACGTCGAACCAGCTTTCGATGCTGCGGCCAATGAACTGCGCCGACACGGCGTAGACCAGCGCGCCAGGCAATCCCGCCACCAGCGCAAACAGCAGTACGAGGCGGATCGCGAGACGCGAGCCGAAGACACCAGCCTTGAGATTGCGGCGCAATTGCCAGAGCTGCCAGCCGACGACGAGCATCAGCAGCACGACCAGCACGCCATTGATCACCAGCAGGCGGTCGTAGCCCTGCGCAAAAAGTGCCGTGTTGGCGGTGGCGGTGGCGAGCAGAAAGACTGCGATCGCCGATAGCGACGCCGATGCCAGCAGCAACCAGCGTATGCCGCGCTTGCCTGGCAACGCACTCATGGCGTGAAGCTCCAGCGCTGCCACTCGGAGGCGAGCGTCCACTCGCGGTTGGCCAGCGCATTCACCTGGAAGGGCTTGGGCAACTGATTCACGTCCAGGCGCAGGCGCACCGCGGCTTCATATTTGGCGCCCTTGGTCAGCGCATCGGCCGACGCTACCGGCCGCGAGGTGATCCGGCCGATGAAGCGTTCGACCTCTTCCAGCGAATTGAACGACTGGTTGAGCAACCCGCTCGCGACCCGATACTGCCGAGTGAGCGCGTTGTAGGAAACGCGATACATCAGCGCAGTCTGCGTCACCTTCTCGTCCAGCCAGTACCAGCGTCCCCGGGTGAGCTCGAATTCGAGCACGAAATAGAGCGGAATGCCCTTTTGCAACGCATCTTCCAGCGTGGGGTTCAGCGTAAATTCGAACTCAGCGTTGAGCAGGACCTCACCCTCTTCAATCCGCAGTTCGGCGGACTTGACCGGAATCGTGTCGGCCCGGGCGGGCGCCGACGCGACCAATCCCAGGGCAGCGACGAGACCGAGTGCGGAAAGGACCCGGAGCGTGGCCGAGACGAACCTCGCGAGGGCGACCCCGGGAAGCGAATGCGCGGGCTGCCGACGTAGGGCGGTCGGCGCGCAGGACAGGGCAGGGATCGGAAGGGCCAACGGCATGCCGGGGACGTGTCGCAATTCAGGTCCGGCGGCTGAGGGTGGGAGCGCCACCCTTTCGACGCCGGGGAGTCGCCCGCGTCAGACCTTGCGGAGCAGCGCGTAGAAGAAACCGTCCTGATTGTGGCG